>DATJLR010000009.1:0-44160 GCA_035509435.1 Minisyncoccota bacterium | reverse complement strand
GGTCAAGGCCGCTTCCCGATGCCGTCACCGCATCGGCCGGGACGGGCGTACTCGAAGACAAGCCATTCTCCGCGCGGTAGGCGGCGATATTTTGCTGGATCATCGTCGCGAGTTTCTGCGAGGTCGGACCGAGATTCGTGCCGCCGGACGCGGTCGGATCATAGCCCGCACCCGCCGCCGAGGGACGCGGCTCGAAATATTGCGGCCCGCTGAAATTCTGTCCGATGAGCGCGGAGCCGACCACGGTTCCGCTCGCGTTCGCAATGAGGCTTCCGTTCGCTTGCCATGGGAAAAGCGCCTGGCCGAACGCCCATACGACAAGCGGATACGCGCCGCAAAGGATGACCGCGAAGACGAGCGTCGCGACGACCGATATCCGGATCTGTTTAAGAAGTTCTTTCATGGATCATACGAGGTGAAGCGCTGTTATTACGAGATCGATCAGCTTGATGCCGATGAACGGGGCGATGATCCCGCCGACGCCATAGACGATAAGATTCCAGCGCAGGACCGCTGCCGGAGGCAGGGGCCGGAACTTCACGCCTTTCAATGCGAGCGGGATGAGGAGGACGATGATGATCGCATTGAATATCACCGCGGAGAGCACGGCGCTGTAGGCGCTCGTGAGGTGCATGATGTTCAGGGGTGCGATCGCCGGGAACGTGGCGAGGAGCATGGCCGGAATGATGGCGAAATATTTCGCGACGTCGTTCGCGATGCTGAAGGTCGTGAGCGCGCCGCGCGTCATGAGCATCTGCTTGCCGATCTCGACGATCTCAATGAGCTTCGTCGGGTTCGAATCAAGGTCCACCATATTGCCCGCTTCTTTCGCCGCCTGGGTGCCGGTGTTCATCGCGACGCCGACGTCGGCCTGCGCGAGCGCGGGCGCGTCGTTCGTGCCGTCGCCCGTCATGGCGACGAGGCGGCCGCCTGCCTGCTCCCGGCGGATGAGGTCCAGCTTGTCCTTCGGCTTCGCTTCGGCGAGAAAATCATCCACGCCCGCTTCCTTCGCGATCGCGGCGGCCGTGAGCGGATTGTCGCCCGTGATCATGATCGTCTTGATGCCCATCTCGCGGAACAGGTTGAACCGTTCGACGAGTCCGCCCTTCACAACATCCTTCAGGTAAATGACGCCGAGGATCTTGTCGTGCGTTGCGACGACGAGCGGCGTGCCCCCCGCTTTTGCGATCCGTTCCACTTCCAATTCGGTGTCTTTAGTGAAGGCTCCGCGCGACCAATGGCGGATCGCGTTCGCTTCGCCCTTGCGGTATTTCGTGAACTCCATATCAAGGCCGCTCATGCGCGTCTGCGCGGAAAACGGGACGAACGCCGCGGACGGCATCTCGTGGATCTCGCGTTCGCGGATGCCGAATTGCTTCGCGAGCACCGTGACGCTCCGGCCTTCGGGCGTCTCGTCTGCGAGCGACGCGAGCTGCGCCGCGTCCGCCAGTTCTTCCACAATCACGCCCGGAGCGGGAATGAATTCCGTCGCCTGGCGGTTGCCGAGCGTGATCGTCCCGGTCTTATCGAGGAGAAGGACGTCCACGTCCCCCGCCGCCTCGACCGCCCGGCCGCTCATGGCAAGGACATTATGCTGGACCAGCCGGTCGATGCCCGCGATGCCGATCGCCGAGAGCAGGCCGCCGATCGTCGTGGGGATGAGGCAGACAAGGAGCGCCACGAGGATCGTGACGGAGAACGTCGTTCCGGCATAGATGCCCATCGGCAGAAGCGTGATGACGACCACCATGAAGATGATCGTGAGCGCCGACAGGAGGATGGTGAGCGCGATCTCGTTCGGCGTCTTCTGGCGTTTCGCGCCTTCGACGAGCGTGATCATGTGGTCAAGGAAGCTCTCGCCGGGATTTGCCGTGATGCGCACCTTGATCTGGTCCGAAAGCACTTTTGTGCCTCCGGTCACCGCGCTCCGGTCGCCGCCCGCTTCGCGGATGACGGGAGCCGATTCGCCGGTGATCGCCGATTCGTCCACGGTCGCGGCGCCTTCGACGATCTCGCCGTCGCCGGGGATGGTGTCTCCCGCGACCACGAGCGCCACGTCGCCTTTCCTCAAAAGTTCCGCGCCGATCTTCTCAAGTTCGCCGTCGTGCTTGAAGCGCATCGCGAAGAGCTGGGTCCGCGACCTGCGTAGCGCATCCGCCTGCGCCTTGCCGCGCCCTTCCGCCATCGCTTCCGCAAAGTTGGCGAAAAGTACGGTGAACCACAGCCACAACGCGATCTGGGCCACAAACCCTCGCGGCTCATTGCTCAACCAGATTTCCGCGGTCGTTACGATCGCGCCCATCATCGTCACGAACATGACCGGGTTCCTCACCATCCTGCGCGGGTCGAGCTTCAAGAACGCGTCCTTGATGGCGGGAAAGATGATCGTCGTATCGAATATGCTGCGCTGTTTGATGGCCATGGCGGTTGGTCAGAATAACGTTCCCGAGTGCATGAGGAAGTGTTCGACGATCGGGCCGAGCGTGAGCGCCGGGAAGAATGTCAGCGCGCCGAGGAGAAGCACGACGGCGATGAGGAGGATCACGAAGATCGGTCCGGTCACCGGGAACGAGCCCGATCCCTGCGGCACGAGCTTCTTTTGCGCGAGCGAACCCGCGAGCGCCATGACCGGGATCACCGTGATGAAGCGGCCGAAGAACATGGCGACGCCGAGCGTCGTGTCATACCACATGGCGTTCGCCGTAAGGCCCGCGAACGCGCTCCCGTTGTTCCCCGTCGCGGAGCTGAATGCATAGAGGATCTCGCTGAACCCGTGGGGCCCGGCATTATTGAGCCCCGCAAGCCCCCATTGGGTGACCGACGCGAGCGCCGTGAACCCGAGGATCGTGAACACGGGCGCGAGCACCGAAAGCATGGACACCTTTACGTCGTACGCCTCTATTTTTTTGCCGAGATATTCCGGCGTCCGTCCGATCATGAGCCCGGCTATGAAAACGGCGAGGATGGCGAACACGATGATGCCGTAGAGACCGGAGCCGACGCCGCCGAATATCACTTCGCCGAGCTGGATGTTCACCATCGGCACCATGCCGCCGAGCGGCGTGAACGAATCGTGCATCGAGTTCACCGCGCCGTTCGACGCGTCGGTCGTGAGCGTCGCAAAAAGCGACGAATCGAAAATGCCGAACCGCACCTCTTTGCCCTCCATATTGCCGTCCTGCGCGGCGACTCCCAGCTGCTGATGGATCGGGTTTCCCGCTTGCTCGTAGTGATACACGACGAAGAACCCGACGAGGCAGACGATGAGCATCGCCGCCCAGATCGCCCAGCCGTGCCGCTGGTTCTTCACCATCCGGCCATAGTAGTACGTGAGCGCGCTCGAGATAGCGATGATGCCGAGCATTTCGAGGAAGTTCGAAAGGCCGTTCGGGTTCTCGTACGGCGCAGCGGAATTGGCGTTCAAATAGCCGCCGCCGTTCGTCCCGATCATCTTGATCGCTTCCTGTGACGCGATCGGTCCCTGCGGGATCGATTGCGTGCTCACCGCGCCCGTCGGCTGCACGACGTTCGCCGTCGTGTACGGATTGAAATTCTGCGGGACGCCCTGCGCGACAAGCACGACGGCGAACACGACCGCGATCGGGACAAGGAGATAGTAGGTCGTGCGCGTAAGGTCGGTCCAAAAATTGCCGATCGTGTTCGCCGTGTGCCGCGCGATGCCCCGCACGAGCGCCGCGGCAAGAGCGATGCCGGTGGCGGCCGAAACGAAGTTGTGGATCACGAGCGCCACCATCTGCGAGAAATACGACATCGTCGATTCCCCGGCATAGCTCTGCCAGTTGGTGTTCGTCGTGAAACTTACCGCCGTGTTGAACGCGAGATGCGGGCTCAAATTCGGCAGGCCCTGGGGATTGAGCGGAAGCCACTGCTGGATACGAAGGATGATGTACGTGAAGAACAAGCTCACGACGCTCAGCATCAGCATGGAAACGGTATACTGCTTCCAGTTCTGTTCTTTGTGCGGATCGACGCGGAACAAACGATAGGTCAGGCGTTCGAGCGGCTTCATGAGTTTGTCGAGGAATGTCTTGCCGTCCGGATCGAGCACCCGCACCAAATAGGCGCCGAGATATCGCGTGATGATCACGAGCGCGACTATGTAGATGCCAAGCTGGAGCCAGTCGATAAAAGGCATGATGGCTTAAAAATTCTCCGGACGGATCATCGACCAGAAGAGATACACGATAAGCCCGACCGCAATGATGCCGATGATGATGGTCGCCATGGTCATAATTTTTCGCACACCTTCACGTAGAGAAGGCACAGCGCGAAAAACACGATGATGGTGGCAACGAAGAATAGGTCTTGCATGGTCGTTTCTCGTTCAAAATATATCATTTAAATTTATTGTCAATAGCTATAATCGTGAAAATGTCTTCATTTTAAGCATTTTATGGCATATTTGCAGAATGTTGTCATAATCTTTGACATATACATAAAGAGGGGCTAGTATAGAAATGAAAGTGCATTTGGGGATGAGTGCGACCGCTGTTTGGTGTCAAATACTGACGACAATGCGTGCGGTTCACTGTGGTTTTTCTCAAATTGCCACCCAATTCCCCTGTGGATAAGTAAGCAATAAAACTATGGACCTGGAAGAAATTCTCACCAAGGTGGGGCTTGACGAAAAAGAGGCCAAAGTGTACCTGGCCCTGCTCGATCTCGGCAGCGAAAAAGTGCATGAGATCGCGAAGAAAGCGGGCATCAAGCGGCCGACGGCGTATGTCATCCTCGAACAACTTTACGCGAAGAACTTTGCCATCAAAACGCACCATAATAGACGGGCGTTCTATGCTGCCGAGAAGCCGGACATCCTGCTCCGCGCGTTGAAGGAAAAGGAAGACCTCCTTCAGCAAACGCTTCCCCTCCTCCAGGCGCGGATGGCGGCATCCAAGATCCGTCCGAAGATCAGGATCTATGAAGGCCGGAACGGCATTGAAAAAGTGTACGACGAGATCTACGAGAGTCCGGCGGTTTGCCTTTTCGGTTCGTTAAAGAATCTGTCCGAAATTTTTGTCGGGCGCGCCGACAAGCTAAAAGAGATCATCAAGTCACAGAATATCCACGTGCGCGACCTTCTCACCGAAGACCCGAAGGATCTTGATTTCGGCTATGCCGCCCTCGGCCGCAATTACGAAGGCCGTGTCGTCCCGAAAGAATTCGACCTCTACATCGACGGCGCCATCTACGGCGACCAGGTCGCCATCCTTTCGATCAAAAAAGAGCTCTTTGCCGTTGTTATCGAAAGCAAAGAGGTCGCCGACACCTTCCAGTCGCTCTTTGAACTTGCATGGAAGATGTCGGTGCCGCTCGAGCAGTTTCAAAGGAAGCAATGACTTGTCCGAGGCGGCTCCTTTCTGAATAAACAAATCCTGGCATCCCGTGCCCCGGCGCCCAAAACTTATGCACGCGGCGATATAGGGATATGCGGCAAGTGCCTATTCCCCCTCGAATTTTTGAAGTAAAGCCCCCAAATCTTCAGTAACGGTTTTCCAGACAGCATCGATATCCACCTGGAAATATTCGTGGATCAATCGGTTTCTCATACCTGAAATGTTATACCACGGGATCTCCGGATATTTCTTTTTGGTTTCTTCGGACATTACCCTTGCCGCTTCCCCGATAATCTCAAGCTGACGAACAACACCATCTTGAATGAGGGCATCTTTTTTAAAATCTTCGACACTGATCCCTCCGGTATATTGCCGAATTTTTTTGATCGCCTCGACAATATGTTGGAGATAGAGTTTATCTCTGTCCATAAATGGGTTGCAGGTCTTTCATTACTTCTGATTTGAGCAACGGAGATAAACCGCCTTCGGTTACAAGATCAACTTTAAGGTTTAATGATTCGGAAAGATCGCGTTCCAGTCCGGCGAGTTCAAAAAGTCCCTTTTGCTTATTAAATCTCACCAGAAGATCGACATCGCTATCAGTTCGCTCCTCCCCTCTTGCGCGGGAACCAAAAATGCCAGCGAACGACACGTCGTGCTTTTTCAAAACTGGTTCCATCTTTTTGGTTATTTCTTGCGCTATCATGGTGTTTATTATAGCTAAAACAAGGATTTATTTCAACCAAATACAGCAAATCATCAGATCTGATTTAAAGCTGAGCCGCCTTGAACGCCTTGATGATATTGAGTTTTTCTCTCACCGCCGCCATATACTCCGGATCGTAGAGCGCAGTTATATCATCGTTTTGACAGTGACCCCCCCTACCTCATTTTTGCGGAGCGTAACCGCCTTAATCTCAACTCACTGCCCCGTCACCCTCCCGCATTATAGAGCTCCTGGATCTCCGTCGGCGAAAGCGCGCGGTCATATATCCGCAAATCGCTGATCGACCCATCCCAACCGGAATTAAATCCGCCATTACCATAGGTGCTGATGTTTTCATATCCTGTCAGGTTCGCGGTCGTCGCGGGAACCGTGTAGCTGCCGAAGGTGAGAGTCTGCGGCACGTCGTTCAAATACACCTGCAACCGATTCGCGTTGCCGGTTTGGTTTCCATTATAGACGACGACGATCTGGGCATATGCCGGCGGAGCGGGAAGATTGAGCGGTGGCGATACGGCGGTGCCATCCGAAGGATTGTCGACCTGCGCGCAAAGGTCGCCGCCGCAGATAAAAATAGTGATGTCGTGGCCCGAATCGGTTCCTTCATTGAACAGCATCTCGGTGGCGGACGCCGTTTCGTTCACCCAGGCGCTAAGCGTGAATGCCGAAAGGTTACTGAGCGGCGAGAGGGACGTGATGGGAATATAATTATTGGTCCCGTTGAAATATGCCGCATAACTTTGGTTTTTACCTGGACTTGAATAATGGCCCGAAGTCCCCGCCAGGCTTCCCTGCCAGCTTCCGGTCGCGTTGTAGCCGCTCATGTCGTATACGACGGTTCCCGTCCCTTCGTTGAGCGGCCAGAAGCCGACCAGCCCGCGCGACGCATCAGGGAGTACCGAAATGCCGGACCCTATGGTATAGAGGCCCGGATCCACGCTCCCTGTCGTTGCCATGGTGCTCGCATACTTCTGCGATTCCATGAAGGCAGAAAGCGTGTATTGGGTACCGGCCGCCTCGTACGCGTAATAAAGATTCGAAGACGTCTGATTTACGGGGTCGACGGGGAGACTGCCGAAGGGGGCTCCGCTCGAGATATTTTGAAAATTGATTGGCATCCATCCCGTGCCGTTCGTGTTGCGGTAGTTGGAAGACGAACTGCACGCATATGCATATGCCGATGTCGCAATGCCGAGGGTGGCGCACGTCGACGAGGGCGACGGCAGCGATATATACGCAATCGAACTTGTGCCGACGCTCCCGGATTGGTCGGTTTCGTAGAGGCTGACCGCCGAATTCAACGTCGCCATATCGCTCACACGGTTCGCATCGCGGGATTGCGCAAGAAGCTGAGCGGGGTTGAGCGTCAAAACGACGACCACCGCGAGGATGGCGATGATCGCGATCACGACGAGGAGTTCGATGAGGGTGAATGCCCTGCGGAAACGAGGGGGCATAAGGAAATTATATCATCCCTTTGGCCGATGGTCTACGTCCCCAGCTTGCCCCGCCAGACAGGTTCGGCTTCCGCTGCTTTAAAGAAAAAACAAATTTCCCGCTATGGCAAAGTCATTAATGCTAGAATTAGTTAAAGGCCGCTCGCCAATGCGTCACTATCTATTTTTATGAACTCTTCTTATGTGGTCGCCGGCATCGTCGTGCTCTTGATAGCCGTTGTGATCGTCGTCGACATCCTGTTCTTCAGGAATTATTTCTGGGAACGGCTGATGGCAAATATCGGGATCGTCCTTCTGTTCACAGCCTTTACGTTGCGCTTCCTGAGGCCGTTGTAGGTGGCAGATCGGGGAAAAACAACGGCGGCCCCATATATGCGGCCGCCGTTGTCAATTTTCCGGATCCATCCTAGTTCTTCTTCTCCGCGAATATCTTTTCCAGGTCGCCGCGGAAATCCGCGAATGCGGCGCGAAGCTTCTTCATTGTTTCCGGGTCCTTGAGCGCCCCTTCGCGCGCGTTGCGCATGACGATCTTCAGGGTCTCGCGGATCTCGCCGCGCAGGTCGCGAAGATTGCCGCCACGCCCCGGCCCAAAGCGATTTTCAAAGCGATCTTTGATGTGTTTCAGCCGGTCGCTATATTTCGCGAGCTCTTTCTTGCCATCTGCGGTGATCGTATAGATCTTCTTTCCGTCCTCTTCGCTCCCGGTGACGAATCCCCGGTCTTCAAAAAGCTGGAGGATGGGATAGATCGATCCGGCGCTCGGCGTATAAAACCCCTGAAATTTTTCCTCCAGTTCCTGCATGATGTCATACCCGTGCCGCGGGCGATCGTTCACGACTTCGAGGATCATCATCTTCAGAATGCCCCGCTCAAAGAACCGTTTACGCCCAAAGCCCGGCCCGAAACCGCCACCGAACCCTCCTAATCCTTCATTATTTTCTTCTCCAAACATGATTTTTAATTAAAGTTAATGTTTATGATGTTTTTCGGCCTTTTCCTGCTTACTATATTACATATCATGCTATCGTGATATAACACGATATATCGTATTATAGGGCACCAATCTCCCCTGTCAAGCCCTCTTTATATTTTTGCCAGAACCTCCGCCTTCTTACCTTCCTCATCCGGGTCGAAGATCCGGTATGCCCACAGCTTCACGCGGTCGTTCACGAGGAACCACGCGCCGGCGTAACACCACACGAAGAGTGCCCACCCCCATCCGAGCGGCGCCATAAAGACGCCGTACACGGCGATGAGCGTCGCGATCACCTGCGCCGCAACCGTGGCGCCGAGCAAAACGTTCGCCGGCCGCTCGGACCAGAACGGCCCGCGCGTGCGCGTGAGGAAGATCGTGAGCTGGCCCGCGATGGAGAGCTTTAAATACATGAAGGTCTGCACATCGGCCTGGCTGAGGCGGAACACGCGTTCGGCGAGATAGAACAGTCCGAACGTGGCGACGACGCCAATGACGGAGAGCACGGTGGAGACGCCGAGTACCGAGCGCATGTTCCATGCGTCCGGCGATTTTTTATAATGCGCGCGGTCGAACGCGATCCCAAGCACGGCACCGTCATTCAGCAGCGCGAGCATGACGATCATTACCGCCGTCACCGGATAAAAATTGAACACGAGGATCGCGAGCGTCATAAAAAGCAGCACGCGCAATGTTTCCGAGATGCGATAGATGGCGTAGCTCGTCATCCGCTGGAAGATGCGACGGCTTTCTTTTATTGAATCGATGATCACGGAAAGTCCGGGAGAAAGCAGGACCACGTCCGCGGCGGCGCGAGCGGCGTCCGTCGCGCCCGACACGGCGATGCCGCAGTCCGCGATCTTGAGCGCCGGCGCGTCGTTCACGCCATCGCCCGTCATCCCCACGATGTGGCCCTTTTTTTGCAGCGCTTCCACAATATTGAATTTATGTTCCGGGAACACCTGTGCAAAACCGTCGGCCGACTCCACGCGGCCCGCAAGATCTCCGCTGCCGGCGTTAAGGATGTTCGTCCCGAGTCCCAGCTGGCGCGCGGTCTCCTCTGCGATCGCAAGCTGGTCGCCCGTCACCATCTTTACGTCCACGCCCATCTGCTCCGCGGTCGCGATCGTGGCCGCGGCATCCGGGCGCGGCGGATCAAAGAGGGGCAGGACGCCGAGGAACTGCCACGCGCCGCTTTCCCCCTCCGCGCGCGCGACGCCGAGCGACCGGAACCCGCGCTTGGCGAATCCTTCCACCGCTTCGTCCACTGCCGCCTGCGCGCGCGCGGCGTTGGCCGACAGTTCCATGATCACCTGCACCGCGCCCATCGTCGTGCGGAACCGCTTTCCGTCCGGCGCCTCAACAAGCGCTTCCGTGCGCTTATGCACGGGATCGAACGGCTGAAAATGCAGCACGCGATTCGCGGCGAGCGCCTGCCCGTCTTTGATGCCGCCGATCACCGCAAGGTCGATCGTGTCCTCGTCCTCGCGCCGCGCGGCGAGCGCGCCGCACAGGATGATCTCGTCCGGCGGCACGCCGCCGACGCTGAACGGCTCGCCGAGCGTCAGTTTGTTCTCGGTAAGCGTCCCCGTCTTGTCGGAACAGAGCACATCCATGCCGGCAAATTCCTCGATGGCCGTGAGACGGCTCACGATCGCGTCCTTCTTTGCAAGCAGGCGCGCGCCGACCGCCATCGTCACCGAAAGCACCGTGGGCATCGCGACGGGGATCGCGGCAACGAGAAGCACGAGCGCGAACTCGAGCGTTGTGAGCGCGGGATTGCCGCGCGCGAGCGAGACGGCGAAGATGATCGCGACCATCACGAGCGCGAGGCCGATCAGATAGTTGCCGATCTTGAGTATCGCGCGCTGGAAGTGGCTCACCGTATGCGCCTGCTGCACGAGCTGGGCGGTCTTGCCGAAATACGTGTTCTTGCCCGTGCCGGACACTTCGGCGTCCGCCTCTCCCTGCCGCACGATGGATCCGGAAAACAATTTTTCGCCGGCTTTGCGGCTGACCGGCAACGACTCGCCGGTGAGGGCCGACTGGTCCACTTCGACGGGATCCCCCTCCAAAAGCCGCGCGTCCGCCGGCACGATATCGCCCAGACGCACGCGGATGACGTCGCCCGGAACAAGGTCCGCCGCGTTCACGCGCGTCCATGTGCCATCGCGCAGGACGGTCGCGCGGATCGCAAGCTGCGCCTTGAGCGCCGCGATGGCATTCCCCGCCTGGCTCTCTTCAACAAATCCGATCACCGCGTTCGCGAACAACAATACAAGGATGATGAAAAAATCCGACCAGTGGCCGACGATCGCGGAAAGAATGATCGCCGCCTCGATCATCCACGGGATCGGTCCCCAAAAATATCCGAGGAACTTCAAAACCGCGCTCTCTTTTTTTTCTATGATCGCATTCGGGCCGTATTGCGCGAGACGCCGCTTCGCTTCCGCGTTCGTAAGGCCGCGCGCCGCGCCTCCCGCTGTGGGATTCTGAATTTTCAAGCCAACCGCCATGGTATTTCTTATTATAGGCGGCTTGCGGATAAAATCTATTGCGTCGGCTCGCACTGGTACGCCCCGAGCGACGTCGTTGCCATCGTGCTGAGGTCCAGCGTGACGTGCGACTCTATCACCGCGCCCAGTCCGTCGGCGGAATACTGCGCGAGGTCCGGGCAATTGGCCGCGGTCGGCGCCTGCTTTGTCGCTTCCCAGTACGTCACCGTGTCCGTCGCGATGTCGATCGGCGCCGCATACGTGTCGCTAAAAGTTGACGTCTGCGCGTCAAGATCGTAGATGATGAGCCCGCGTGGCGGCGGCGCGGTGCCCGAATCGATCACGAGAAAGCGCTGTGTCACGCCGAGCACGAACTCCGGCAGGTCGTTCTGCACGACCACATCCGACGACGCCGTAACGTCGGCGCACGGGAACGTCTCGTCCGGCGATGTTTTGTGCTTGGCGATCACATCAAGTCCCGGCTCCTGCGGGCCATTGTCCACCACAAAATAGTCCGGGCTCTCCATGCACGCGATGTTCGCGAACCCTGTCGAAGACGCTGCCGGGCCGGCCGGCGGCGTCCCGCCGACATTGTGAAAATATGCATAGACAAGCACGCCGCCGCCGGCAACGATCGCCGCCGCCAGAAATATCGCTATCGTTCGCGCCAGAGAAACCCTTTGCATCACTTAATTATACTCTTTATAATAGAGTAATCTTTGCATGAAGGATGAAAAAGGCATCATTACCGAGCTTGCCGCACAGGCGGGCGTCAAAATAAACGGCACTGACCCGTGGGATATTCAGGTGCGCAACGAGGAATTCTACGCGCGTGTGTTCAACAATCCGTACCTTGGGCTCGGCGAGTCGTATATGGACGGATGGTGGGATTGCGAACGATTGGACGAATTCTTTTTCCGCGTGCTCCGCGCGGACCTCGATGACCGGCTGAAAAACTGGAAGATGGCGGCGCATTACGTGAAGGCGGCGATCTTCAATCATCAGACAAAGTCGCGCTCCAAGCAGGTCGCGGAAAAACATTATGACGTCGGGAACGAACTTTACACGCACATGCTCGGCAGGACCATGGCGTACACCTGCTCGTACTGGAAGGATCCGTCGTACGACCTCGACCAGGCGCAGGAAGCGAAGTTCGAGCTCATTTGCAAAAAGATCGGCCTCGAGCCGGGCATGAAAATGCTCGATCTCGGATGCGGCTTCGGCAGCTTCCTTAAATATGCGGCGGAGCATCACGGCATAAGCGGCGTCGGATATAATATTTCCAAAGAGCAGATCAAGTTCGCTCGCGAGGCGGCGCAGGGCCTCCCCGTCGAATATAAACTGATGGACTATCGCGACGCCACAGGCACTTTTGACCGCGTTGTGTCCGTCGGCCTCGCCGAGCACATCGGCTACAAGAACTACAAGACGTTCCTTGGCGTCGCAAAGGAGCGGCTGGCGGATGACGGCATCTTCCTCCTTCACACGATCGGCTCGAATAAATCGACGACGATCGCCGACCCGTGGACGAATAAATATATTTTCCCCAACGGCAACCTTCCCTCGATCGAACAGTTCGGCGACGCGCTCGAAGGCACGTTCGTGCTGGAGGATTGGCACAACTTCGGCGCGTACTATGATCCGACGCTCATGGCCTGGCATGAGAACTTTGTCGCGAGCTGGCCGCTCATAAAGAAGGATTATGACGACCGCTTCTATCGTATGTGGAATTATTATCTTCTCTCCTGCGCCGGCTCGTTCCGCGCGCGCAAGATCCAACTCTGGCAATTGGTGCTCTCAAAGAAGGGCGTCGTAGGCGGCTATCGCTCCGTCCGCTAGCATGCCGTACGCCGAATACGAATCCAGGAAGGCGCGGCTCTCCGAACAGATGCGTCGCGCGCGCGATGTCCGCATTGCAAAAGATACCTCCAACCTTTTTCGCGAACGCGCGGGTGTGCCGCAGGAGCGGCTCAGCGTGCGTGATTTTAATCATGTGCTCGCGGTGAACAGAGAGGGGCGCTGGGCTGATGTGGAAGGGATGACAACGTATGAGAACCTCGTCGACGGAACGCTGCCCCACGGCTTCATGCCCGCGGTCGTTCCCCAGCTGAAGACCATAACGGTCGGCGGCGCGGTCGCCGGGCTCGGCATCGAATCGTCGTCGTTCCGCTACGGCCTCGTGCACGAGACGGTGATCGAGATGGAGATCCTCCTCGCGAACGGCGACACCGTCGTGTGCAGTAAAGAGGAAAATGCCGACCTGTTCTATGGGTTCCCGAACTCGTACGGCGCGCTTGGCTACGCGCTGCGCCTCCGCGTGATGCTCATTCCCGTAAAGCCGTTCGTAAAGATCGCGCATACGCGCTACGGGAACGCGCCGGATTATTTTGAGGCGCTCAAAAAGATCTGCGCGACGCCCGCCGGCGCGCCGGGCGGCGTGGACTTCGTGGACGGGACGATATTCACCCCGCAGGAAATGTATATGACCACCGGAACATTCACGGATGCCGCGGAGAAGGCGAGCGATTACACATACGAGAATATTTATTATAAATCCATTAAAACGAGGAGCGAGGACCTTCTTTCCGTCCGCGACTACATCTGGCGCTGGGACACGGACTGGTTCTGGTGTTCAATGCACTTCGGCGCGCAGAACCCGCTCCTGCGGCCGCTCTTCGGGAAGAAGCGGCTCAACTCCGCGGGCTACTGGAAGATCCGCGCGATCGCCCAGCGCCATCCAACGCTTCTCGCGCTTTCGCGCGGCTTCACGCGCCGCGAGCAGATCATTCAGGACGTGGACGTCCCCATCGCCGCCGTGCCGGACTTCTTCACGTTTTTCTTTGATGCGATCAACATCCGGCCCGTCTGGGTCTGTCCGTTCAGGGCATACGACAAAACCGCGCGCTTCAGCCTCTGCCCGTTCGATCCGGAAACGACGTATGTCAATTTCGGATTTTGGGATTCCGTGCCGACAAAAAAAGAGAACGGCCATTACAACCGCCTCATCGAAAAGAAAGTATCCGACCTCCATGGCAAGAAAGGGCTCTATTCGGATTCCTTCTATACGCCGGAAGAATTTTGGGCGATCTACGACAAAGACGCGTATGATATGCTCAAGAAAAAGTACGACCCGCAAGGCAAATTGAAGGACCTTTTCCAAAAAGCGGTAAAGGCGCAATAATAAAGATATGAAAGGCGCGCGCGACCCCGGACGGACAGTGACGATCTGCCTCGGCATCCTGTGGCTCGTTGACGGCATATTGCAATTGCAGCCGGCGATGTTCACGAACGCGTTCGTGACGTCCGTGCTCGCGCCCACCCTCCAGGGCCAGCCGGCGCCGCTCGCCGCGCTCATCGCCGCGGGCATCAACTTATTTGCCGCGCATATTTTTTGGTCCAACCTTGCGTCGGCGCTCGTCCAGCTTTTGATCGGCGCGTTGCTCGTTTTTCCATTCCCGCGCGGCGTACAGCGATTCGGCCTATGGCTCTCCGTCGCGTGGGCGCTTATCGTCTGGGTGTTCGGCGAAGGGCTCGGCATTCTTTTTACCGGCAACGCCACGTTCTATACCGGCGCGCCGGGCTCCGCATTGCTCTACGCGATCCTCGCGCTCTGCCTGCTCTTTTCTTGGCATAAAAAACTCCCGCTTGTGGCGGGCATCGTCTTTCTTGTGGGGGTCGTGCTGAACCTCATGCCGATGTTCTGGCAGCCGACCATGCTCTCCATGCTCGTCATGGTCCCCTCAATATCAAATTCGCTCGGCGCGATCGGCCCGCAGGGAACGGTCATCGGCAACCTTATCGCGGTGGACCTGCTCGCGTGCTTCGGGATCCTGCTGCTCCTCGTCCCCAACAAGGCCGTCGCGTGGGCGACGCTGGTGTTCCTGCTCATCGTCTGGGGCTTCGGCCAGACATTCGGCGGCATTCAGACGTTCCCGTTCGCCACCGCGACCGATCCGAACTCCGCGCCGATCCTTGCGCTGTTCCTTCTGCCGATACTTCTCGCGGCGCGCGCTACCACACGAACGGAATGAGCGCCTTGGTGCGCTTTTTGTATTCCGGATATTGGTCCGGGAAAAGCCGCATCATGTATCCTTCTTCCACCGGGATCCGCCACAGGAACATGCCGGCGAACACCGCAAAGACGATGAACCATACGGCGCCGTTCACGAGCGCCGATCCGAACAGCGCAAGGATCATCCCCGTATAGATCGGGTGGCGCACGAAGCGGTACGGGCCCGTCGTCACAAGCTCGTGTCCCTCTTTTATGGAGGGTGTCCCGCTCCAGTTCGTTCCCAGATGCCGCCGCGCCCAGATCGCGAACGCGATGCCCGCGGCGCAAAGAATGGCGCCCGCGAGCTCCACGCCATAGCCGAAGCGATATCCCCAGAAACCCGACGGGGTAACGCCCGCTGATGCCTGAAGGATCAGCACGATGGCGACCACCAACAATATGCGGAAGCCCGCGCCGCGCGCCCACGAGCCGCCCTCAACGTTCCTTTTGACGCCGATCGCGGAGACCCCCCAATAGACGATGAACGCGATCCACAGCAGAAGCGTTATTTCGCTCAGAATTGCCATACTGTCCATTGTATCATTTTTTGACCATGCAAGAAATTTTCCCTATAATTGTATTACATAAATTAACTCCTCCACCGAACATTCACATGTCCAACCTTACCAAGAACATCATTTGGGCGGTCATCACGCTGATCGTCATCTCCCTCATCTTTTCATATTTCGTTCAGCCGCAAAGCCAGCCCACCACCCTCAATCTCGATCAGCTCGTGACCGACATCAATGCCGGCCAGGTCAAACAGATCAAGGTGAACGGCGACGAGCTTGACGTCACGATGACGGATGGCAGCGCCGCCGTCTCACAGAAAGAGGACGGCGTGAGCATCACCGACACCCTGAAGAACCTCGGCGTGGACCAGTCGGCGATGCAGAACGTGGACCTCGAGATCGAGAACCAGTCCGGCTGGGAGTTCTGGGCGAGCATCCTGATCGACCCGATCCTCACGCTTCTCATCATCGGCGCGCTCTTCTGGTTCATGTTCCGCCAGGCAAAGACCGGCGTAAACCAGGCGTTCAACTTCGGCCGCTCCAACCTCAAGCTTTCCACCGTCAAAGACAAGGTGCTCTTTAAGGATGTCGCGGGATTAAAAGAGGCGAAGGAGGAACTGATAGAGGTCGTCGACTTTTTGAAGAATCCGCAAAAGTTCCTGGATCTCGGCGCGCGGATCCCGCGCGGCATATTACTGATGGGACCTCCGGGCACGGGCAAAACGCTCGTCGCGCGCGCGGTAGCGGGCGAGAGCAACGTCCCCTTCTTCTATATCTCAGCGTCCGAGTTCGTGGAAATGTTCGTCGGCGTCGGCGCCTCGCGCACGCGCGACGCCTTCATGCAGGCCAAACGCGCCGCGCCCGCCATTCTCTTCGTTGACGAGATCGATGCCGTCGGCCGCCAGCGCGGCGCCGGCATGGGCGGCGGCAGCGATGAGCGCGAACAGACGCTGAACCAGATCCTCGTGGAGATGGACGGCTTCGACCGCGACACGCGCGTCATCGTCCTCGCCGCCACGAACCGCCCCGACGTGCTCGACCCCGCGCTCCTGCGCCCCGGCCGCTTCGACCGCCGCGTCATCCTCGACCTCCCCGACATGAACGACCGCGAGGCGATCCTCAAGATCCACGCCGAAGGCAAAGTGCTCGAAAAGAACGTGGACCTCCGCCGCGTCGCGGCGCGCACGCCGGGCTTCTCCGGCGCCGACCTTGCCAATTTGATGAACGAAGCCGCCATCGCCTCCGCGCGGCACAACAAGAAGTCCATCGGCCAGGCCGAGCTCCTTGAGGCCGCGGAAAAGGTGATCATGGGCCCGGAGCGCCGCAGCCGCGTCATCTCGCAGAAAGAAAAGGAGGTCACGGCCTATCACGAGGGCGGCCATGCGCTCGTCGCGGCATCCGTCAAAGATGCCGACCCGGTGCAGAAGGTCTCCATCATTTCCCGCGGATTTGCCGGCGGCTACACGATGAAGCTCCCGAATGAGGACCAGCACCTCAAGACCCGCGCGCAGTTCATGGCGGACCTTGCGATGATGATGGGCGGCTATGCCGCGGAAAAATTCATCTTCGGCGACATCTCCACCGGCGCGTCAAGCGATCTCAAAGAAGCGTCCGAACTCGCGCGCCGCATGGTCGTCCGCTACGGCATGAGCGACCTCGGCCCGATCGTCTTCGGCCGGAGCGAGCAGATGATGTTCCTCGGCCAGGAGATCTCCAACGAAAAAAACTATTCCGAGCGCGTCGCGGGCGAGATCGACGAGCAGGTGCGCAAGTTCCTCATCCACGCGTACGATATCGCGGAGAAAATATTGAAGACCCACAAGAAGGCGCTCAAGAAGATCGCGGACACGCTGATGGAAAAAGAGGTGCTTGAACAGGATGACTTCAACGCGGTGCTGAAGCCGTTCAAGATAAGGCCCATACCGGCATAGGAAGATAGCAAAAAGCCCAGCGCGAAAGCATGGGCTTTTTGCGCTGGGCATCAGAGGTGGGCCAGGAAGGCATATCCCGCGGCGGCCGTGGCGATCGCAAGAAATGCGATAACAAAGTTCACGGGGAGCACGCGGGCATTCATCATTCGTCTGAGCATGATCCTCTCCTGAAAATACTATACTCTTTCAGCTTCTCTTTGTCTAGGCCGGTGGCCGCGTTTGCAAATTCAGGTTCGCGAACGCCAAGAGCAGCGCGGGAACCATGATGTCCTTTCTTGTGAGCGTCCCTCCGGAGAAATAGACGATCGGATCGTCTTCTCCGGCAAGGCTCGAGGTAAGCGAGTCGATCTTTACCTTGTCTTCCTGTACCTGCTTCATCATCCACAGCGGGATGCGGACGCCCGGCGTGAATCCTTCCGCATGGCCGCCGTCCTTGGTCTCGATCGAGATGCCGATCACATAATACCACTCGTGGATGCTGTACATGAGGCTGAGCGAGTTCTCGATGCCGATCCCGATGTCCGCACCGTTGAGATCGATCGCCTGCTTTGCGCATCCGCGGGCGCGCGTGAACATCTCCTCGAACCCGAACGTCTGCGCCGGCAGCGACGGCCGGAACGTGTCGCCCGACACGATCGCCGCGTCTATCCCGAGCTTCTTGACCGCCTCCTCTATGGAGGCCTTCTTTGCCTGGAGATAGTGTTCCGACGTATAAATGCCGATGGTCATCACTATAATAGTAGCATTTCCGCTGCCGGGAAAATGGTGGGCGCACTAGGATTCGAACCTAGAACCGCCGAGGTATAAGCTCGGTGCTCTAACCGTTGAGCTATGCGCCCTACATCCGCGTTTGCTACTGCCCGTTCTCTATACTATCAAATTTATCCATCGCCTGCCCGGCCTGCGCGTTAAAGGTGTTGATCAGGTTCACGTCGGCATTGATCTGCTGGACGATCGAGGAGATCTGGGCGTTCGGCACCGGTGTTCCGCTGAAACGCGACTGGAGCGCGGCGAGCAGCTTGTCGAGGTCGTTGCTGTACGAGATGAGCTCGTTGATGACCGCGAGCCGGATCGTGATGGATTGCAAGGCATCCTGCTGCGCCTCTTGTGATTTTATCTGCGGAAGGTCGTTCGTCATCTGCGTCACGGCCGCGGAAAGCTGGACCGCCTGATCGCGCAATCCCGCGCTCTGGTTGATAAGGTCGGTCGTCGACGCGAGCGCCGCCGAATAATTCCCTTCCTCGTCAAACTGATCGATCCCCTGCAATTCCTGCGTGGCCTGGTTGGACGAATTGACGATGGTCTGCGCGATGATCGCGCCCTGCTGCCGCGCCGCGGTGAAGTCCGCGGGCACTTTGTTCTCGGACTCAAAAAAGAGCGCGAGGCCATATCCCACGGCGACGATGACGACGAAAGCCGCAATGATCTTTGTCCGACGTGAGAATTTGCCCATGAATTTGATTACCTATTTTTAGCAAAAATCATTGAAAAAAGCAAGTAGGAATGGTAGATTAAATCACGCGGATCGCGCGGCGCGCCGCCGCATCGCGGGTATGGTATAACGGTATTACGTCACCCTTCCAAGGTGAAGTCGGGGGTTCGACTCCCCCTACCCGCTCAGCCACAAATACAAAACAGCTTTCGCCTCCAGGCAGATGACCGTTCGGCGAAAGCTGTTTTGTATTTGTGGCTGAGCTTGATGAGGAGGCGAACGCTGGAGCAAAAATTTTCAGCAGAAAATTTTTGTGAGGCGGTGCCCAGAGCGCGTGCGAGTGACGACGAGCACACGACTCGCGGGCGACTCCCCCTACCCATTTTTTATTATAAAAAAGAAAAGCCCCGCCATTGAAAGCCGGGACTTTCTGTTGGTGGGGCAACGCTATCCATTTTCTCTGCCGTCCGTATCGACAAAGAACGAGCCGAACAATTTGAGAAATGGAAGAAATGCCTGCTGACAAGCCCGATCCAATTCTGTTCGTACAGAACCGTCGCTATTTCTCTCTATCGGCTCAGGAAAATGGATCGGGGCTCCCTGTGCATTGTAGAGAAGAACCTCATCTTTTCCACTCCGAAGATCGCCAACTGAATGCTGCCGGCCGGAACGGAAAGAGCCTTCAAGAGCATCTCCCTGCGCGCGATCATTTAACCAAATCATATCCTTATTCCTTTCCACCGTCCGTAACGGAAGCTGCCCGCATTCTACCGATTGACGGATGGATTGTCAAAAAGAAAGACGCCCCACATGGAGCGTCTCGTTCTGCTGTTATTATTTGCCGATTACGGGGCTCAGCACTCGGTGGGAACGATGACGCCATCCACCGTATTCAGCCGTATGCCAAATCCGTACCGCTCGCTTTTTTCGTTGAACGTGCGGAGGTCACAGCTGAAAAAATCCAGCTGCGTTTTTTCGTGGTGCTTGATCCTTCCGCGATCCCGAAGAAACTCGATTGCTTTCCGCTCGCGCTGGTTCAGCCGCTCGGACGATAACGCCTGCTTCCACTTCTCGTCCGGTATCGTCTTCCCTTCGCTCACGAACAGTTTGGCATTCTGCCTCGCCGCTGCCGCTGTCGCCATTTTCAATACACCTCCCTGCCGCCATTATATCCGCCCGCGCCATCTTTTTCAAGCAAAAGAAGAGCCCCGCGACGGTTGTGTCGCAGGGGCTTCTGTCCACCGGATTTCCACCAAAACGCACCATGGACCTGAGGCGCGGGTGTATCATTAAAGGAGTACTGATTCCACTGGAGGGGTCCATGCTAAACGCCGGAGCGAGTGTTGGTAAGGTGCTGTTTATGCAGGTGAACGAGTCCGACCAGGCGGCGATTGGCAAATCCTTCTTTCTGGAGGGTTGCGCCGCCGAAGAACATGGCAACGATGCGGTCGCGCTCAAAAAGTTCGACCAGGCAGTTTTCCACTTTCCAAACTGCAGCGAAGCTTGGACAAAAATGGGCACCATTTTCCTTCGCTGGGAACGATATGAATCTGCGGAGTCCTGCTTTCGCAAGCTTGTGGAGCTGGCCCCGCAACACTTCTTCCCGCATGTCGGGCTTGCCGAAGCGCTCGAAGGGCAGAAACGATTCGGCGAAGCGGCGGCGGAACGCGTTGCGGTGATCGGCCTGAGGCGCGGCTATGCGGGACCGCACGTCATGCTTGCTCAAACCTACAGAGCAATGGGCGAGGCGGCAAAGGCGATCCAGCAGCTTCAGATCGCCCTCCATCTTCCCGATGCGGATAATGAAAACGTCCGCGAAACCATCCATACCATGATCGAGGAGATCAAGCCACAGGGTTTTGCGCTCATCGTCAATGCAAAAAAACGGGTTCTCGTGACGCAGAGCTAGGAGAATTAAAAAAACAGAAACAGAAAGGGCGGAGCAACGAATGCTCCGCCCGACTTTTTTATTTGCGCTGCTTGCCCTTCTTTTTGCCACTACGCAGCGGCGCGCTTCGCCTTCGCACGAGCGCGAATGGCGAACGCCCGTTCCGGCGGCTTCTTTCCCTGCTCTTCGGCCTCTTTTCGGCGCCGATAGAGCTGTTTTTTGAATGCCCGATCCATCGCGCGGCACATCTTCTGCGATCGCTCCGGAAGCCCGTAATGCCAATCCTGGAAAAATGGCTCACGGATGAGCGCGTTAAAATGCGTCCAGTTGAAACAGCCCCAATAGTTTCCTCCGTCTTCCTTTTCGCAGATGTCCATCAGTTCTCCGCATCGTTCGCACTTTGGCCGATGCGATATCTTGTACGCCGCGATCCATGCCCGCCTGCTCAAATTGGTCACGAACCCTTTTGTGCGATGGACGTAGCGCGCGAAATACCGCGGAAACCTTCTTCCATCCCTCGTTTCCTCCAGGATAAGGACCCTGCCCGCGTCTTCGCCGTTCGGACGGCTGACCACCTTTCCGGGCTCAAACAGGAGCATCTGAGAACACGCCTTCCTTTCCTGCCGGCGGTATTCAAAGACCTTCTCCCTCAAGCACGATGTCCATACCACGACGAGATATTTGCCAAACCGATACAAAAAGCATGTTTCGCCGCTGCAGGAAGGAAATCCGAATTCCGGGACCTCGATGTATCCCTTCATTTGCATCAGCATCTCGATGCGCTCTCTTTCTGAGGCTTCCCAGAATCCGCGCGATTCCAGATTTTTCTGGATCTTCGCGTGCCCTTCGTACGTTACCGGAACCGCTATCGGCACGGCTATCACCTCGCTTCTCTATTCAATTCCGTTAGTGCTGGGTATGTTATACAAAAATCGCGCGGGAAATGCAATCCGCGCACTATGCGTCGTTAATAAAAGAATAAGGGAATAACCAGATGGTCATTCCCTTGTGTGTTGAGAGTTGCGCGGTCATAGTCACGCGCTAGACAAATGTGTTGCGAATAAATTCGCAGTGCGCGACCGCTTTTTAGGGCGGAGAGATAATGATATTTAGTGTTTTTAGGCAGTCGCTGATATAAATATAGCAAACGGACAGGACGGCGCAACCCTACCCTGTGGATAACTAGAGAACAACCTTGAAAAACCGCTTTTTGCCTACTTTTATCACCTCCCCGCCCTTGAGGACGAGCGGCGACTGCGGGTCGCGGCACGGACGGTTATCCACATCAAATCCACCTTGCTCGATGAGGCGCCGCGCCTCGCTCCGGCTCTTGAACACGCCCGATGCGATGATAAGGTCCACCGGCAGGATCGTGCCGGTCGCGATCTTGAGCGCCGGGATCACGTCCGGCGTTTCGCGGCGCGAGAACGTCTTCGCAAAATTTTCCGCGGCCGCGCGGGCCTTCTTTTCGCCGTGATAGCGCTTGACCACCTCGAACGCCAGGATCTCCTTAACTTTTTTAGGATTGTCGCCTCCCTTGATGCCATCAATATGCTTTTTGATCTCCGCCTCCGGCACGTCCGTTGCCAAGTGGAAATAATTTGCGATCTGATCGTCGTGCACGGACATCACCTTGCCGAACTGATCCTCCGGCCCATCTATAATATTGATGACATTCCCCCAGCTCGTGGACATCTTGCGCCCGTCGGTGCCCATGAGCATCTTGTTCGTCATAACATCCTGCGGCTTTTGGCCATACCGCTCCTGGATCTTGCGCCCGGCGAGCAGATTGAAAAGCTGATCGGTGCCGCCAAGCTCCACGTCGGCCTTGATCGCCACGGAATCGTACCCCTGCATCAAAGGGTAGAGCATCTCGCGCATGCTGATCTCTTTGTGTGCATCCCAGCGATCTTTGAAATTGCGTCGCTCTACCATTTGCTGAATAGTGAAATTTTCCGCGAGCTGTGAGATCTCCTGAAAATTCAATTTGGAGAGCCATTCGCTGTTATAGCGGATCTCGGTTTTTTTAAGATCTATGATCCGGCCGATCTGCGCAAGGTAATTCTTGAGATTTTTTTTGATCTGCGCGGGCGAGAGGAACGGGCGCTTCTCCATCTTGTCGGACGGATCGCCCACCTGTGCGGTAAAATCTCCGATAATGAGCACGATCGTGTGCCCGAGGTCCTGAAATTCACGCAGCTTCCAAAGCAGTACCGCGCGGCCGATGTGGATCTTGTCGCCCGTTGGGTCGATGCCGAGCTTCACCCGCAGTTTTTTGCCGGAAAGGAGCGCGGCGCGGAGGTGGCCCTCGTCGATCACCTCTTCCACGTTGCGCGTGAGCACCTGCTCCACCGCATCTTTGTTTATCTGTTTCTTTTCAGCCATTTATTGCCATTTTACCACGAAAACCGGCGAATCCCCAGCGGCACGCTTGGTATTTTTTTACGACCCCAAGTATGATGAAGACAGAACGGAATCTAATCTTCTGGATCATCCGGAGGGCGTATGGCGACAAACCTGGAAAGTACCACCGAAGAGCTTCAAACGCTGGACGAGTGGATCCCGGAACAGATGGAGCCAGGGACGCTCTTCGTCCTCGAAAATCCATCGCCGATGGGTGACGCGCGCAATCCTTTCGTTGCCGTGATTGCGTGCCCGGAATGCGGAGCGCTTGGTCTTATCACTCGCACTCAGTTCAACGGCCTCGAATCGATGATCTGCGGAACTGACACCTGCTCCACCGAATATTATCTTCGCGGAGAAGACCTGGTGTACCGCAAGCCGCAATGATCGTCCTCTCGCGACTTTCGCAAAAAAACCAAAAAGCCCGACGCTTGCGCCGGGCTTTTCTCTATATGTATGACGACGATCGCAGCCGCACGATACCGGTTACGATTTCTTGATGATCTCGTCCACTACGCCATATGTCTTTGCCTCTTCCGCGGAGAGCCAGAAATCGCGCTCGGTGTCTTTCTCCACCTTTGCAAGCGACTGGCCCGTGCTCTTTGCGAGGATCTGATTGAGGCGCTGTTTGGTCTTTATGATCTGCCGTGCGGAGATCTCGATCTCCGTTGCCTGGCCGCCGATCGAATCCACCGCAACCTGGTGAAGCAGTATCTCCGAGTTCGGCAGCGTGAAGCGCTTGCCTTTCTTTCCGGCGGCGAGAAGGAAGGCGCCCATCGACGCCGCGATGCCTACGCACATCGTAGAGACATCCGGTCGCACGTACTGCATGGTATCGTAGATCGCCATGCCCGCCGTGACCGAGCCGCCGGGACTGTTGATGTAAAGCTTGATGTCCTTCTTTGGATCCTCATGCTCGAGGAAGAGCAGCTGCGCGATCACCGTATTCGCGACCGCATCGCTCACCGGACCGCCCAGAAAAATGATGCGCTCTTTAAGAAGCCGCGAATAGATATCATACGCTCGCTCGCCGTACTGCGATTTCTCTATGACGGTCGGGATCAGATACTGATTTTCGTATTCAAGTTTCTTCATGGTTTTTATATGTGCTCCGCGCGCAGGGACTAGTGCGCTTCTTTCTCATACACCGCCTGCGCCTTCTTTATCTCTTCCTTTGCCGCCGCGGCGTCACCCCATCCCGAGATCTTCACTTCTTTCTTCTGCAGCATCTTATACGTCTCAAAGAAGTTTACGACCTCCTTCAAAAGATGCGGATTGTATTTCTCCACGTCGGCAATGTCCTTGATCTCGCTGAAGCGCGGATCGTTCGCCTGCACGGCGAGCACTTTCGCATCCGGCTCTCCGGTATCGATCATGTTCAAAAGTCCGATCGGGCGAACCTCTGCAAGGCACCCGGTAAAAAGCGGATCGCCGCCCATCACGAGCGCATCAAGATGGTCGCCATCCTCCGAGCGCGTACCCGGGATAAACCCGTAATCAAGGGGGTAGTGATACGAACCGTAGATGACGCGGTCCAGCTTGAATATGCCAAGCTTCTCGTCGAACTCATACTTGTTCTGGCTGCCCTTCGGTATCTCGATGATCACATTGATGACCTCCGGCGCCTTATCTCCCAACGGAACTTTTTCCCAAGGTGACATTGTTATGTTTTCTCTATTATATATCTTTATGCGCCCTTTTTATATTGCGATATCCTCCTTATCATCGTCCGCCTCCGGTGCTGCGATCTGGTCGCCACCCTCGGCGCTACCCGCATCAACGAGGCCGGCGACGCCGCCTTCCACCTCTTCCTCCGGCCGCGTCTGCGAGCGCACATCGATCTTCCAGCCCGTCAGCTTTGCCGCGAGCCGCACGTTCTGCCCGCCCTTGCCGATGGCAAGCGAGAGCTGGTTCTCCGGCACATATGCCCGCGCCTCGCGACGCGGCATGATCTCCACGCGCTCGACCTTCGCCGGCGACAATGCGTTCGCGATGAACTTCTCCGGATCATCGGACCACTCGGCGATATCGATCTTCTCGTTGCCCAGTTCGTTATTGACCGCCATCACGCGCGTGCCGCGCTGGCCCACCAACGCTCCCACCGGATCCACACCATCGGCCTTCGATGCCGCCGCGATCTTCGTGCGGTTGCCCGGCTCTCGCGCGATGGCCTTGATCTCTATGGCGTCTTCCACAAGCTCCGGCACCTCCATCCGGAAAAGCTCAACTACGAACTTCGGATGTGAGCGCGAAAGGATGATGCCCGGAAGGCGCGTATCTTCCTGTACTGCCACCACCAAGAAGCGCAAACGCTCCCCTGCGCGATAGTGCTCTCCCGGAATGGATTCATTGCCGAACATCACTCCTATCGTGCGGCCAAGATCCACAAAGATGTTCCCCCGCTCGAAGCGTTGGATGACGCCGCTCACGATAGTCCCCTCGCGGCCGCGCCACTCGTTCAATATAGAATCGCGCTCGGATTCGCGCAGCTTCTGCAAAATGACCTGCTTTGCCGTCTGCGCCGCAATGCGTCCAAAATCCTCGTGCGTCTCAAGAGGAAACATCATCTCTTCGCCAAGTTCCACATCCTTCTTTATTTTCTTCGCTTCATCCATCGCGATGTGCCGTTCGGGATTGAAGCGCGGAAGTTTCCCCTCTGTGTCTTCTTCCGCCACAACGGCCGATTCTTTCGCTTTTTGATTTTCTGTGCCCGTTCCAGCTGCGGCCTCGGCAGCGGCAGCCTCTTCCGCCTCGTCAACAAAACGCACCGTCGTATCATCCACTACGGTCTTTATTTGCCAGAAGTTCAGCTCGCCAGTCTTCTGGTCCATCTTGCATTTCACCACCTCACCACGCTCGCCATATTCCTTCTTGTATGCCGCCGCGATCGATGATTCAATGACCTCCAAAACCTGATCCGGGTCCAGCCCCTTCTCCTCCGCGACCTGCTTTAACGCTTTTGATAATTCTTTTATATTCAACATATATTTAGTTGTTATTTAATTGTTCGGCCGTTTCTTTAAAAAAAGCCGCTTTGAAAGCGACCTTCATCGTCGTCCTTATTGTATTTGAAATTACACCACTCTGTCAAGAATGACTGTCTCCGTCAAATATTCTTATAGTGGCGCAATTCGGCAACTTTATCTCCATATGTTAGTACAATCGCAACGAGATCAATTTGCCATCCTTTTTCTTCTAGAACTATCCCCGGATGTCGCATTAAAAAGATCCTTGCCGCTCTTATCATCTTTTTAAGCTTCATCGGAGTAAGATTATCTTCCGGCATAAACATAGATTTTCGGAGGGTTTTTACTTCACAAAAAACCAGCGTTCCATCGGGATGGCGACCAATAATATCTATTTCATCAGGTCGTTCCCTGTGATTTCTGGCCAATATCAAATACTTATTATTTAGCAAATATTTGCAAGCAATATTTTCTCCTATTTTGCCGGTTTCAATATTTTTTATCATAAAAAGAGTTATTGAATTTTAATTGTGTTTGTCGGCAAACACAATTAAAATTCAAATTTAAATGTTTTTATTAAAATAAGGAGTTTTAAAGGCATTTTTATAACTTTTAATAATTATTGAATTAAAATAGTGTTTGTCGGCAAACAATTTTGACAAACAATTTTGTTTAGCAGTAGGTTTTATGGGCTTATCGGGTTTTGCCGTATTATTTTGATTTAATCCGGCAATCCGGCAAAAACGATATAATCTTTGCCGGATAGGCAGCCATGCTGGGTTAATCGAATGGTGGATCAGGTGGGGGATGGGGGCGACAATTTTTGAAATCTTTACGGTTGCCTTTGTGGGCTTCTCGCCGTATCCTTAGATACTATGAACGAACATCAATTAAAAGAATATAAAACAAAATTGGAAAAGGAGCGCGCTCTTATCCTCGCCGAGATCAACAAGGAGGAGAAACCTGTTGATTTTGGAAACGACGTGGATCACGGGGAAGAAGAGTCGGACAAGTCAGAAGAAGTGGGTAACCAGCTCGCTATGGCAAATGACCTCAAAGGCCGTCTGAGCGAAATTGATATTGCGCTGGGAAAGATCCAAACGGGTACCTATGGGGTTTGTGAAAAGTGTGGCAAGCCTATCGAACAAGAAGTTTTGGACATCGATCCCGAATCCCGCTTCTGCAAATCCTGCAAATTGACCTCTTAACTATCGGATAATTAAGGCAGCTCCTCTCGTTTTTGTCCTTTAGCGTCCTCGCGATCCGGACAAAAGTGAGCGGGGCTTTTTTAATTATTTTTTAATGCGCACTATGCCATAGTGTTTGTATGAGTAAAAAAATAGGACGGCTGTATTCGGCGGCACTTACCGGGATCGATGCGACGATCATCGAAGTGGAAGCGGACGTCAATGTGGGATTGCATTCGTTCACTATCGTGGGGCTCGGCGATCGGTCGCTCAACGAAGCGAAGGAGCGCGTAAACTCGGCGCTCAAAAATTCCGGTATCAAGCCGCCCAACCGCGAGAACCGGAAGATCACGATCAACCTCGCGCCGGCGGACATAAAAAAAACGGGGTCTCACTACGACCTCGCGATCGCGCTCGGATATCTTTTGGCTACAAAACAGATGCGGGATTTTGAATCCGACGACAAGATCTTCCTGGGGGAGCTCGCGCTCGACGGGCGCCTGCGCCCGGTGAGCGGCGCGCTGAACATCGCGGAGAAAGCGGCGCGTGAAGGATTCGCATATCTTTTCCTGCCCCGCGAAAACGCGAACGAGGCGGCGGCGATCGACGGGATCACGGTCGTCGCAGTGGAAGATCTGCGCGGGATGATCCGCATTCTCGAAGGGAGGTGTGCGGGGGAGCGAACCCGGTTCGCGGAAGGGAGCAGGCGTTCCGAAGCGGCCGCGGACCTTTCCGAGATCGTGGCGCAGGAAAATGCGAAGCGCGCGATCGTCATCGCGGCAGCAGGCGCCCACAATATCCTGCTTTTGGGACCCCCCGGAGTCGGTAAGACCTTCCTTTCCCGGGCGCTCGCCGGCATCATGCCCGACCTCACAACATCCGAGTCGATAGAAACGACAAAGATATGGAGCGCCGCGGGACTAAGCCCTGGCGGCCTTATTCGCGAACGGCCGTTCCGCGCGCCCCACCACACGGCCTCTATCACGGCCCTCGTGGGCGGCGGCCAGGATCCGCACCCGGGAGAGATCAGCCTTGCCCACCACGGAGTGCTCTTTCTTGACGAGCTGCCCGAGTTCCAAAAGAATGTGCTTGAGGCGCTCCGTCAGCCGCTCGAGTCGGGCATGGTACATCTCGCCCGCGCAAAACAAAGCGTCGCGTTTCCCGCAAAGTTCATCCTTATCGCCGCGATGAACCCGTGCCCCTGCGGCTACTACGGCGACGAAATAAAAGAGTGCAAATGTTCTGCGTATGAGGTGGTAAAGTATCAAAAGAAAATTTCTGGGCCGCTCCTTGACCGCATCGACCTCCAGGTCAAGGTGGGACGCGTAACGATCGAAGCGCTCGACGAAGGGAGCGCGTCCGCGCGGAAAGGGGAGACTGCCGCGGCAAAGGGCATCGTGGCCCGCGCCCGCGCAGCCCAGGTCGCGCGACGCGGAACATTGAACGGCGAGATGACCTCGCGCGAGACGGGTGAGACGGTCGCGCTGGCCCCTGACAGCAGGTCGCTCATCGCCGCGCTCGACACAAGCCATTTTTCTCCGCGGGGATACTACCGCATGCTCAAAGTCGCGCGCACGATCGCAGATATTGAGGGAAGCGCGGATGTGTCATCCCGGCACCTCGCAGAGGCATTCAGCTATCGGCTGAAGGATATATTCTGATCGTACGAGGCCCTTGCCTGCGTATCAGCTCTTGCCGCTCGGGAACGCGATATCGCTCTGCCCGGGAATGACGATCGAGGTACCCGCCGCGAGCGATGAAAAATTTACAGATGGATTGAATTGGACTATCGTATTCATGGGAATCCCAAACGCCGCAGAGATGGACTTGAGGGTATCCGTCGCCTTTACCTGATAGACGATACTGGAAGCGGGAATCTTGGAAGCGCTCACGGACGGAGCAAACGATGTCGTCTTTTGTATTTGTCCTGAAGCCTTGAGAGCGCCGTCATCATAAAGAACGTTGGCATCTTCCACTGCGCCGACCCCTTCCGCTCCCGCGCTGACGGTAGCAAGGAATGGCGCGCTCTGTGGAGTAAGGGCGGCGCTGTCCACCTCCGCACCCTCCGCTTGTGGAATAATAGAGGGTCCGGACGATACCCGTTGCTCCTGGACGGTACCGGCCGGGGAATGAGGCACTATTGAAATTTTTGCGAACCCTAAAAGCAGTCCGCCGAGCGCCAAAAAAACAGCCATTCCTAATGGCGTATAGTCCCTTTTAAGCTTTTCTATGGTTATACTTATACATTCACGATACCACGATGAAGAAAACCCCTCAACCCCCCGTCAATGCCACTCCTCCGCCCCTCAATTCCGCCCAGGAAGCGGCTGTTCATGCCCCGGGAACCCCTCTATTAATAGTGGCGGGGGCTGGAACGGGCAAAACCAAGACCCTGACAAGCCGAATTATCCACCTGATAGAGACCGGAACCCCTCCGGAGCGCATTTGCGCCATTACTTTTACCAATAAAGCTGCAAAAGAAATGGCAAGGCGGGTAGGCAGGGAAGGGCCATTCCTGGGAACCTTCCATTCTTTGGGCGCCAGGATCCTCCGAAAAGAATGCCGCCTGGTCGGTCGGGAACCCAATTTTGCTATTTTTGATGATCACGATTCGTTCGATCTGGTCAAAAAAGCGGTCAAGTCCGTCCTGCCTCCTCCTAAAAAAGATGAAGATGAAGGGCTTCTGGCAAAAAAGAACAAAAAAGATACCCCTGTTTATTTTGCCAAAAAAATATCCGAGCTGAAGAACCTCGGACGTCTCTTGCCGGAGGCGCGGCCTATGCCGCCGGAAAAAGAGGCGCAGGCACGGCGCGTATTCGAAAAATATGAAGCAGCGCTCGAACGCAATAATGCGTTCGACTTCGACGACCTCATTGAAAAAGTGGTGGCGATATTCAAAGCGCATCCGGAGGTCCTCAAAAAATATCAGCGCAAGTTCGACGCGATCCTCGTCGATGAATATCAGGACATCAATCCCAAGCAATACGAGCTCGTGTCGCTCCTCGCCGGCGAACACCGCAACCTGAGCGTGGTGGGGGACGACGAGCAGACGATCTACAGCTGGCGCTACGCGGACATAAAAACGTTTTTGAACTTTGATAAAGAGTGGAAGGGCGCAAGCGTACACTTCTTGGAGGAGAATTATCGCTCGACGGGCACCATCATCCGCGCGGCGGCATCGGTCGCAAAGCACAACCGGTTCCGCACGCCGAAAAATCTTTGGACACAGAATCCGGACGGCGATCCGATCGTTTTGTTCGAGGCATGGGGCGAGAACGAAGAGGCGGAATGGGTCGCGATGAAGATCGCCGCGCTCCGCGCGCGCGACAAGGACGCCGACATCGGGATCCTGTATCGCACGAACGCGCAATCGCGCGCGATCGAACAAGCGCTCATCCGCAACAACATCCCGTATCGCATCTTCGGCGGATTGAAGTTCTATGAACGGCGCGAAATAAAAGATGCCGTCTCCGCGCTGCGCTATATCGCGAATGCCAAAGATGAGCCGGCCCGCGAGCGGCTGGAAAAGAACCTTACCAAGCGGCGCTTTGCGGAGTTCAGAGACCGCGTCGCGGTGCTGCAGGATCCGGCGCGGCCGGCAGGCGGGGCGATCGCGCCGCTCGCCGCGCTGAAATTATTTTTGGAAACGTTCGGCTATTTTGACTATCTCGAGACGAACTTTGCGAACGCCGACGAACGCGAAGAGAACATCGCGGAGCTGATCACATTCGCAACCGACTTCAGGAGTTTGGATGAACTGCTTGAGCGCCTGAGCCTGTTACAAGCCGCGGATGAGATAGAGAACAAGCCCTCCGACGGGCGCGAGATAAATTTAATGACGATCCACCTTGCAAAGGGACTGGAATTCGATTCCGTGTTCATCGCGGGGGTAGCGGAGGGATTGCTGCCCCACGGCCGTTCTCTTGCCGACGAAAATTCCCTGGAAGAGGAGCGGCGGCTGATGTATGTGGCCATGACGCGCGCGCGGAAAAACCTTTACCTCAGCTTTTACGGCGTACCGTCGCGCTTTATAAACGAGATACCGGAGGACTGCATCGTGTTGGAAGCGGGCGACGGAACGCGGGAACGCGGCCGCGGCGGGAGCGACGATGCGGGGTGGTATAAAGACGACGAATACGGCGACGGCGATGCTATCGCCACAGAATGATGCCCGCGATGATCGCGTAGAGGAAATACACGACAAAGACCCTGCCTTCGCGATACGGCTCCGCGACCACGAAATAATATCCGGCGGCGGCGGCGATAAGCGAGGGGATAAAGAGGGCGGCCGCGCCGAGGATGACCGGAACCGAAAGGAACGCCGCGGCGAGCATCGCGCCGACGGTCGCCCTTCCTGCATATCCTTTTATGAGCGTGGGAACGGTGGCGATGCCGGCGGCGCGGTCGCCCTCCACATCTTTAATATCCTTGACGTTCGTGAGGAGGGTGAAGAAGACCAGAACGAGGAGAATGAATTTCCCCGGGAACGCGGAAACAAACTGGACCGGGCTTGCGAAGTAAAATCCCGCAGCGGCGGCCGACAGGCTCGCAAGCGCGATAAAAAATGTTGCGAGCAGCGGAACGCGCTTGAGGCGCAACGGCGGCGCGGAATAAACATAATATGCGGCGGTAAAGAGCATCATCGCAAAGAACGCCCAATACCCCACGATGAACGCGCCGGCGAACGACCACAAGAGAAAGAACATGTTCGCGCCGCGCATCTCTGTGTCCGCCACCGTGTTCGCGACAAGAGGGCGCCCCTGGTTGCTCACGCGATCTATTTCGATATCCGCCAGGTCGTTCACGCCTACCGCGAATATCCATGCGCAAAAATATGCGATCGCCAAGGCGGCAAGCGCAAGCGCGTCCACCCAGTTGCCGAACGCCCGCACGCCCTCAAGCTTCATCGCTGTAAAGATCCCGGCGCCGATCAGGAGAAAAAAGCTCGAGATGCGCTCCGGCCTGCAGTTCCGTATGTATTCCTTTAAGAACCTCGGACGATATGCGATCGCCCAGACGATGAAGAGCGCCGTATCGAAAAGATAAAAGAGATAAGATATCCCCGCATTGAAGAGCATCCCCGTCGCGGTGACATACGAAAGAGCTTCTGTCGGCGGAACGATGCGCCCCATGATGTGCGATGCTGCGAACTCCTGGATCAGGAGATAGGACGGCGTGGCCGCGAGCGGAACTTTTATCATGCATGCAAAAAGCGCGACGATGCTTGGGAATGCCAGCCAGAAAAAGATGATGCAGTAGCCTGCAATCGCCGCGACGACCGTGCGCACGAGGCTCCGCGTCTTCACAAAAACATAACCGGCCGTGCCCACCAGAATTATGACCATTTCTGTTTTTATCCCCGGGGTTACGCCCCCGAAGAGCGGCGATCCGCCGATCGTCAGGAAATCCCTCCATAGCGCCGCACCGCTTGCGAAGATATACGCCATAGGATATCCCGCGCCATGCGACAGAATAAGGTCAAGGATCGGCGGCAACCACATGACCGGCAAAATGAACAGGGTCGCTTTGGATATCCTTTTGATATCGGGCACAAAGAGGCGGAGCATGAGCGTGGTTGAAATGAAAGCGCCCGCATAAAAAAGCGCATAGTGCACAAGCGTCAGCATGTCGGGCACCGCCGGAAAACTGGGCGACGGGCTCGAGAGATTTTCAAGGAAGAAGCGGATGGCGATGATGCCAAAGAACGCGAACACCGCCTGCGAAAAAGAAATCTCCGCGTCCTCTATCTTTCCAATAATCTTCGCGACCATTACAATGATTATACCGTACAGACATGAAAAAACTCGGGCAGCATTTTCTCAAGAACGCCGCCGTTCTCCAGCGCATTGCGGACGCTCTTGACCTGCAAAAAGGCGACGCTGTCATCGAGATCGGGCCGGGCCATGGCGAGCTGACGCTGCCGATCGCCCGCGCCGCGGCGCGGGCGGGCGCCTCAAGCGTCGTCGCCATAGAGAAAGACCATTCGCTCATCGCGCCGCTCGGCGCGCTCGCCGAAAAAAATGGCGCCGGAATTCTCTCTATAATGGAGGCGGACGCGCTGAAGATCTTGCCGGACACCGTGGCGCGCCTCGGCGCAACGCCCGGCGGCGTGAAGCGCTACAAGATCGCCGGCAACATCCCGTACTACATAACCGGAAAATTATTGCGCGTGATGAGCGAGCTTGCGGAGAAGCCTGAACGGGCGGTGCTCCTCGTGCAAAAAGAAGTCGCCGAGCGGATCTCCGCCGCGGCGCCGCATATGAACCGCCTTGCCGCGAGCGTGCAGTTCTGGGCCGACGCTGCCGTCATTGCCCATGTGCCCCGCCGGGACTTTTCCCCTCCGCCAGACGTGGACTCCGCTGTGATCGTCCTAAAAACAAAGCTGGTACCGGCGCCCATCGATCCGGCACTCTATTATAGAGCGGTTCGGGCCATTTTTGCCCAGCCGCGAAAGACGATCCTGAACAACGTCGCCGCGGGGATGAAGGCGGACGCGCCAAAAAGCGATGCCCTCGCATGCCTTCGCTCCCTCGGGATCAAGCCCGAAGGCCGACCCCAGGAACTTACCATCTTTCAGGCGGTTGAATTGGCACGGAGTGTGCCGTGGGGATAACTTGATAGCAACCGCCTGTCTTTAGGGATATAATTTAATCAAATGATAGACGTCAAGAAACTGATTGCCGGGTTTCTGGTCTTCGCCATCGCCGCCATCGGTGCCGGCCTGTCTTTCTCTTTTTTCACGCGACCCTCGGGAACTTCCAATACGGGAACGGCAAAACAGTTTGCGGTGGTCAGCTCAGCATCAGATCCTTCGGCCGTTCCCACCACTGCGTTCGTGGACACCGGATCGCTGCAGGGAAATGCGGCCGAGCTTTTGAGCCAGACCGACACCAGCTCCACCGATGCGCAGGCAAGCGACCCCAACAACCTTACCAACATTCTCGCCGATTCGTACATTGACGAGCTCACTGCGGCGAACCCATCCGGGCTTACGACCGATGCGAGCGGAAGTATTTCGGTCACCCCGCCGAACATGACGGTGGTCACCGAAAGCATCGCCGCCAATCCCGCGTTCCAATCGCTCTCCGTGCCGGATTGGGACACCGAAGCGCAATCGGAGCCGATCAAGGTGGTCACGTCATCTTCCCAAAACGCCCTCGCACAATACGGCACATCGATCGCTTCCATTTATGATAAATATTTTGTTTCAACCGGCCTGCAGGATAGCATGCAAAACCAGACGGAGGACCCTTCCGATCTTTCCTATATAGATTCTCAGGTTCAAGGGGCGCTCAGCGACACCCTTGCGCTCGAAACCCCCGCGCCCCTTCTTGGCCTCCAGCAAAGCCTCGTGAAGGTGTTGGTGTATGAAGAAAACTCCCTCCAGCTTGCGGAGAACGCAAGCAACGACCCCGTAAAAGAGGCGATCATTTTCCAAGGGGAACAAACAAAGTATGCGGCTGCGGTAAGCGCGCTGCAGCAACAGATACAGAACGCGTCTTCGCTCGGCCTGTCGTTCAACGAAGCCACCACGAGCCCCAACCCCCTCGTCGCCGCCTTGTTCGGCATCCAGACCGCGCATGCGCAATGGCTCACGTTTGATGCGAGCAATTTTGCCGATTGGTTCCAAAACTTCCTGAAAAGCACCCTCCTGCAGATACTTAAAAATACCCTCATTGCCCTCATTCAAAAGAAAATACTTACCGAGATCCAGGGAGCGCACGGCATACCGAAGTTCGTGACCGATTTTGCGACAGCAATGATACAATCGCATCAAGCTGCGCTCCTTAACACTCTCCACCTCGAAATTGCCGCAGCGCCGCCATCCCAATCTGCCGCTTTGGGGTTGCTTCTTAATACGCCATACCAATCACCGACCGCGATCGCCCGTACGGCGTCGCAGCTTGCAAGCCCGGATAGCAACGTCGGCCTCCTTGCGGGGGGATTCACGAATTTTAACGATTATATGCATCTTTTTGGACAGGGAGGGAATGTCTGGGCCAACGCGATGACCATACAACAGGACTCGGCCGCGGCAGGAGCGAACAGCCAAGCGGCGACACAGCTCCAAACCACCGCCCAACAGGGATGGAACCCCGATCAGGCATGCTCTGACGGAAGCGATCCGAATGGCGTGCATTTTGTATGTCCGTCAGGTTCAAATCCGGGCGACCTGGTCGGCGTCTGCGAAGATGCCTATGGCAATGATGTGGATGCGGAAAGCATCCCCAACGGAGGAAAGTGCGCGAATGGCCAAAATCCGACCGTGACGAACCCCGGACAGGTTACGGGCCAGACGATGAGCGCAGGATTGCAGAGCGGCACACAGCTCATAACGAGCGCGAACGATATCACAGGGCTCGTAGAGGCTCTCACGAGCGCGCTCATAACCCAACTGGCGACACAGGCGATCACGGCCGCCGTTAACGCGATCCCCAACCCCGGCGTAGGAGGCATCAGCGCGACGAGCATCTCGGGCGGGGGCACGCCGCCATCGACACCGATCCAGTGCCTGCCCTCTACCCAAACCATCACGATCTCGTCATCCACTGGCTCTGCTATTGCCAATGTTTCAGCTCTCGGCGGCGCCGTTGATACTGCCTGCATCACCGCCGGCAATTGTCCGACAACGGAAAATTCCAACGGGACCCCGACATATACCTGGTCTGCCCCTGGCACCGTGCAAGGCGGAGCCGGCGCAACGGTGCTGACGGGCCAATCGCTCACGCTTACATACGTCACGGATGGGACCTATACCGCAACCGCCCAGGCGTCGACGGATCATAGCCAAAATAGCTGCACGATCACCGTAACCGGCCCATGATGTCCATCCTGAAAAAATTCAAAGCGGAATTTTTTGGCGGGGCGCTTGTCGCCGCCTCATTCCTTTTTCTGGCATCCACCCAGCTTGCGAGCGCGTGCGGCCTTACCGATGTTCAAAGCTGCACGTATACCCTTGTCGACATGGTTGCGGTCGGCGTCACGTACCTCATCGCGACCATCTTCGGCATCTTCATAGCCCTTGAAGGGTGGTGTATCGGCGTCATTATGAATATCAACGCGAACGTCCTTAACACGCCGTTCGTCCAGACCGGATTCTCTGTTTCGCTCGCCGTCGCGAACCTCGCATTCGTGTTGGGCATCATTGTGATCGCCCTCGCGACAATACTGCGCAACAACACCTATGGCGTAAAGCAGCTGCTCTGGAAGCTCGTCGTGATGGCGATCCTCGTCAACTTCGGCCTTGTGATCATGTCGCCGATCTTCGCGATCGGGAACTCGTTCACGCAATATTTCATGAACTGCATCAATCCGACCGCCGGAGGATGTTCCGGGGCCGGATCGGGAATCACAAGCTTTGTCCATTTTGGCGAAACATTTGCGACGGCGTTCGCCCCGCAGAACGCTTGGCAGATCGGTGACATATCCAATGCCAGCGGCAACGGCCTTCAGGGTGCGTTCACCGCTGGCCAGAACAACGGAATAACCGCGATGATTGTTCCGATCCTTGGCATCGGCTTCATTGCCATTGATATGGCGCTCATCTTCTTGGTGCTCCTCTGTTTTATCGTATTGATGATGATCCGCTACCTCTATATCGCGATCCTCGCGATCCTTCTTCCTTTCGCGTGGGCATCGTGGGTATTCCCAAGTTTTGATTCCCACTGGAAGAAATGGTGGAACGAGTTCCTGCGATGGACGTTCTTTGCCCCGATCGTGCTGTTCTTCATCTATCTCGCGATCCTTACCATGCAGAGCGGCGGCGTCTTTTCAATGCAGAACCTCACAAACACTTACGGGCCCAATGCCGCAGGAAGCACCGCGCTCTCAGCCATCTCGCAATTCGCCGCCGGCGCCATCACCCCTGTCATTATGTCGTTCCTTTTTGAGATCATCATCGGCGGCCTTATCGTCGGCGGCATGATCGCCGCCAATTCCATGGGCATCAAGATGGCCGGGACAATGACAAATTTTGCGGAGAAGCAGGGAAAGAAGGCGGGTAGCTGGGCGTGGGGCCAGTCAAAGAGGCGCGCGTCGGACAAGATCAGGACTGCGGGCAGGGAGACAAAATATAATGCTGCGACCAAAAAGCACGAGACAACCACATGGCTCCAGCGTCAGGGATCCCGCTTACAGGGGGTTCCGATATGGGGAGCAAAAACCGTTGGTTCTGCGATAGCCACCACGGGATCTCCGGAAGTCCTTCACGAAGAGCGGAAGCCTGATATTGAAAAATATGTAAAGGAAAACCTGAAAGGGTTGGATGATGAAGGAATGGTTGCCCGGGCAAACTCAAAGGATATTATCAGCAATCCCACGGCGGAAGCCGCAATTGCACAGGAGATCGCGAAAAGAAATCTTACCAAGCACCCCAATCTTAGTTCGAGCCGCATGAAAGAGCTGCTCGAAAACTCAGAAAAGATGGGGAATCTGCAGGCAATTCTCAATAATCGGCCTGAGCTTGCAGCTCAAACGAGCGCAGGATTGCCCCGGTTTAGCGCCGCCCTCGGTCGCATGGAAACCAATGCCGAAGCCGAAGAGCGCGCCATCGCGGAAGCCGCAAAGAAAATAAAAGTTGCGGATGTTACCGATCTTGATTATCGGTCGTTGGGCGACCCGAGCGGAGCTGGCGCCCCCAGCGCAGGACAACAAACCATAGCGCTCTCCATGTCCATCCAGCAGTTAGGAAAATTAGTGGCGGAGGGAAACGACAATCAAACCAGGGCGTATAAAGATACCATCAATAAAATGATAGCGGCGATACCTGCGGGCACGCCCGTTCCTCCAAAGCTACTTAAACTAAAGACTTACGTAGACACAAGCCCGGCGTGGCAATACGTATAATCATAAACCATGGACAATCAAGCAATTCGCGCGAAACTTAAACTTGTTCCTCTTCCGATCCGCTCCTGGTTCGCATCAGAAGAGACCGCGTTGATGGTTCAGACCATAAATCAACATTTTAATATTCAAGGAAAGGACGCGTCGGTTCTTCCTATGTTGCTCGCCCGCTTGGAGATAAAAGATCTCGAGCCAGATTATTTTGCCGGTGAACTTTCTGAAGAATTAAAAATGGACCGCGACAAGGCCCTGGGAATCTCCGCGGAAGTAAAGCGGACCATCTTGGGTTCTGTCAAAAAAGAGCTTTCGGATATCGGCATTGATATTTCCCTCTTGGACAAATTCCAAATTCCAGTAATAAAAGAGCTGAGCCCGAGCGCCGTCGCGGCAAAAACAGCGGCTCCGACGATCATCCAAGACATCAACTCATCGCCCAAAGGGGCGCCGGTCCCCGCGAATATCGCGACGATACCCGCCGCCAAAATTGCCACAAAGCCCCCCACACTCTCCGATATCGGCTGGTCGAAGGCTCCGGCGCCGGGACCTGCGATGGCTCCCAAGCCCGCTGCCCCAGCCATGCCGGCAGCATCGTCAGTGCCGCCAACCGCCGCTTCTATTCCCAAGCCGCCCGCTCCTCCGGCACCATCCGCCGAGCCCGCACCGGTAATGCTTCACGAGGACACGACCTTCAAGGCGTCGGAAAAAAATTCGTCCTTCACGCTTGCGCGGCCGGGTGTGGGCGCCGAAGTGCACTTGAGCCAGGGCGCGGTGCCGCAGGCGCCCGCGCGGGCGGCAGTGCTGGAATTCGGCGGCGCGCCCGCGGCACCCGCCAATAAACCTCCCGCGACGGCATCGAGCGCCGCTGCCGTTCACTATACCGACTTCGCTCCGGGACCGAGAAATGTGAGCCAAGTCTCGCCATCGATTCCCGTGCCACCCGTGCCAGCCCCGCCCAAGCCGCCAATGCCTCCGGCCCAGCCTCCATCGCCGCAAAACCCAGGCGCACCCATCGTAAAGGATTTCCTTTAACGATCGGCTCCGCGCACGGAACAGTGGCAAAACGCGCCGTCGGGACTTACAATAGAGGAGATGCAGTATCAAGTCCCTCAATTCATCGAAACAGAAGATAAGATCGTCGGGCCGTTCTCTCTTCGGCAATTTGCGTATGTGGGCGCGGCAGGCATCGTAGCCGGCATCGCGTATTTTCTTGTGCAAACGTGGCTATTCGTCATTATCGCGATCGTGACGATCGGCGGATCGCTCGCGCTCTCGTTCGTAAAGATCAACGGGCGGCCGCTCATCAAGGTTGCCCTCTCTGCGTTCAGCTTCTATTGGAAGCCGCAGCTCTATGTGTGGAAGCCGGTCGACGCGATCATCCAGCCACAAAGGCCGGCTCCGAAAACAGTGCGGATGGCGGAGCCGACCGAGGAAGCCACGCCCGGCGGTTCGCTCCACAGGATCGTTGCCCAGCGCCAATCAGCGCCGGCCCAACCCGTCGTGAGGGAGCTTCCGCCTGTTGAAAAAATCGCCTCCGGAGATTCGCTTCATAAGAGCTGGGAAAGCCTCCAGACCGGCACGCCTCCGGCAGAGTCAGGACGGACGATCTCGGACCGCCAGTTCATCGAAAAGAAGATGGCGGAGCGGTATCAGATATTCCAGCGCCTGAGCGGCGCCCGCGATGCGGCGCGACGCGTGGATTATCGGTAGGAAGTATGGGAAAATAACACCATGGCATTATCATTGACGCCAAATTCGCGGCAGGATGCGGGAAGCTCTCTTGACCTCGTTGAGATCAAAGAGATAAAAAAGAACACCGTCATCGTGAAGGACGGAAGTCTCCGGCAGATCGTCATGGTGGGCGGCGTCAATTTTTCGCTCAAATCCGAGACGGAGCAGAATATCATCACGCAGGCATACCAGACGTTCCTGAACAGCGTCGACTTCCCGCTCCAGATCCTGATCCATTCCCGCAAAGTGAACATCGAAAAATATATCGAGACGCTTCGCGCGCGAAAGGACATCGAGCAGTCGCCGATCCTTCAGAACCAAATAGAAGAATACAGCAAGTTCATCGAGGGGTTCGTCCAGAAGAACGCGATCATGGAGAAGGTATTCCTCGTGGTCGTATCGTTCTATCCGGTGTCCATCCTGCCAAGCGCGAACAAAGTTTCCGGCCTGATCCCCGCCGGGATCCCGTTCCTCGGCAAAAAGAAAGATGATTCCGCCGTGGCAGCGCGGCGCGAGGAGGAATCCGCAAAGATGTTCGACGAAAATCTCGCGCAGCTGAACCAGCGCACCAGCCAGGTAACAAGCGGCCTTCTTACCATCGGGCTGGAAGCGACATTACTGGAAGATGAGCAGCTCATCGAACTTTTCTACAACTTCTACAACCCGCAAACGGTCGAGCGGCAAAAGGCGCCCATAGAACGCGCCGCCTGATCGTTTTACATCATTATCCCATGCCCGACCAACCCACAGCACCAGCGGACAATTTCGATAACGTAAAGAAGATCATCGCCCCCGCGGGCGCGGAGGTCTTTCCGAACTATCTCAAGATCGGCGACAAGCTCGCCAAAACGTTCTTTGTTTTTTCCTATCCGCGCTATCTTTCGACCGGATGGTTCGAACCGCTCATCAACCTGCCGAATCTTTTTGATGTTTCCATCTTTGTGAACCCGATCGACACCGGCAGCGCGCTCAAAAACCTCCGCAAAAAAGCGGGCCAGCTGGAATCGCAGATGAACGAAGAACAGGCAAAGGGCCTTGTGCGCAATCCGGTGCTCGAGACCGCCATCAACGACGTGGAGAATCTGCGCGATTCGCTGCAGCAGTCGGAGGAGAAGCTCTTCAACACCGGCGTCTATATCACGATCTATGCGGACACCATGGAGGATCTTGCGCGGCTCGAGAGCAAGCTCGTCACAATGATGGAGGCGAAACTCATCTATATCAAGCCCGCGCTCTTTGAGCAACTGGAAGGATTGTTCTCGATCCTGCCGATCAATAACGATAAATTGCAGATCTATTCGCCGATGAACACGAGCCCGATCTCGTCGTTCTTCCCGTTCGTGTCAGAGGACCTTTCGTCCAACCAGGGGATCATGTACGGCATCAACCTCCACAACAGCAACCTCGTGATCTTCGACCGCTTCTCGCTCGAGAACGCGAACGAAGTGGTGTTCGCAAAATCCGGCTCCGGCAAGTCGTATACCACAAAGCTCGAGATCCTGCGGTCTCTTATGGCCGGCATCGACATGGTGCTCGTGATCGACCCCGAGAACGAATATGGGCGCCTTACCGAGACGTTCGCCGGCAGCATGTTCAACATCTCGCTCTCGTCGCACGAGCATATCAATCCGTTCGACCTTCCGCCGATCCCCGAGGACGAAACGCCGTCGGATGTCCTTCGGTCGCACATCGTGAACCTCGCAAGCCTGTTAAAGCTCATGCTCGGGAAACTCTCGCCGGAAGAGGACGCGCTCCTCGATCGCGCGATCACGGAGACATATGCCTCGCGCGAGATCGTTCCCGACACCGACTTTGTGGGCAAGGAACCGCCACTCTTGGGAGACCTCGAAACTGTTTTGCGGAATCTGGAAGGAGGAAAAGATATTGCGGAGAAATTATATAAATATACCAAGGGGAGCTTCGCGGGATTCCTCAACCAGCCCACGAATATCGACGTGAACAACCGCCTGATCGTTTTCTCCATCCGTGACCTCGAGGAAGAGTTGCGACCGCTCGGCATGTTCGTCGTGCTCAACTTCATCTGGAACCTCATCCGCGCCAAGCTCGCCAAGCGCCTCCTCTTTATTGACGAAGCGTGGATCATGATGAAAAACGATGACAGCGCGACGTTCCTCTTCGGCCTCGTCAAGCGCGCGCGCAAATATTATCTCGGCATCACGACGATCACGCAGGACGTGGAGGACTTCCTCCGCTCGCCGTATGGGCGCCCGATCGTCACGAACTCTTCTTTACAACTGTTGCTCAAGCAGGCGCCCGCCACGATCGACATCGTCGCGAAAGCATTCGACCTCACGGAAGCGGAAAAGAACTTCCTGCTCGGCGCGGAGGTCGGCACCGGCATTTTCTTCGCCGGCAAACGCCACGTCGCCATCCAGATCGTGCCGTCATATTACGAAGACCAGATCATCACCACGAACCCCGAGCAATTGCTGGAAGAAAAAAATCAGGCATAATATTTTCCCATGGCCAAGGCCCAACCGAAAATTTCCCTCCCTGAGGCGGTCCTCATAGGGATGTTTTTGGGAATACTTGACGTGATCGACCTCATTCCTGTCGCGGGGGACATTACGGACGTCGCCGCCGCGCCGCTGGTGCTCTATTATGTCATGAAGCACATCAACGGGATCGCTTTTGTTGCCGCCGAGATATTGGACGCGATCCCCGTCGTGCAAGAATTCCCCACTCGCAGTATTGTCTGGTGGGGAACGGTTGCGTTCGACCACCTCGCGCCGAAACAGTTGGAAGAAACGGTGGAGAAGCTTGGAGAAGGGGCGGAGGGGGGAGAGGCAGGCGGTCTTGAAGAGGGAGCGACAGGCGAGGCCGCTGGCGAAGGAGAATCGCTCGCCGGGGACGAGGGAGTGAACGAGACAGAAACGGCGACCGAAGAAGAAGGGCAGCTATCGCAAGAAGGGGAAGAGGGGGTGGAGCAGGGAGCGGGCGCAGAGGGGGAACAAGAAGCCGGCGCCCAAGGAGAGAAGAGGAAGAAAGTCGAGGAATCCGAAGAAGAGGAGCCCCTTGAGAATGGTGGCGAGGACGGTGAAAATGAAGATGAGGAAGAGGAAGCCGCCGACGAAATGGCGGGCAACGCGGAAATCCCATGGGATAAACAGGAAAGCGAGGAGCAGTTCGAAGGAGGCATGAACACTGTTCCCGCTCCAAAACAATCGACCGAAGACGAGGCAGAGGAGCAAAACGCCCGGAAGGATCCCCAGCGACCGCATCGCAATCCCCATCGGGCCCCCAGGGATTTGCTATAATAAAGGAAAGTCATGATTCCGCGACCTATCACCTTCAGCGCGGTATTTGCGGGAATTTTTATATTCCTTTCCGCTCTTATATTTTCGCCACATGCCGCGCACGCGCAAACAGCATCTTCGCCCCAATTTCTTGTCACGTGGCAGGCATCCGGAGATCATGTTCCCGCGTTTTACCAAGGCAAGCTGCTTCCTTCTTATGAGTCGAAGGTTACCGCGTCGCTTGAGCTTGTCTCCCCGAGCGGAAAACTCATCAATCTCCAGTCCCAACCGATTTATTGGTACGTGGATCAGGTCGCGGTAGGAGGAGGCGTAGGCGTACAGCAGGTGACATTTACCCCGTTCGGCACGCCTCCCTCATCGCTTGACCTGACGGTCAGCCTCCCCCAATACTCCAGCGGATATCTGTCAGACGACCTCGAGATTCCCTTTGTGGATCCCGTGGCGATCATTGACGCGCCTTATCCCAATCAGGAATTTTCCACTAATCCGTTGACGGTGACCGCGCTCCCGTTCTTTTTTGCCGCGACATCAACATCTGACCTTTCGTTCACGTGGGCGGTGAATGGGCAGACGGGAGGAAATGCCGAAAATCCACAGGTGGCAAACATCTCTCTTCCACAGGGAACCGCCGGCGGCACAAGCATCGATGTTTCTCTCTCCATCGAAAACCCTGTCGGCTCCACAGTGGCGACTGCGGATCGAAGCCTAACGTACCAAAACGAGTTATGATCGGCTTCTTTGCATCGATCGCGCGCGCGGCCACGATCTCCGCCTCCATCCCCGGCACGAACGTCAACGGCACGAGCTCTTCTCCGGGAGCCTTCGTGGCCAACTTCTACCAGTTCGCATTGTTGATAGCAGGCATCCTCGCCTTTGGCGTCATCGTATATGGGGGCATCAGATATATGGCTTCCCCGGGCAATCCCTCGGGGCAAAGCG
>DATJLR010000008.1:0-29300 GCA_035509435.1 Minisyncoccota bacterium | reverse complement strand
GACGATCGGTGCGCTGCTGTCCGCGATCGGCATCGCCGGTATGGATCGCCTGGTACAGCGCAACGTGCTCGCGATGTCCGGTCGCGCGGTGGAAGCCGCCGGCGATGTCAACACGTTGCTGCTCGACAAGACGGGCACCATCACCCTGGGCAACCGGCAGGCCGCCGCCTTCATACCCCTCGACGGGGTCACGTCTGAGCAGCTGGCCGACGCCGCGCAATTGTCCAGCCTCGCCGACGAAACACCGGAGGGACGCTCCGTAGTCGTGTTCGCCAAACAACATTTCGGGCTGCGCGCGCGCACGCCTGGCGAACTCGCGCAGGCCCATTGGGTGGAATTTTCCGCCGCGACGCGCATGTCGGGTGTCGACCTCGACGGGCACCAGCTGCGCAAGGGCGCGGCCAGCTCGGTCGCGGAATGGGTACGCGGACAAGGCGGCAAGGTTCCCTTGCAACTCGGCGAGATCGTCGACGGCATCTCCGCCGGCGGCGGCACCCCGCTGGTCGTCGGCGAGACCCTCAATGGCGAGGCGGCCGTGCTGGGAGTCATCCACCTAAAAGACGTCGTCAAGCAGGGCATGCGGGAGCGCTTCGACGAGATGCGGAAGATGGGCATCCGGACCGTGATGATTACCGGCGATAACCCGTTGACCGCCAAGGCGATTGCCGACGAGGCGGGTGTCGACGACTTCCTCGCCGAGGCCACGCCCGAGGACAAGCTGGCGCTGATCAAGCGTGAGCAAGAGGGCGGCAAGCTGGTCGCGATGACAGGTGACGGCACCAACGACGCGCCGGCCCTGGCTCAGGCCGATGTGGGCGTGGCGATGAACACCGGGACGTCGGCCGCCAAAGAGGCCGGAAACATGGTCGACCTCGACTCCGACCCGACCAAGCTGATCGAGATCGTCGAGATCGGCAAGCAGCTCCTCATCACCCGGGGTGCGCTGACCACGTTCTCGATCGCCAACGACATCGCGAAGTACTTCGCGATCATCCCCGCCATGTTCGTCGCGTTGTTCCCCGGCCTGGATCTGCTGAACATCATGCGGCTGCACAGCCCGCAGTCAGCGATCCTGTCCGCGGTCATCTTCAATGCCGTCGTCATCGTCGCGTTGATCCCGCTGGCCCTGCGGGGTGTGCGTTACACCCCGAGCAGTGCGTCAAAGCTGTTGAGCCGCAACCTCTACGTCTATGGACTCGGCGGCATCATCGCACCATTCATCGGCATCAAACTCATCGACCTTGCGATAACCGCGCTTCACCTCGTCTAAATCCATGAAAGAATTTTTGAAACAAATTCGAATATCGGTCGTCGCGACGCTTGTCTTCGCGGTCATCCTCTGCGGTATTTATCCGCTCGCCGTATGGGTGTTCGGGCAAGCGCTCTTCCCATGGCAGGCGAACGGCAGTTTGATCACGGATGCGAGCGGCACCGTGATCGGCTCCGCGCTCATCGGGCAGAATTTCAGCGGGCCGCAATATTTTGAGCCGCGTCCGTCCGCGGCAGGCGCGGGATACGACCCGACCGCGTCGGGCGGCACGAACCTCGGCCCGACCTCGCAAAAACTTGCGACGATGATCCAGCAGAATATCGCCGCTTACCGCGAGGAAAACGATCTCTCTTCAAGCACGCCGGTTCCCGCTGACGCCGTGACCGCGTCGGCAAGCGGCCTTGATCCGGAAATAAGCATGGCGAACGCGGCGATCCAGGCGCCGCGGGTCGCGAAGGCGCGGAACATTCCGCTCTCTGACGTGGAGTCTTTGGTTGAGGCGAATACCGTCGGGCGCGGCTGGGGCGTTTTCGGCGAACCGGGCGTGAACGTCCTCACGCTCAACCTTGCTCTCGACGCGCAATACCCGGTGCGGAAGTAGCGCCGGAGAGATATGATTGAACCATGGCCTACCATCAAAACCCCGATGATTTTTTGAATTTGATCGAAACCGGCGAGCGGGGCAAGCTTAAGATCTATCTTGGCTCCGCGGCGGGCGTCGGGAAGACCTACCGCATGTTGCAAAAGGGAAGATCGCTCCAGGAAGCCGGCGTAGACGTGGTGATCGGTTATATGGAGCCGCACGAGCGTCCCGAGACGATCGAGCAGGCGGAAGGACTGGAAGTGGTGCCGCCGAAGATCGTAAAGCACGGGAACCTTGAGCTGAAAGAGATGGATCTCGACGCCGTGCTCAAGCGCCGTCCATCGGTCGCGTTGATCGACGAGCTCGCGCACACGAACGCCCCTGGCAGCAGGCACGAGAAGCGGTACGAAGACGTGGAAGATCTCCTTGACGCGGGGATCAGCGTCATTACGACGCTCAACGTCCAGCATCTTGAATCGCTCTATAATATCGTGGAAAGAGCGACGGGGGTGAAGGTGGCGGAGCGCATTCCGGACTCCGTGGTGGCCCACGCGAACCTCATTACGAACGTTGATATCGAGGCCATGGACCTCATAGAGCGCCTGCGCGCGGGGAAGATCTATAAACCGGACCGCATCGACGCGGCGCTCAATAACTTCTTTACGATAGAGAACCTTACGCGCTTGCGGGAACTCGCGCTCAGCGAAACGGCGAATCTTTTGGACAAACGGCAGCGCGAACAGTTCCACGAAGAAGAGAAGCCGAGCGCCCTCAATAAAGTGATGGTGCGCATTCGCGGCGGGGAAACGAACAGCGGGGCGATCCTGCGCGCCGCGTCGCGGCTCGCCGCCCAGCTGAACGCCACGTGGTATGTGGTCCACGTATTGACGGCGGCCGAAGAGAGCCGGGCGCTCTCGCCGGTTCGCGATGAGACCGCGAAGATCATGGAGCTTGCGCAGAGTATGGGCGCGGAAACATTCACCTTAAAGGATGACAATGTCGCGCAGGCGCTGATCCAGTTCGTCCGCGCGAACGGCGTCACTCATCTGGTGCAGGGGCATCCGGCGCCAAAGCGGGGATTGGCAAAATTCAAAAGATCGGTGACCGAAACGCTTGTAGAAAAACTGCCGGACGTGCATATCGTCATGATCTGATGAAGAAGAATCTCCAGAGAGCGATCATCGAGGTCGGGTTCATCGTGTTCCTCTTTTACGCCAACCTTCTGATGGGAGAGTTCGTCCGCGGGGGCCAGGGGCAGGCGAAAGGGTTAGCATGGGCCATCCGGAATATTTTCACCGTGCCGAACTTCGCCATTGCCGTAGCGGCCGGGTTCATCGGGTACGTCATCTTCGAGTTTTTGAGGGAAAAACTCTAGGCCGAGATGTGAGTAGGGGCTGTCGGTTATTTTAAAATCTCCGGCTTCAATGTGAGCGCCGCGTTTTCAAAGAATTTTTGCCATTCTTCTTCGGGAAGAGCGGCGATCATCCGGGGATGATCCTGCGCCATGGGGGCTTTTGAAAATTGCGTCGCAAGCTGAACGGGGTCAATGTGCCAGTCGAACTTTATCTTCGCCCATGCGACAAGTTCCGCCATCGTCCATCCATACTGTTTTTGTATGCAGTAGAGATCGATGTAATCCCGCGCCTTGCTTCGCTGATAGATCGCGAACAATTTATTGACAGCGATATCTTTTACGCTGTCCACCGGCATGCCGAAATGCTCTTGCGGAGTTTCCATCTGTGGAAACGGGAAATAGGTGAATTCGGTTTTGAGCGTTTCGCCGCCGATCTTCAGAAAGAAAAGGTTGCGGTTCATGCTGGTCTCGCTCGTCGTGTCCACAATGCCGAGATCGCCTTTGTGCTTCTTAAAGAACGCGACGATCGGCAAGGTATCCACTTCATTCATGGAGAAAAAATCCAGATCTTCCGAATAGCGATGATGGAGGTAAAAAGCGGCGAGGGCCGTGCCCCCGGTGAGGTAAAAATTCTTTCTGAAAAAGCCTTCAGCACCGAGTGCTTGGAGCAATGCGATCTGCGTCGGCGTTAAAATTTCCCTAGGCATTACACGCCAAGCAAGAGTTCGAATAATTTCCTGCGGGAAGGGTCTTCGATGGTAAGCCGACCAAAATAACGGCGCAATTCTTTTTCGTCGATCTTCTCGTTGCGATCAAGCCCGAAATTTACCAGCTGTTCCAATTTCCAGATGGCATGGCGTTCGGGATTTTTTTCGAACCCTTCTGTGTCCGTTGACCAATTCTTCATGCTCATATTTTATCACAAAATCGGGCAAAAAGATAGCGAAGCGTTTGCTGGGTCACTGTCAGAACGATGATATAGCCGCGCTCTACGATCCGGAATATATGGCGGCCGTGAGAGAAAAACTCAATATTATCAAGGTGCTCAAGGGAGTAGAAAGGAAGACTTTTTAGTGCTACTATATAGGCATGGCAATCAATGAAAGAGGCGAATTCGTGAGGGAGCGGCCTGCTCCTGAGCGAGAAGATGTTTATAATGAATCTCAGGAGGAGAAAGAATCTGTCCAGGATCAGTTGAAAAGAAAGGGCGTTCACGTTGGCATGGTTCGTCCATTCAATATTTCAGACTCATATGCGGATGTTCTGAATGGAGAGGAGATCAAAATAACGGAAATAGATCCGGCCACTGGAAATGTTACGTTTGAATTTACCAACCCAGATCTCACGTATCTAAACGAGGAATTTAATCCAAGGAACGTTGGTAACCTTTTCCGATGGACTGCGGGGATAGGGAAATTGTTTAATGATGAAAAACAGGAATATAAAAAAAGCGAATTGAAACCACGCGAGAAGAAGATTAATGAAGGAGCCTCAACAGTTAAGGCTTCCGCATATGAGAGAACCTCTGGGTTAGCGATAAGAAAAGAAATTAACTTCGGTGCGACGAGCTACGTAATTAGCATTCCAGAGGCAGGGGAGATTCGGATATCTGATCCGAAATATATTCCAGATACGACTGCATCCAAAATCGAGCAAGCTCCTCTGGGAGAAAATATAACAATCTTCACTTTTGCGTTACGAGCGATCCTGAGCCAAGCTCGTGGCGTTTTTGCAGAGGATCCAGAAAAATTTAAAGAGTGGCTGAAGAAGGAAAATATCCTTTGGAATGAAAGCGGTTCAAACCTTGAGAAAGGGTATTTCAAGTTAGGCTAATACAAAGCAAGCTCATTTATGGAAAAAACCATCTTTGCTTTTGGCGACAGCATCACATATGGTGCTTGGGATATAGAGAACTCCGGATGGGCTAATTCACTGCGACGTCATTTGGATCAGCGGGCGGAGACGGACCCGGATTTCTACACTTTGTTTTACAACCTAGGAATTCCTGGAGAGACTACTGATGGATTGGTTAAGCGGCTTAGGCCGGAAGTTGAGACAAGGCTAAGAGAAGGGCAAGAAAATATTTTTATATTTGCCTATGGCGCAAACGATGCCGCCATGATACCCAGCGAGAAAAGATTTCGTGTGCCCGTGGCACAATTTGGAGCAAACATTGAAGCCGCGATAACCACAGCAAAAGAGTTTTCCTCAAAGATCATGCTTTTGAATATAACTCCGGTCATCGAAGAGAAAACATTAAACCCGCTTGGCAAAGACAGATCACGGCTGGATAATTCCGTCGTCGCTTACAACGAAAAATTAGCAGAGGTAGCTCGAAAAAACTCATTGCCCTTGGTAGATGTATATGGTGAGTTTAGAAAAAATGACTATATAGGGCTCTTGGATGAAGGCGACGGACTCCACCCAAATACCAAGGGACATGCCATTATTTATGAGTTGGTAAAGGATCATAAGTAAACATGGATAAGCCATTCTCCGTTCCCTTCGAACACACAAAGCTTTTGGGTGATACGATGTCCGCCGTCGAGGAGAAACCAAGCGTCCTTTTCTTTCATGGCGCGGGAACATCAAGCCGCATGCGGTGGCAGGGTATAGGAGAATTGCTTTTGGCACAGGGAATTGGTTCATATGCATTCGATTTCATCGGCCACGGCGAGACCGGGGGCGATATGTCATCATCGAGCCTGGCATCAAGGACTAAACAAGCCCTCGCGGTTGTGGAGGCCATTAAAATCCCTACGCCGCTCACGCTTATCGGAGCTAGTATGGGAGCGTATACCGCCCTCAAGGTTTCGGAGAAGATCCCTGTCAGCAAAATCATCTTTTTCGTTCCGGCGATGTATGACCGGGAACTATACGAGATTCCTTTCGGGCCTCAATTTACGGAAATGATACGAAAGCCGAACAGCTGGCAGAATTCTGATGCTTGGGCGATACTGGGAGAATTCACGGGCAAATTACTCATCATCGCGGCAGATAAAGACGAAACGGTTCCCAAAGAAATTACCCAGAAGATATATGATTCGGCCGTTCGCGCTGAGGAACGGAAGCTTTATTACGTTCCAGGGGCACCCCATCAAGTTTTGCGGGCTCTTGATAAAGATCCCGACGAGATGAAGAAAGTTGTCTCAATGATCGCCGATTTTATCCGGCAGAAATAATTTTCAAAACGCAGTATGGATTTCATCGCCTATCTCAAAACCCTTCAGCCCGACGACTGGAACAGGATGGCCACGCCCAAGTGGACCGTCAAAGACGTCGTCGCTCACATGGTGGGCTGGGAGCGCGGTGACATTGAAGAGATAGAGCGCATCTGGAAAACCAAGGCGCCGCCATGGTGGAAAGCGAACCCCGATTACGATTCGTTCAACAGGAAATGGGTCGAGTTCTATAAGGACTATACGCCTGCCGAACTCATTACCGAATGGGAGCTATGGCAGAAGAAGATGGAAGAAGAGGTCGACAAGATCGGCTACGACAACCTCAAAGCGCACCCGGAGCTCTTCGGATGGCTCATCGAGGATGGTGACCAATATACCCTCAGCCAGGGCGGCAGCCATTATCGGCATCACTACGAGCAGGTCAAGAAAGTGGTAAATAAGCGGTGATACCAAGATTCGATTTGACATCTGTTTACGAATAATTTATACTTAGATCGTTATGAAAAATCATAATAATCGCCAGATGAATAAGCAGTTTGTCTCCCAGCCGACGGCGTGGGTGCTTGCGTGCATCTACGGCACGGCCGTGGCCAATCTGTTTAACCAAGGCGGTTATTCTATCAATCCAACCTAAGAATATCCCTATCTCCACCTCATAGAACGCCTCGGTTAGACAGACCGAGGCGTTTTTGTCTGTCTAAGGAGCTCATTCACAATTCAAAGGGAAGGTAGGGCGGATGGACAAACATGATTGTAGGCGCAACATCGTGCTGTATCGCCTCTATGCGGTTTTTAACGAGCCGCTGTTCTGGGGGCCGATCCTCATTCTTTCGCTTCAACAACTCGCGCATATGCCGCTCGCGGACGTCTATTACATGGAGTCCGCGGTACTCTGCATCTGCGTGGCGCTTGATCTGCCGTCGGGGGCGCTGGCGGACATTATCGGAAGAAAGCGAACGCTTATCATTGGGAGGATATTCCTTCTTCTGAGCGCGGTCTTCTTTTCCACTATGTCATCACCGGCAGGAGCATGGACGGGCAACATTCTGTGGGCGATCGGGTTCTCATTCCAGTCGGGGGCGGATACGTCGTTCCTCTACGAGACTCTTAAGGAGCACCGGTTGCAGAAATCGTATGCACGCATCGAAGGATGCGCGATAGGATCTCGGCTTGCCGTCATCGCATGCTGTTCGCTCGTAACGGGATTCGTTGCCCGGACTAATCTGCGAGCACCGTTGTATCTCTGTCTCCCATTCGTCGCAATTCCTCTCGTCGCGGTTTTTTTCATGAAAGAGCCGGGACATTCGGAGCGATATTCGATGAGCGGACAGATCCGCACCCTGAAAGACGGCATCGCGTTCGGGATCCGTTCAAAAGAGGTTCGTTGGATGGTGGGGTTCGCTGCGCTGGTAGGTACGACCTCGAAAGTATGGTTCTTTACCTACAACCCATACTTCGAGTTCGTCCATCTCGACCTGGCGCTCTACGGGGTCATCTTCTTCTTGTTGAATATTGTGGCATGGGTTTCGAGTCACTATGCATACAAGATGGAAGATAAGCTCGGTGAGCGAGGGTGCGTTCTCGGGATGATCCTTTGCGTGGGAATGCCGATCCTGCTTATGGGGATCGCACCGCTGCGTCCGATCGCATTCCTCGTTCTCATACAGAACGTGGTACGCGGGGCGATGCGGCCGTTCGTGGGAAACTACATGCATCGGCACGTGGGGAACAATATCCGCGCAACAGTTCTTTCTTTCCAGTCAACCTTCGGAAACGTAATGGGCATATGGGCGCTTGCGGTGTTCGGATTTTTTATCGGACATCTCGGGCTTCTCGCTACGCTTGATATCCTTGCTGTATCAATGTTGGTACTCGGAGGTATGAGTTATGTCTCATATGTCCGCCGCGTTGCCGTTAGGTGAACTATCAATGCGCCGAGCAATCGGCGCATTTTCTTAGATTCGTCAACGTATTAATGGGATATTCAGACGTTATCCACAGAAATAACATTGACTTTTTGTAATAGTGCGCTATATTTATTGAAAACGGTCGTTATTTATTAAATATTAATCCCATATCATGCCAGATAAGCAGAACCAGAAAAGGGAGCGCTTCAAGCGGCTCGCAACGCAAAGGACGAACGCGATCCTTCAGAAACTGAAGGTGCTCGGCAACTGTTCCAATCGGAGCGCTTACGAATATAGCGAGGAGGACATCAATAAGATTTTTTCGGAGGTAGAACGCAGCGTGCGCGAGACGAAATCAAAATTCCACTATCCGAAATATAAGGAGTTTAAGTTGTAAGCGACATGTCCGCGAAGATTTATAAACAGAGGACGAACGACGCAAAAGCCATCATGGCGCTTGCCGACGATTATCGCGGCAAGATCCAGCATGACTTGTGGCTCGCCGACGGCCTCCAGAAGGATGCGATCCAAAACAGTTGGGATGCGCGCCTGGAAAAGAAGCATCCCGTTGATTGGGAGTGCGGGATTTCCTTACTAGAGGACAGCGCCCTAGTGTGCATTTCGGACGCGGGAACGAGCGGTCTTACGGGAACCAAGTTCAACAGCGATGACGAGCTCGACAAAATCCTTTTGAATAAAGGCGACAAAAGAGAGGATCTCGCCAATTTTCTTAATTCGAATTGGAGCGATAAGTCCGGCGAAGAGGGAGGCAATCGTGGGAGGGGAAAAACCCTCTTCTTAGTCGCTTCCAAGGATCGAAAAATATTTTTTGATTCGCTGAGATCTTCCGACGGCGATTATGTGTTTGGAAAGATTTACCTCGACGAAGATAAACAGATTAAGTTCGTCGTTCACTATGGGGAGGAGGCTAAAGCCGAGCTTAAGAGGGTGTCGGGCGGAAAGATGGAATGCCTGAAAGAAAGCGGTACCCGAATTTTTATTCCGAATCCCGAGCGGGAGGTCGTTGAGGCCATCAAGAGCGGCGAGATGCTTTCTTATATCAGCAATTCGCGCTGGGAAACGATCAAGAAGTATAATGCAAAGATTTTTGTCGATGCGGGTAAGGGCAAGAAATTCGCTACCATCCCATATTGGTACGAGGACGAGGTCAAGGGGGTAGAGGGCAGGGAATACACTTTGGAAATCATAAAGGAAGCTACCCAATATAAGATCAAGCGTTTGGTGCTCCGCTATGCGCCCAATCTGGATTTGCCGGATTCGATAAGGGGCATTGCTATCCAGCGCGGCGGAATGACGATCGAGCGGCAACGGGTTGAAGAACTCGTTCACGAGGAGAAAATGAACGAAGTCTACGGTTGGCTCGAAATGGAGGGCAAGCCGCTTGAGGAGGAGATGAAAACGCTTTGTGAAAATCCACAGCACTTTGATTTCAGCTGGCAGTTGAAGCCCGCCAAATACCTCCGCGATTATCTGAAAACGAAGGTCCGGGAATTCGCGAGAGAGTTGAAGATCATAGATTCCGATCAGGCGAAGAAAAATAAGATTCAAAAGGATGCCGAGGCCGAGGCGTTGAAATTGCTCGGCCCACTTTTCAAAAAACTGGGTCTGTTCGGCAGGCGTAAGGGCAAAAAGCATAAGGAGGTTCCCGAGAGAAAGGAGAATGAACCCCTCAGATTGTCGATTGCCGACATTGAGTTCCCTAACGACTCGCGGCGCGTCAATTACGAGCAGGAGATTGCTCGTCCGTACGTCATGCCGATCAATGAGTTTGGCGAGGAGATTTCCGTGCTCGTCCGAATTTATATCATTTCTCCGGCGGGAAGCCAGATAGAAACGTTGCAGGAAAAGGAAATCATTCTGCAGCCCGGAAAAGGTCCGAAGGTGGGACCGGATCTATTGAAAATCACGAAGAAATATGCGCCGGGAGGGTATTCAATCAGGGCTAAGATGGTCTCGCTTGAAGAGAAGAAGAAAGCGCTTCCGGGTGGTGAGAGGATTGAGAAGGGGACGGTTTTGTACGATCGGATCAATCAGAAGTTTTATGTGGAGACCGATCCTCCCGAAGCGGGCCCCTTTGAATTTCAGGCCCGGTCGCGAGAAGACAAAAATTATCTTTTTGAATGGGAGACGGAAGGCGATGGCCACATCATCTTCTATAACGACATCCATCCTTTAATAAAACCCCTGCTGAGCGACGCGACGGAATTGCGCAATTATCTCATGGAGCAGGCTGTCATCATCGCATTCCAAATCAAGATCGAGGAGATCATGGCAGACGATGACGGGTCGGACGAGGAGATCACCAGTCTTGTCAGGGCGAAAGATGTCACGGGAGTGTGGCAGCTGCTCCTCAGGCGCTACAGCGCTTTCATGTGGGACCTAAAATACGATGACGATAAAAATTAAGAAGAAAAATAGTAAGGGCTATCGCTATAAGAGCTCGAAGCACATCGTGACTTCGCGTGATATTAAAGCGGCGGATAAGTTTGACGCGAGATTAGAAAAGGAGATCCGCGATATCGAAAACCTTCTTGTTAAAAGGAAAATGCTTACCGCTTCTGCCCGCAAGCATGATATGTTGGCGGCATGGTATCTCATAGGGACTCATATTAACGAATTTTTAAAAACTAATGTTGTCTCTCCGGAAGAGGAGAAGCTTTTTTGGGACCACTTGTACGGCCGGTCGTCTCTCGTCGGAGAAAACGTGCCGAGCGCGAAAATAAGCAAAACGAGAAATGATTTTCGCATTGCATCATTGATAGCATCGTATCGTCTGCCAGAGCTTAAGAAGGTTGGCAATTGGGCGCTCTGGCGCGAAATTTTGACCTATAAAGCGGTTAAGGATACTCGAGTACTCGACTGGATAGCGAAAGAGATCCAACAGATCAAGCCTAAAACACGAAATGAGGCCCGGCCATTACTCAAGGCCGTGGCTGAAAGGCTGCGGAAAATTGATACGGGCGTTCTTTCGGAAAAAGAGCTTACGGGGAAGCTAAATGAGATAAGAAGGGATACAACTTAACGATTTGCAGAAAAGCGAAATGATATTAGGGTGTACAGTGCATACGCAGGTTAGGAAATGAGTACTCTATGATGAAGAAAAGAAGCCCACACCGTTTAATTAACGGGTGCTTCTTCTGCTGAATAATATCATTATATTTTTTCTTAGAGGCCACGCACCCATACGGTGAGTGGCCTTTTTCGACCCCCTGCGCAAGCGCCATGGGGAAGACAAATCTCAAAAATCAACACGTAAACGATAGATTGATAGAGGAAGCCGCAGAACGGCTGGCCAAAATTTTGATTGCACAAGTTGAATTCGGCAGTTCCCCGCATGATGACGATGAGGACGAAGAAGGTATATACCCGTCTGACTTAGCGGAAAATGACGATGCAGGACGACCCATTGTATTAAGAAAAATATCTCTTAAGATAAAGCCATGAGCGATCAACGTATTACCATCCGAGTGCCGGATACTCTTCGGGCCCATATCAAAGAAGAAGCGGCAAAACATCTTATGAGCGAAGGCGAGTACCTTCGTTCTTTGGCACGGGAAAAGGCATTGTCAGACATATCGTCTGACGCTATGTCTGAGGCGGCCAAAGGGCGTCAAGCAGCCGTCAGACCAGTGGCGGACACCGTGTCTGACGAGCGTCAGACAAACGATAATCAGTGTCCGGGATGCCGCATGGTATACAAGCGAATAGGTATGCTTGTGAGGCACCTTGAGAAGGTCCGCGCAGAAAGAGAGGATCACCCGATAGTGTATGCCCGACATGACAAAGGCCTTGCTGCTGCGGGCTTGACCTGGCAAGAATAATACAATCGATCTATTATCCAAGAACAACCCCATGGAAAAAGCCTTAATCTATTGCAGAGTTTCGACCGACGAGCAAGCGGGCGACGAGCGTCATTCGCTCAAGACCCAGCTCCGGCTTTGCGAGCGGGCCATCGAGGACAGCGGCATCTACCGGCTCGCGGAAGACGGCGTGTACCGTGATCCGGGCAGGAGCGCGACCAACATGCGCCGCCCAGGCCTTCAGGATCTCTTGCTTCGCATCCGCGAGGACAAAAGCATCCGTGCCGTCTTTGTGCAGGATACGGATCGGCTGGCGCGAAACGCGAACGATCACCTCACGATCAAGGCGCTTTTCCAGAAGGCGGGCGTAAAGCTTATCTCAGTGTCCCAGCCGGGCATGGAGGATACGCCGGAAGGCAATTTTATGGATCTCGTCATCGCGGGCGTGAACCAGCTGCAATCGCAGATCACATCCCGTAAGACGCTCAAAAGCATGGAGGAGAAATTCGACGAAGGATGGTGGCCGACGAAGGCCCCGATCGGGTATCTGAACGCGGGCGATCCCGACAATCCGAAGAAGCGGATCGTCGTCACCGATCCTCTGCGGGCACCGCTTATCGCAGAAATGTTCAAGCTGTACAGCACCGGCGATTATTCGATAGTCGACGTGCGGGATATGATGTACAAGAAAGGGCTTGTCACTCTGGCCGGGAAGATGCTCGCGCGGAGTAAGATGTTCGAACTCATACGCTGCCCCTTCTACTACGGAGATATGCACTGGATGGGGAAGATCAAGAAGGGGAACCACGAAGCTATCATCACGAAAGATATTTTTGATCGCTGCCAGCGAGTCCTCGCGGAAAACAATCGGTATGCGTGCCGCAAGCGCAGGCACTCGTTCCTCCTGAACGGTTTTGTCTTTTGCGCCCTGGACGGCCGTCGGTATGTCTCCGAGCACAATTTCAAGAAAGGGAAGTCGTATTATCACTGTAACCGTATCGGCGGCCGGATTAAAGGCGTCGAAAATTATGTGGAGACCTGGGATCTTGAAGGGCAGGTGCAGGAGCGATTCAATCGGCTCCAGTTCTCGCCCGAATTCATCGAGAAGGTTATGACTAAGGTGAAAACCCTCTACGAAGAAAAGAAGGCGGGCGTCTCGACGGAAAAGGAACGGCTCATGGCCGGGAAGCTGAACCTTGAGAAGAAGCTTGCGATCGCGGAGGAGAAGCTTCTCGGCGGCATATTGGCGGACGAAGACTTCACGCGGATCAAGAGCCAGATCCGCGAGCAGATCGACAACATCGATGACGAGATCCATAAGGTGGAGCGGGCGCGAAACCTTAAGACTGATGTGATCCAGGAGATCCTCTTGCTCATTCGGGACATCGGCAAGGCGTACGACAAAGCGCCCTACGAGCTCAAGAGGCTCTATCTTGGTCTCTTCTGGGATGAGTTTCGGGTAGCCCATAAACGCATCGTAGAAGCCAAAAAATCGCGCGTGGTGCTCGCTTTGGAGGCGATAGGGGCATTGACCGATTCGACGCCACAAGAAGCGGTTCCTGCGGCAGCATCAACACCACTCCACGAGGCTATCGTGAGCGGAGAAAAAGTTATATTAACACCTGTTAGGGGTGCCTTACGGGAATCGAACCCGTATTGCTACTGCCACAGAGTAGAGCTTTACCATTAAGCTAAAGGCACCATCATTACTTACTTATACATTATGAACGTGTTTTAGAAAATGACAATTGTGACAGAGCCACATCAGATTTTCTATGCGATTATTCCGCCGATTTTCGTCAATGTGATGGACGAGGAGCACGCGGAAATCATCCGTGCCACACCGATTACAAACTGCCGGAACGCCGCTGCGCTTCATGACGTTGCGATATGCGTTTTCGCCATGTCTCCAGCTCGGATGATTTTCTCCAATGATTACGTATTTGTTCTTCCACACTGCAAGGCAGGATTTATTACAGAAGAACGTTTGGCTTTTTGAATGCTTAAAATGTTTTGGAGTTCGATACAATGGTTTATCGCATGCGGCGCATTGCACATTTGTTCCGTTCCTCTGGGCTTGAAATTGGCATTTTCTCGAACAAAATTTTCCCCAACCGATCTTTAAGTGTCGCGGCTTTGCATAAAACGATTTTGAACAGATCTGACAATTTACATACGGCATTGTGGATATTTTATAGCATCCGAACCGAAATGTAAACCCACCGTTTTATCACAAGTCGTTGCGCTCCCATTCGCTGCATTCAATTTGCCTCAGAGATTGTAACGCTGCCCGTTCCTTTTTGCAACCAGATTTTGGGAGTATGATTAGGGCATGATCTAGCCGTGCCTCATATTAATAGTGGAGATACATTAACCAGCTAACATGAAATTCCAATGGATTATTCAGCGATACAAAAACACGACCCGCAGGTCTACGAGATCATCAAGCGGGAGGAACAGCGGCAAAAGGAGGGCATAGAGCTGATCGCGAGCGAGAACTACGTTTCGCCGGCGGTGCTCGAGGCGATGGGCTCCGTGCTCACCAACAAATACAGCGAAGGATATCCGGGAAAGCGCTACTATGGCGGCAACGAAGTGATCGACCAGGCCGAGACGCTCGCGATCGAGCGCGCGAAGGAACTCTTCGGCGCGGAGCACGTGAACGTGCAGCCGCTTTCTGGCTCGCCCGCAAACCTTGCCGTCTACATGGCTCTGCTCAACCCTGGAGACAAAGTGCTGGGGTTCTCGCTTGATCAAGGCGGCCACCTTTCGCACGGCCACCCGCTCAATTTTTCCGGAAAGCTGTACACTATCATTCCGTACTTTGTTAACCGCGAGACCGAGCTCATCGACATGGACGAGGTGGAGGCGATCGCGGTGCGCGAAAAGCCAAAGATGATCCTTGCCGGATTTTCCGCGTACTCGCGGTCGCTCGACTGGGCGCGATTCCGCGCGATCGCGGACAAAGTCGGCGCGTATCTTTTTGCCGACATTGCGCACATCGCGGGATTGATCGCGGGAAAGCAGCTCGAGAATCCGATCCCGTTCTGTGATGTCGTCTCGACGACCACGCACAAGACCCTGCGCGGGCCGCGCGGCGCGATGATCATGTGTCGCGAGCAGTTCGCGTCTGCGATCGACAAGGCAGTGTTTCCGGGCGTGCAGGGTGGTCCGCACGATCATATAAACGCCGCGAAGGCGGTGGCATACGGCGAGGCGCTCAAGCCCGAGTTCGCGGAATACTCGCGTGCGGTGATCGCGAATGCGCGGGCGCTCGCGGGCGCGCTTACCCAAAAAGGCTATCGCATCATTTCCGGCGGCACGGACAATCACCTTATACTGGTGGACCTGGCTGGTAGTAAAGGGGTTACTGGGAAAGAAGCCGAAAAGACACTTGAGAAAGTCGGCATCTCCATCAACAAAAATATGATCCCGTTCGATCCGCGCAAGCCGCTCGATCCGTCCGGCGTGCGGCTCGGGACGCCCGCGCTCACCACGCGCGGATGCGGCGAACGAGACATGCAGACGGTGGCTGATTTGATCGACGAGACGCTCGCCGCGCGAGAGGACGAGGCCGCGCTCGCGGCGATCCGGAAAAAAGTGAAGGACTTCTCGCTCAAGTTCCCTGTGCCTGGGATCGCGTAAAGATCAAAAATTAAAAATTGATAAATAAAGAAAGGGCCCCGTCGTAACAGGGCTCGGTAAGTTGGGGTGGGAGAGGTCGAGTCGGATCTTATGATCCGACCAGATAGGGACGTCTTCGCGTGGGTGGCCGTTGCGGGCCTGCCTTTAGTGTTTGCAAAGCAAGGAGACATCCACATACGAGGAATATCGGTCCCGCGAGAAGAACCACTACGAAATTTTTAAGCATTCTACTCCCTTCAGACACGATGCTGGAGTTCTTCCCTTCTTATAGTCCTCCGCGACGGCCGTGTCAAGGTTTGCGGTATAATTACTTCATCGTTTATTCACGTTCACTATTCATGTCCACGGCACACCATAAAAAGATCGCCCATCTCAAAAAGAACGACCCGCGGCTGAAAACCGTGATCGAGGGCGTAAAACTGAAGGAGCTCGCCATCACGCGGGGGCCGTTCGAATCGCTCGTGGAGGCGATCGTGAGCCAGCAGCTTTCCGTGAAGGCCGCGGACACGATATTCGCGCGGTTCATTGCACTGACGCCGGGGCGCAAATTTCCCACGCCGCGCGAGATCCTTGCGATGCCAGTGGCAAAGATGCGAAAGTGCGGACTGTCCAGGATGAAAGTGAGCTTCATAAAAGATCTCGCGCGGAAGACGCTCGACGGAACGCTCGACTTCAAGCACATGGATGCGATGAGCGATGCGGAGATAGTGGAGCATCTCGTGCGTGTGAAAGGGATCGGCCAGTGGACGGCGGAAATGTTCCTGATCTTCTCGCTTGGCCGCGATGACGTGTTCTCGTACGGCGACCTTGGCTTGCGCAATGCCATGAAAAAGATATATAAGATGAAGGCTGCGCCGACGTCCGCGCAGGCAGAAAAGATCACGGCAAAGTGGAAGCCGTATCGCAGCCTGGGCTCCCGGTACCTGTGGGCAAGCTTAAAGAACAAATAATATGATCATCGACGGCACGACCATTGCGAAGGATATTATAGAGCGGTTGCGCGCGCTTCCGAAGGCGGGCAAATTTTTCGGCGCGGCGCTCGTGGGGGATGATGCCGCATCGCTCAACTTTTTAAAACAGAAAGAACGCGTTGCGCGTGAGCTCGGCATTGAGTTTCGCCTGCATCAATTGCCCAGCACTATCACAACGGACGCGCTCCGCGGGGAGATCGGCCGCCTCGCCGCGCCTAAAACCTGCGGCGGATTCATTGTTCAGCTGCCGTTGCCCGACGAGATCAACCGGTACTATGTTTTGAACGCGATTCCGAAGGAGAAAGACGTGGACTGTCTGAGCGAGGCGGCGCTCGGCGCATTCTATACCGGGCGCGGCATGATCGCACCGCCCTCGGTGGCCGCAGTGGAGGAGATCCTGAAGGGCGACCGTCGTGACCTGCGCGAGCTGAAGGCGGTCGTCGTTGGCGCGGGATTTTTGATCGGCAAGCCGGTCGCGTTCTGGCTGCAGAATCGCGTGGCCGAGCTTGTGGTGCTTGATGCCGACGTGCGTGATGTGCGGGGAAAGCTTGGCGACGCGGACATCGTGGTCTGCGGCGCGGGCCACGCGAACCTTTTCGCCGCCGCCAACGTGAAGGCCGGCGCGCTCGTGATCGATTTTGGCTTCAACCAGACGGCGGCAGGCAAGATCGCGGGCGATTTTGACCCCGCCGGCGCTGACAAAAAGGGCGTTCACTATACGAAAACCCCGGGCGGCACCGGACCGGTCCTCGTCGCCAAGCTCTTTGAGAACTTTTGCACACTCAACGGTTGACGCGGCGCTCCGCGCGACGGTGCCTTTCTTTGTGCACACACGCGGATTTAAATGATACAATCAATATATGAAACGTGGCGTCTCAGCGGTTCTGATCATACTGATCGTCGTCGTAGCGCTTGCCGCCGCCGGCTTTTGTTTATGGTATTGGTATGCCCACCCGTCCGCCCCAAATATGTCGCAGCCCTTTTCCGGCGCTCCGGCGACGGGAGTGCCCCTCACATGGCAAACTTTCAGCGATCCTCAATATGATCTTTCATTCGAATATCCTTCCGGTTGGTACGTAGACGATTCGGTTGCTTCGGGAAGTCCCAGCGATATCGTGGCATCGATCCCGACAAGCGCTCGTTATCATGGCGGCATTCTTCCCGCCGCCGCTACCGATATTACGATCACCCGATCGACGAAAGGCCTTCAAGCGGCAATGGACCAGGATCTGTCAGGGGAGAACGCCTCGGGTTCCGCGATCACGATAGGTGGTACGCAAGGAATGCAGGCATTGTTTTCCAACAACGGGGGCGTTTCGGGCCTTAGCGAAGCCGATATGTTCATACCGCATGATGGATATACCTACGTCATCATTCTGGATAGCCGCAATGACGCGGAGGCCGCGGGCGTTTATGACCAATTCGTGTCAACGTTCGCGTTTACCGACGCAGGGTCAAAATAACAGGCCTTTGTGCTGGTGCGCGCTGAGGGAGTTGAACCCCCGGCCCACTCGGTGTAAACGAGTTGCTCTACCGCTGAGCTAAGCGCGCGGAATCATCATTGTTCCAGTGAATAGTAGCGAAAAGCGCGCCGCTTTGCAATTTTGGCACCTCTCATCCACAGAATGGCGGCGGTTATACACAGCTTGTCCAGAAAAAAGTGTTCTATAATCAAATCAGGAAGCAGTTTTATACATTCTACGGAGGAAAAGAAGCGATGAGTTGGAGAGCGTCTCAATGCGGGAAAGGACGTTTTCAACGGCGTTGTTCGTCGAGGAGAACTCATAACCAAAGGGAGGCAACCGCACCACTGAGGGCTGACAATCAGCAGTTGGTTGCGCAGTTATTATTGGAGTCAAACGGCGCAGTCGACGTCGGAGCGCTCGAAAGGGTCTTCGGATCCGCGTCGCCGGAACACATCCTGCACCTCCTGCTTCGCGTGAAGCGTCTCAAGGGGCGCGACGAGGTACTGTTCTCGTCCGAACAGGTCGAAATGTGGATGTTGTTTCCTAAGCGACTCAAAGAAAAGGGGCGCAACGTTCACCATCTCACTCCGAGATGCCGGAAAGATCAGCCATTCTTCGGCGACAACCGGCACAACTTCCTTCTCATGAAGGTCTCACGTCACGACGCCTTGCACGAAGTGTTCGGAGTAAGGACGTGGGAAGAGATCATTGTTCTTCTTTCGCGCTGTGTCGCCGTCATCCGTCAAATGAATTTCGATTTTATGATCGACCTCATCCAGAGGGCGTTCAGAAAGTCGGGACGACGGAAAGCGCGCCGTGCATTGCGCAATCTTCAGCTTGGATTCGGCCCCGGATTTTCCCGGGGTCGTTTTTTGTCGGGCCGCTGGGAATTGAACCCAGTCTACTTGCTCCCAAAGCAAGCGTACTACCGGTATACGACGGCCCGCGCGTCCCTTTAAAGTATCTTACTTTTGGTTTAGAATCAATCGCGAAGGCACGCGGAGAATGAACGCGCGCACCGCCCCAGCCCCTGTAGCTCAACGGATCGAGCAGGACTCTTCTAAGGTCTTGATGTGGGTTCGACTCCTACCGGGGGCACCGCCAGCAGAAAATAAAAAGGCGCATCAGGGATGCGTCGGAAATCTATAATACGCTTGGTAACGTGCGCCATAATCGGATGGCTGCGCGTTCGCGCAAGCGTATTATAGCGGCTGCGGAAACCAAAAATCCAGTGTGCGGGCAAAGAAAAGCCCGACATTGCTGTCGGGTTCCTGTCAATCCGGTCAGGTATCGGTTTTTGCTATCTGCGAAATGCGGGCTCGTCCCATCGCTCAATGACGATGAAATTCAAACCGACAGCGGTGATTCCCAAAAACGGATCCCGTTCCATGGATGGTACAACAGCGTCCGCGACGTAGAAGTGGAGCGTCGGCTCGGAGCCAGCGAAGTGAGTGGCAATCAGATCGGTGGTTTCCAACACGGGCGCCGGAATGATCTTCCGGTAGGTGGCTCCCTTCTGGATGTGGCCGTTTTCTTTCCGCTCCTTGTGATTAACGAGCTTTCCGTCATCCTCAGCACGAAGCGGATGCCATCCCCATTTGTGCTCGTAGCTGGTGTCGTAGCCATCCTGCGAAACCGGCTTGCCGAACTTCTGGTCGAGATACTTTTCGACGCTCTGCAACGGATAGACCTCGACATGATTTTCGAGCAAGAACTGGATGAGACGATGGCGTAAAAGCTCCGGCGGGGCGAACTTCACTTTGTCCGCCAACTTCATGTAATCTGCCAACTCTGCTTCTCCGATGGTCGGTTGGAGTTGGACTTTTGCCGGAACTACGATTGGCTCCGCCTCTAAAACTGCGGTGCCGTTTCCTTTGCGACGGAACGAATCGAATATGCGCATCTTCAGTTCTCCTTTAGAACTGCCTACATTATAGCATAGTTAATATTCATGTCAAGGCCACAAAATTTAAACAAAGTGCATAGCTATTAGAGTTCCAACTTCGTCCCATCTGGTGCACAAATCTTTAATCATTTTTTAATGTGCACGTGCTATGGTGGCGGTATGCGTCATGATAAGCAGGTTGCCATCCGGCTTCGCCTGGAAGGGAGGAGCTATTCGGAGATCCGTGAAGCGCTTGGAGGTGTGTCGAAGGCGACGCTTTCTTTATGGCTCGCCGACGTTGTCATGTCCGACGCTGCGCGAAAACGATTGAACGAGAGATCGAACGAGAAAGCCCGCGCTGCGATCCTGCGATTGGCGAAACAGCAAACACACCTTGCACGGCAGCGGAGAGATGCTATGCATAACGCAGCACGGCGCGATATCCAGGCGCTTTCGCCGCGGGAGATGCTCCTGATCGGCGCGGCGCTCTACTGGGCGGAAGGATACAAGCGGCCTTTGCGGCGGAACGGACGGGAGATAACATGGCATGCGGTCGCGCTGACCAACGCCGATCCCGTGATGTGCAAATTTTTCATCAGATTTTTAATGGAAGTTTGCGAGGTAAAAAAAGAAGATATGAAAATAGATGTCCGCATCTTTGAGCATCAAAATCCCGATGTCGTCATCGCGTTTTGGAGCAGCACGCTGGAACTTCCTCCGGAGAATTTTTCTAAGCCGCATGTCACAAAAAGCCGTTCTAGTGAAGGCAAAAAACCGTTTGATCGCTTGCCATATGGCGTTATCCAGATTAGAATAAACAACACCAATCTGTTCCATAAGATCATGGGATGGATCGGTGGAATCAAAGAACAGGCATAGGCCGCGGTAGCTCAGCGGTAGAGCGCAGCCCTGAGATCTCTTCGGGGCTTTCCATAGTAATATGGATCGAAAATCGGGTGAATTCGGGGGAACCCTTCGCGGATGACGCAAAGACAATCCCGAGCCAAGCCCGGCGCCACTTTTTTAAAAAGGGGAGCCGGGAAGGTGTAGAGACTATCCTTTGTGGAGTACTGCGATATCGAAGGCGATGTCGTGGGAAGCGCCCGATCCCGCACTCTTCAATAAGAAATTATTTTAGAACGGGAATGATATAGTCCAAATCAGCTTTGGAAGAGGCTGGCGTCGGGGGTTCAACTCCCTCCCGCGGCACAAAATAAAAAATCCCTTCGGCGAAAGAGGGGATTTTTTATTTGAACAATTATTTCTTCGTTTTCAACGTGATCCTTTTCTCCTCCTGCTTTACCGTATCGATGACGAACGGATAGGTCTCGCCGACCACGAGCGCTTTCTTCATCTCGTCCTGGCCGCCGAACTCGGAAATGTGGACCATGCCCTGCAGATCGCCGTCGAGGGCGACCACGGCGCCGAACGGATTGAACTTGTACACCTTGCCCTGCACGGTCTCGCCCGGCTTGAAGAGGTCATTGGCCTTGACCCACGGATCCTCTTTGAGCGCCTTGAGCGAAAGGAAGACGCGCCCCTCTTTTATATCAATGATCTTTGCCTTGAGCGGATCGTTCACTTTGACGAGTTCCTTCGGGTTGTCGATCAGCTTGTAATCGAGCTCGGAGATGTGGATCATGCCCTCGATCTGCGGATTGTCGGTGAAGCGCACGAACACGCCGAAGTCCGCGGTGCCGGAGACCATGCAGTCCACGACCTGGCCGACCGCGTACGCGGCGAGCAATTCTTTGACGTTCGCCGAGAGCACTTCGCGCTCGGAGACGATCACTTTGTTGGTGCGCGGATTCACGTCGATGATCTTGACGTTCAGTTCCTGGCCGACGAACTTCTTGAGCTCTTCCGCGATCTTGATACGATCGCCGTCCGGAACTTTGGGATAATGTTCGAGCGAAAGCTGGGAGACGGGGAGGAACGCCTTGAGGTCGTCCGCGACGGTGGTCATGAGGCCGCCCGCGTTCGCGGCGACGATCTTTGCCTTGATGACTTCGCCGGACTCGGCGAGATCCTTCGCAAGCGCCCAGAGCTTCTGCTTGCCAGCCTCGGAGAGCGAGAGCTCGATGAGCCCTTCCTCGCCGTCGAGCGCGACGATCTTTGCCTGAAGCGAATCACCCGGCTTGAGGTTGCGGAGCGCTTCGCGCGCGTTTGCGACCTCGACGCCGAAGACGATTCCGGTGCCGAAGCGGCCCATATCAAAATACGCCTTGCGGGGAAGCTTCTTGAGGAGCGTGACCTCCACAACGCTGCCTTCCTTCGGCCAATCGGTGGCGGTGATCTCCGTTTTGATCGCTTGCGCGACCGCGCCGGACTTGGGTTCTTCGGTTTGTGGCATGAGGATGATTATACTGGAGATTCCCGCTTTTGCAAGGGTGCGAGGTCATATCATTTTTCGGGTACGACGTCGCGGCCTTCTGGCCGCGCGTCTCGTTCTCGCCGCCTTCGCGGCTCCGAAAGCCCCTCAAAACGATATGACCTCGCACCCTTGCAAAAGCGAAGAACTATATATTAAAGAGACCCAAGGTCAATATGCGCTGCCAATTCTGTCCAGTTCCTATCAAAGAGGGAGAAGAAGTTGAGCCGGTAAAAGGCGGGTATGCCCATCGAAGTTGTTATTTCGAAGAATTCGGAAAGCTCATCGATGAGCAACCCATCGTCAATCCGGCCAGAGCCCCGTTACCAAAATAGCGGGGCTCAGTCTTATCTGAAGAACAGAGCGAGCACGAGCGTTATGGCGAGGAAGAAAGCCAGCGTGAAGAGCGCGGTCTCGAGGGCCATGCGGCGCGGGATCTTTTTTGAGGAATAGTGATGCTCCCACTCTTTATAAGTGATGAGATATGCCATGATCGCCCCGAGCGATCCGAAGAAGAGGCCGATCACGAGCAGGAGATAGAGCGTTTGCATTGTTTTTGGTGAAAATAAAAGCTTCTGCCTTTTGGACAGAAGCCATCAGCCCCCATGGACGGTTTTGGCGAGCTTCATCGCCGCTATTACTATATTAAACCATCATTAAGTGGAGCTTGCCAACAGAGGATGAAATACTCTATGCTTGATGTAATAGATGATATGAAATATAAAAATACCCTTCAAAAGGGGTCCGTCCGGTATATTGTTTTTAAGGAAGGCGAGACGTGGTACGCCGCCGGGTTAGAATTCAATATCGTGGAGTCAGGAACCACCCCAGAGGAAGTTTTGTTGCTACTTTTTGAGGCGTTGGAAGGGTATGTTGAGTCGGCGCGTAAAATGAAAGCACGGCCAAGCATTCTTAACCAGCGGACGGATCCGGAATATGAGGAAATGTGGAAGTCTCTTCAGACAAAGAAGGCCCCGCCGCAGAGGCCGGTGTTTACGTTCGGACAGCGGTCGTTCGTTCCAGCATAACTTTCATAACCGATAATGCCACGCGGAATACATAACTGGACCGCGGAGGAAGTGATCCGATTTCTTAAAGAGCATCGGTTTGTGCACAATCATACGCGGGGCAGCCATATGTATTATTGCGGGAATTATGCGGGAGCCTTGCGGCAGGTTTGCATACCGTTTCATGGGAGCAGGGCAATTGACCCTCGAACAATGAAGAGCATCATCCGGCAGTCGGGCATTTCCAAAGACGAATGGCTGAAATAGTAGCTCTGATTGGGTAAATTCCACTGGAAATTTATCCAAATCTTTGCTAAAATCTACCTATATATGGTCATCAATTACTTTGGAAACGGCTGCTTTCGGTTGCAAAGCGGCGACACGTCAGTGCTCGTGAACCCCGAAAATAACCGCCTTAAAGCGGATGTCACTTTGAAGACGCTCACGGCAACTGATGGTGTTCACGGCGCGGGTTCGGGCAGTCCGGCGGCGGACGCGGACGGCAAAACGGATGATATCGTGATCTCGTTCGCGGGCGAGTACGAAGAGAAGGAGATCGAGATCGTGGGGTATCCGATCCAGGAGGAATCCACGGAGAAGTTTTTGAAGACGGCGTATGCGGTGTTATGGGAGGGGATGAAGTTCGTATTTCTCGGCCATCTTTCAAAACCGATGGACGCGACGCTCATGGAGGAATTTTCAGAGCCGGATGTGCTTTTCCTGCCGGTGGGCGGTGGCCACTTTTTGGAGCCGGAGGTGGCGGCAAAGATCGCCAAGCATCTGGAGGCGCGCATCGTGATCCCGAGCTTTTACAAAGACCCGGATGCGTTCCTGAAGGCGTCCGGCAAAAAAGGCGAAGAGATGGACAAGTTCGTCTTCAAGCAGAAGGACATCGCGGGCGACAAAGGCCGTGTCGTCATCCTTAAAGCAAGCTGATGCTCGAAGAGCTGCAATCGCTCGACGACAAGCAAAAAAGGCGGGTGCTTGTCGTTGCCACTATTATAATCATGGTCATTGTTGTAGGCGTCTGGATCTTATATTTCAACTCCATCGTGATCGGTGACGCGTCACAACCAGTGGCAGCGACGTCCAGCGTGGCGACCACGACGGGCGCGGATGGCAGTATTGCGGTGCCGGTGCCGGCGCCCGCGACCACAACGACCGTGACCGCTTCCGGTGCTGCGCCAGGGCCAAGTTTGTGGCAAGATATAAAGAACCTGTTCGCGGGTTTTGGAAAGTTGTTCAGCAATCCGTCGCAGTATAATATCCAACCTAACCAGTAACATGGCAGACATTGAACCGCGGGAAATAACGAGCGAGCTCGGCGAATCATACCTGGACTACGCGATGTCCGTGATCGTCGCGCGCGCCCTGCCGGACGTCCGCGACGGCATGAAGCCGGTGCACCGCCGCGTGTTGTGGGCAATGTGGGACACGGGACTCACCTCCACCGCCAAATTTCGCAAGTCCGCGAATGTGGTCGGCGAGACGATGGCAAAATACCACCCGCACGGCGACGTGGCGATCTACGACACAATGGTCCGCATGGCGCAGGACTTTTCTCTGCGCTATCCGCTCGTGCGCGGACAGGGGAACTTCGGCTCTGTTGACGGCGATCCGCCGGCAGCCATGCGTTATACGGAAGCCAAGCTTGCCGCGATCGCGAACGAGATGATGCTCGATATCGAGAAGGAGACGGTTGACTGGATGCCGAACTACGACGCCACGCGCGACGAGCCGAAGGTGCTCCCGGCGAAGCTGCCGAACTTATTGCTGAACGGCACGCTCGGCATCGCCGTCGGCATGGCAACGTCCATCCCCCCGCACAACCTCATCGAGGTCTGCGATGCCATCCTGCACCTGGCCGACAACCCGGACGCCACGAGCGAGGACCTGTTGGAGTTCGTCAAAGGGCCGGACTTTCCGACGGGCGGTATCATCTATGACGCGAAGGCCATCAAGGAGGCGTATATTTCCGGCCGCGGCGCGGTGCTCACGCGCGCAAAAGCGGAGATCGTGGAAAAAAAGAACAGCCGCCAGTTCGACATCGTGATCACGGAGATCCCGTATCAGGTCAACAAGGCAGAACTTATCAAGACGATCGCCGAGCTTGCGACGGACAAGAAGATCGATGGTATTCGCGACCTGCGCGACGAGTCCGACCGCGAAGGCATGCGCATCGTGGTGGAGCTCAAGAACGACGTGGCACCGCAGAAGGTTTTGAACTGGCTTTATAAGCACACCGACCTTGAGAAGAACTTCAATATGAATATGATCGCGCTCGTGAACGGCATCGAGCCGCAGCTCCTCACGCTCCGCGACATTTTGGAGGAGTATATCAAACATCGCAAGGAGATCGTCACGCGCCGCACCAAGTACGATCTTCGCAAGGCGGAGGAGCGGGCGCATATTTTGGAAGGTCTTATGATCGCGCTTGACGAGATCGACCGTGTGATCACGACGATCCGCAAGTCGGACGACAAGGACGTCGCGCACGCGAACCTGATGAAGCTCTTCAAGCTGAGCGACCTCCAGGCGACGGCGATCCTGGAAATGCGCCTGCAGACGCTCGCGGCGCTCGAGCGCAAAAAGATCGAGACGGAGCTCAAGGAAAAGAAAGAGCTTATCGAAGAGCTTAAAACCATATTAAAGAGCACGGCGCGCGTCTTGAAGATAATAAAAGACGAGGTTGCCGAGCTGAAGGAAAAATACGGCGACGAGCGCCGCACTAAAGTCGTCTCGCGCGCCGTGGAAGCGATGAGCGACGAGGACCTGATCCCGGAAGAGGACGCGATCGTCACCGTCTCCGGCGGCGGATACATCAAGCGGCTTCCGCCGAGCACGTTCAAGGTCCAGCGGCGCGGCGGCAAGGGCCTGATCGGCTCCGAAGTGGCGGACGAGGATTTCCTCTCGCACTTCTTCAGCGCGAACACGCACGATAACGTTTTGTTCTTTACCGATCGAGGCCGCGTCTTCCAGACGAAGGTTTACGAGATCCCGCAAGCCACGCGGGTTTCAAAAGGCAAAGCGATCCAGAACTTCCTGGAGCTCCCCGCCGACGAGAACGTGAGCGCGATCGTCAACTATTCCATAAAGCTGGCAAAGAACGAAGGCAAGGCGGCAAAGAAGTTCTTGATGATGGTCACCAAGCAGGGTCTCATCAAGAAGACGCCCCTCGAGGATTTCGCGAACATCCGCCGGACGGGCATCATCGCGATCAATCTCAAGAAAGGGGACCATCTCAAGTGGGCGCGCCTTACGAACGGCGCGGAACAGGTGGTGCTCGCCACGCGGCAGGGCCAGTCCATCCGTTTTGACGAAAAACAGGTGCGCCCGATGGGCCGCACCGCGGCAGGTGTCCGCGCGATCAAGCTCAAGAAACAGAACGACGAGGTTGCCGGGTTTGATATAATAAGAGGAGACGATGCGATGCTCGTTGTCGTCATGGAGCATGGCTTCGCGAAGCAGACGGCGTTGAAGGAATATAAAGTGCAAAGCCGCGGCGGTTCGGGGATCAAGGCGGCCGAAGTGACGGCAAAGACCGGCATGGTGGTGTCCGCGCACGTGGTTACCGAAGAAAAAGAGATCTTCGCGCTGTCGGCAAAAGGGCAGATGATCCGCACGGAGCTTTCCACGGTGCGGAAGACGGGGCGGTCCGCGCAGGGCGTCCACATCATGGACCTCAAGAGCGGGGATAGGGTTGCGGGAACGGTAGTCATCTGATCAGAAGGAACGAATTGATGCCAACGAAACTCTCTCAAAAACAAATAATCATCATCGGGGGAGCCGTGCTTTTGGTGCTTATCGGCGGCACCATTTTCCTTTTGAACATCCGCGGCAAGGTTGGCGGCCAGGGTTCGGTCTCGCTCACCATCTGGGGGACCGATAGTCCCACGGCGTTCAACGATATCATCAGCAAATATACCGGTCCCGGCTCGGGGACGCAGTCGCAGATACACTATATGCAGATAGATCCGTCGCAGTACCAGACAAAGCTACTTGCCGCGCTCGCGGCGGGCACCGGCCCGGATATTTTTGAGGTCCCGAATCGCGATCTTTCGCAGTGGACAAGCGTCCTCGCGCCTATCCCGGCAACGCTCGCGACGACATTCAGCCAGGTAACGCTCGAGAGCGACTTTCCGGACGTGGTGACGCAGGACTTCGTCTCCGGCGGCAATATCTACGCACTCCCGCTTTCCATCGATACGCTGGCGATGATCTACAATAAAGACCTTTTCAACACCGCGGGCATCGCGACGATCCCTTCCACATGGGAAGGCCTGCAGGCAGACATCCCGCTTCTCCGTCAGGTGAACGGCCAGGGACAGGTCACGCAGGCGGCGCTCGCCCTCGGCGGATCGGAATCGAGCATCGGCAATGCGCCGGACATCATCTTTTTGCTCATGATGCAGAACGGCGCGCAGATGACATCGGCCGACGGCTCTACGGTGACGTTTGCGACGGGCGGCAGCGGCGGGAACAACTCCGGCGGCAATGCGTTTAACTTCTATCTGCAGTTCGCGAATGCGGGAAGCCAGAATTACACATGGAATGACGGGATGGGAACCGCGCTTTCGGCGTTCACGCAAGGAAAGGTGGCGGTAATATTCGACTACTCCTCGGCGCTTGCCGAGATCAAAAATACTGCGCCGTTCCTCAATTATGGCGTAGCCCCGATGCCGCAGCCTGCAAACGCGACGGTGGCGGTGAATTACGCGAAGTATAACGGGCTGGCGGTATCGCGCAGCAGTGCGAACATTTTGGGGTCGTGGAACTTTATCATCGGTTTGACGACGTCGCTTACGGATGAGAACATATATACGACGGATGCGGATTCTCCGCCGGCGCTGCGTTCCGGGATCGAAGCCGCAGCGACCGATCCCGTGATGTCGATCTTCGCGCGGCAGGCGCTTACCGCAAAATCATGGCACGAGGCAGATAGCGAACAGTTCGACGGCATCATGAACACCGCCATAGAGAATGTATTGAACGGCGCCGCGGATTCCGCCACCGCACTCGACCAGGCGCAGACGGCGATGAATTCCGTGAACCGCTAGCCCCCACTATATTTATTCTTATGCATCATCTAAAGAGCACCGCCGCAAAGATAGCGCTGATCATCGTCATCGGCTCGTCGGTGGCGCTGCCGCTCGCCGCGTCCGCTGCGGCGAATGGAACATGGACGATGCCCAGTTTATGGCCCACCGGCTATTGGGCGCCGAACGGCCTCATTTCCTGTACGGGAAATTATCTTGCCAGCAATTCGGGTCCCCAGTGCACCGATCTATGCGATCTTCTCGAAACGGTCATCAACGTGCTCTACTTCGGAATGACGATCGCCCTGTTTGTGATCGCTCCGCTCATGTTCGTTGTGGGCGGGATCATGTTGCTCATGGCCGGCGCGAGCCCCGAAATGATTTCGGCGGGAAAGAAGGCGCTCACTGCGACCGTCATCGGGATCGTCATCGTACTGTGCGCATATCTCATTGTGAACACGGTCGTTACCATCCTCAACATTTCCGGCGTGGGCGGGTTCAACGCCGCGTCATGCTCGGTGTCTTCCTGATGTCATGAAACAGCCCGGGATAAAAACAACACTGTCCGCCGTCGCCGGTTTTTTTGCCACCGTTCTTGTTCCCGCAATTGCGCTTGCCCAGGTGAACATCTCCGCCTCCATCCCCGGCACGAACGTCAACAGCACGAGCTCTTCTCCGGGAGCCTTCGTGGCCAACTTCTACCAGTTCGCATTGTTGATAGCAGGCATCCTCGCCTTTGGCGTCATCGTATATGGGGGCATCAGATATATGGCTTCCCCGGGCAATCCCTCGGGGCAAAGCG
>DATJLR010000007.1:0-133378 GCA_035509435.1 Minisyncoccota bacterium | reverse complement strand
GAAGGAATGGATCTGGGGAGCCCTCTTGGGACTCCTCCTCCTTGCGGGGGCCTATCTTATCCTGAACGTCATAAATCCCCAGCTCGTGAACCTGAATCTGCCGACGCTCAATTCGGTGACGGTGGCAAATTCATCCTTGCTTAGCAATACGACGGGAAACGTCCCGGTAACACCATCCACCAGCGCCTGTGCCGCGCCGACCACGGGGGGGTGCACGGTGGCCAATCTTCAGAACAGCTGTTTTTCGAGCAATCCCACATTATGGGCGGGAATATGTGGCCATGAGAGCGGCGGCGCCGCGACGGTAAAAAGCGGCAGCGATTATTGCCTTGGGCCCACCGGAAGTGGAAATTATTCTGTTTCGATAGGGCTTTTCCAGATAAACATAACCAATTCATGGAACCAGACCGTCGACGGGCAAAATTGCAGCGCTGCGTTCACCGGGCAGGCGATCTCCTGCTCTGGCGGCGGTCCCTGCACCACGGGACATAACGGCAGCGGCAGTGCGTGCCAGATATCCAGCGGCAATTGCGGAAGTGTCTCGTGCATGCAGCTCTATAACGACTGCGTCTCCGCCGCGCAGGTTGCCGCAAGCAATATCAGCGCAGCGTGCCAGCTGTCCAGTAACGGAGGCAACACGGGTCCGTGGAAAGCGGACGCAACCGCATGCGGCTATTAAGGTATAATTTATAGTATAAAGATATGGATAAAAGGATGATGCTGATCGTCGGAATAATAATAGTGGCCGCTATTCTTGGGGTGGGTATATTCTTTGCGTTGCGCGGTGCTATATCGGGATCCAACCAGGCTGGTGGCGGCACAGGCACGTTGCCCCCCGTGGCGACAGGAACGAGCCCCATAGCGAATGGCACAAGTTCGTTCCCGACAGGCACTACGTTTCAAATCGGCACGGACCAGGGAGGCGTCACGGTGAACAATTTTTATACGACGATGGACTATATCACCAAAGATAATGAAACGGTGGTCCTTGCGGAAAACGATACCTTTACGATCGACTATGATCGCAACGACAGCGGTTTTATCATTGCGCTGATTTCCGTGCCGGGCTCTTTACAGGATGCGCGCACGGCAGCAGAAACGGTGTTTTTGCAACAGCTGGGGGTTTCGCAAAGCGATGCGTGCAAACTCAACGTGGATGAGCGCGTGATCGACAAAACGAGCCCATACGATGGGCAACTGATGGGGTTGAGTTTCTGTCCGTCAACAATACCTCAATAACTGTTATAATAAAGACAATGAAGAAAGCGGCAAAAATTGCGGGAGCGGGATGGGCGGCCATCGTTGCGTTTGCCGTGCAGGCAGGCACCGTTCTTGCGGCAAGCAACACATCCATCACTCTCAATGACCCGCTGGGCGGCGCGAATTTTACGACGGTAGCGAACAATGTCATCTTCTTTCTTTCGACGACGATCGCGATCCCGCTCACGGCCATCATGGTGCTCGTCGGCGCGTTCCAGATGACGACCTCGGCGGGTGATCCGGAAAAGATCTCAAAGGGGCGGAAGACCCTTCTTTATGCCGCGATCGGCTTTGTGGTCGCCCTCATCGCCACGGGCGTTACCTCGATCATCAAGAGCGTCATTACGGGAAGCGCCAGCTAATCCACATGGCGTCCTTTCGGGGAATATGCAATACTGAAAGGAATAAATGGTCGAATTAAAGCGCAAACCAATATGAATGTATTAAAAAAAGCACTCATCGCGTCACCGATCCTTTCCATGTCGGGGGTATTGGGGTTGGGCGTTTCAACCGCCTTTGCCGCGATCACGGCAAATACCCTGAATTCTCCGGTGCAGAACGCGACCGACATTGGGAATCTGTTGTGCAATATTATCAGCTGGTTCATCTGGTTCGTCATCATCATTTCGGTCCTTATGGCGGTATTTGCCGCGTATGAGTATGCCACTGCGGGTGATGATACGGAAAAGACCGCAAAGGGCAGGAAAACGCTTACCTATGCGGCAATCGGTGTCCTGATCGCCTTGATAGCCACCGGGGTCCCGGCGATCGTGGTCTCTCTGCTCGGCGAAACGGCCCCGTTCGGCGGTTGCATCGCTTTGTAGTGTTTGCGGGTAAAAGTACGGTATGATATGCTTTTTAGGTAACTCCGAAAGGTCGAACATCCTCTAGAATCCACAATTTATGAAGAAAGTAATTAATTTCGCTAAGGAATTCAGCCCTTCGATCATCGCGTTGGTGGTTCCGGCGTTCGCGTTCGCGCAGAGCCTTCCGAATCCGACCGCGCCGACGCCCGTGTCTGTTCCCCAGGGAAACATCACGAGCCTCCAGGCGGTCCTTCAGCTTATGTGCACCGTCTTCGCGTGGGCGTTCTACTTCCTTATCGTCATTGCCGTCATCTTTGTCATCGTTGCGGCCTTCAAGTATCTTACCGCCGCCGGCGATCCGGAGAAGGTGAAGAGCGCGGGCTCGACCTTGCTTTATGCGGCAATTGCTATCGGCGTTGCGCTCCTCGCGCGCGCAGTCCCGCTCGTCGTGGGAAGCTTCCTCGGCGCAAGCGGAGTCAGCTCCTGCTAACAGTCTTTCTTCCGGAAAGATCTCAAAAGGCCCCACAAGGGGCCTTTTAGATTTGGTGAAAATTTATATTATAGAAAAAATCCCCGCCAGCTGGTTGGCCGACGGGGAAAGTGGAAGGTGCTGCTAGTTCTTGTAATACACGATCTGACAATTGCTTGCGATGCGCCATCGCGCAGGCATATTGCTGAGCGCGATATCCTGCGTCCCGCGGAACGGACCGATGATGCGGTCTATTCCTTGGTAGTGCAGCCATGCAATACATCCATCCTTCACGGGATCCGGGTTGGTGAACTCCGCATCCCATACTCCCCAGTTCGGAGGGATGGAGACCCAAGAGCCAAAACAGACTTCCGTTTTGGAACCCGGATCGATATCCGCATATGGTTTCGGATCGGCGGCATGATTGTTTTTCGCCCCTGCGTCGAGATCAATCGTTCCCGGACAGAGGGCTGATGGCGGTGAAAAATGCAGGGTTGCAGCGCTTCCCGTGGAGGAATCCCCTTGGGTTGCGTCCTTGATCACCACCATCATCCTCAGCACGACGCTCAGGACGAAGAATGCGATGAGGAACACCGCCCATGTCGGCCACCGCTTTTTGGGAGTGGGAGCATGGGGAGTCGGTGTTCCCGTCGCCGGGGGCGTGGTCGGAGACCTTCTCGTCCGGCGTTTCCGGAGAAGCAGTCCAGCGACCATCGCCATGATCGTGAGGAAGATCAGGGCGAAAGCAAGTAGGGCGATAGTCCCGATACCCCACCAACTTCCCGTTCCTCCGCTCGCCACGTTGATGTGGCTAACGAGAAGAATGGCAGCGATGATGAGGCCCAAGAATATCGCGGCGGTACCTGCGATCAGTTTGAACGCCAGCCGCTTCCCGGGAAGGGGAGGGGCTGGCACGGGAGCAGGGGCAGGTGCGGGAGTTCCCGTACCCGTCGGACCCGGTGCAGTGCTCATTGGTTACCTCCTTGATCTATGGGCTGCGGTTGGGGGTTGGCCGGCGGATTCGTCGGTGGCTGCGAGGGAGAAATCGGGCGCCGCGTGGAATCGATCAGCATCTGGACAGGATTGTTCCCGCCCACCACTATCGTGTTCCCGTTCTGGCCCATCGTCTCGTAGGCTTCCAACGCTCTCAAGGGGAAGGCTGTTTCTCCTCCATCTTTGAGGGCAGCGTTGACCTTCAGGATGCGCTGGGCTTCCGCGTCGGCAATCGTTGAAATCGCTTTTGCTTTGCCTTGCGCAAGAATTGCTTCCTGTTCGGAATTGGCTTGGGCAATCGTCTTGATATAGACCGCATTCTGAACCGCCTCGGCACGCTTGTTGACGGCCTTGGCGTATTCCTCGGGAGGGATCACGGCATCAAATGCAATGCGCTTGTATCTGACGCCATAAGTCTCTTCAAGATAATCCAGAATACACTTATCGCCCTCTACTGCAGGATATTGCCTGAGGAACTCATCGAATTTTCGCTGCGCTGACTCGGTTTTACGGTTGACTTCCTGGTAAGGACGATGCGCCACCCAGCTTCTGAGCGAGGGACGAGTAAGGTCCAAAGAGGTTTCAAGCCAGTCGTGGACGACGAAGAAAGCGAGATAAGGATTCGTCACCCTTATTGTAGCCAGCAGGTCCAGCGCGATTGCCATGCCTACCGACTTGTCCGTCGCGTCGCTGTCTGCTCCTTGTGTTTCCGCATCGCTTACCCGAAAGTAATACACGGAATCACGAAGGAACACATAGTCGATGCGCTTTGCGAAAGATACGGCAAATTTTTCACTCTCGAGTTCGTCAACTTCGACGAGCCCGTCCTCAGTGGAAAGCGGCCTGTTTTCGCGAAGCACGCTCCACCGAAAGTTGTACTCATAGATGGAATAGATCCACGGGATTCCCACCCAGCGCATGCCGCCAGGAAGAAGTCTGTCGATCATGTCCACCCACCATGGCTCGACGCTGTTTTCGCCGTCTGTGGTCCTGAGTTTCATGCCAGGATTGGGATGTTCTGCCAATCCTTCATCGGTGACGTCGCAGTGAAGCGGGTGAGGATCTTTTTCGGCGCGGGAGGTAATGAACCGCCACGCCTTCCCGTTCCGCATGATCCATTTCCCCGTTCCTTCTTCCACGATGGTCACCAAAAGATTTCTTTTGGCCAATCGAGGGGTCCAGATCGGATAGGTGATGAGAGCTGCCACAATCGCGAGGATGCCGAAGGCACTCGCAATCACGAAAAACAGAAGCAGGATACTAATTGCTGTGCCCATAGGGCCTCCATTTCATGATTGGGGATTTCAAAAAGACAGATCGCTGAACCTATCTCAGCTGCCCAAATACTACCACATTAATAGACACTTGTCAAAGCGACGGAAATAGCATAAAATGAGGCATAAGCGCTATATTCGGCGCGTTGCCCGGGTGGTGAAATGGCAGACACGCGAGCCCTAGGAGCTCGTGCCGAAAGGCGTAGAGGTTCAAGTCCTCTCCCGGGCACCGCAATTCAGTTTTGATCAGGAGCCTCCAGCACGATCGCAGTCTGATCTTTATACGTTTCGGCCCATCCGTTCGCTAAGAGTTCGCCGGTGAGCGTGGTGTTGGCATTGCTTTCGCCCTGCTTTGAGCTCTGGATGAGTACGGTGTTCACGCCCCACTCTTTGAGTATCGTTTCTTGCGTGGGCCAGTTTGTCGGCGCAAGGAAGATGTCAACATAGTTCTGCATGGCGGATGTGCCGTCCGGCTCTGTCCAGTGCGGCATCCTGCCGTCGATGAACACGGGTATCTCGGGCGCGTTCCAATCGAGATATCCGCCCCAGCCGTAGAAATTGAGAAGGACGATGTGGTTGCCCTGCGCAGCCTGATCGTTGAGAAGGGTTACCGCGCCCACCGGATATTGCGAAGGGACAAGTGTTGCCGGCGTAACGACGATGGCTCCGAATGCTGCGACCGAAAGAGTGTTGCCCACGCCACGGAATATTTTCTTCGCGCGCCGGGAGGCAAGATGCCAGCGGGAGACGACCTCTGTCGCGGCGAGCGAAAGCCCCTCGTGCATGAACGGGATCGCGATGATAATAAAGAGCGGTCCCATCCGTTGGGCTTTTGCGAACAACAAAAAGAAGATCACGGCAGCGGAGAGCGCTGCCGGCGGAACGCGCTTGCCGAACCGCAGGACGAGAAAAATAAAGATAGAGAGCACGAACGCGAGCGCGAAGGTGGTAGGGGAAAGCGATGGCGATCCCGCGAAGGGGGACTGCCATTCCTGGATATATTTCATAGTGTTCGCCGAGAGCGCCACGCGAACTATCTCGCCGTACAGTCCCGCGCCATACGGATTAAAGAGCGGCGTCACGGCACTCAGTACGAACATTGCGGCAGGGAACAGAACGGCATTCCACTGGCCTTTTGTTTTACGATAGATCGCCACTGCCGCATCGGTCATGGGGAATACCCCGAAGAGTAGGAGCCCTGAAACGAATTCCGCATGGATGTTCGCCCACACAAAGAAGACGAGCGGCAGGGCAAGAAGGTATATTTTTCTGTGCGCCCCGCGGGCATCTTTGGCGGTGAGATAATAGTGGGCAAGCAACTCATATACTATGAAGAAAAAAAGATACGACACGATCTGGGGCTTCACTGCGAGGAATGACATAAAGACCGAGGCGCCCGCGCCGATCGCCCACAGGTCGGGCCACGTGCGGTAGCGCCGGAGCCAGACGACGAACGGTATGAACGCGATGATCGCGAAGATGAGATCGAGCACGGGCATCAAGCCGTGATTGTACATCCAGGCGAACGCTGCCTCCACAAGCCATTCATGGTCAACCCACGGCATACCGGCCATCGTGTAGCTATAGGTATCCACGCGCGGCACGGTGTGTGTGGCGAGGATCAATTCGCCGTCGCGCAGATGCCAGTAAAGGTCCGGATCGATAGTCTTTGCGGTTATGACAAGGAACGAAAAAAATATCAGGATGCCGGCAAAGACGCGATAGCGAAGCGGCGCATCCATACTATTCCTTTTCCGCGCGCCGCGCGCCGTGGAACGCTTTGTGCACTTCGCGGAGTTGCTTGTTGGTGAGGTGGGTGTAGACCTGCGTGGTCGAGATGTTCGCGTGGCCGAGGAGCTCTTGCACGGAGCGCAGGTCGGCGCCGTTTACCAACAGATCCGTGGCAAAGCTATGGCGGAGAAGATGCGCGTGGATATGATTGGGGATGCCCGCCTGCGCGGCGCGTGCGGCGACGAGGCGCTGGACGGCGCGTGGCGTGATGGGGCCGATCACGCGGCCGAGGCGGTCAAGGCTTACGAACAATTTCTCTTCGGCGTCGCCCCGCTTGGCCATATATTTTTGCACCGCCTCGCGCGCGCTGTCCGAGATGAAGACCACGCGCAGCTTGTCGCCTTTGCCGCGGACGGAGACCTCGCCGCGCCGGAGATCGATCGTGCGCGGGAGCGCGCAGAGCTCGGCGAGGCGCAGGCCGGTGGAGAAGAACATCTCGAGGATCGCTTTGTCGCGCAGGTCGCGGAGCGAATCGCCCTTCGGCGCGGCGAGGAGCCGCTCAAGGTCGCCGTATTCCAGCGTGTCGATCTGCCGTCCCGGCACTTTCGGCAGTTCGATCTTCTCCGCCGCGAGCGATTTCACATCGCGCTTGGCGAGATACTTCAAAAAATTGCGCAGGGCGATCGCATAGTATCCCTGCGTCACGCGCTTGATCTCGCGCCGCGCGAGGGCCACGCGGAACTCGCGCACCACGCCGTCCGTGATCTCGGCGGGGGACGAGATCTGCGCGAATTTCAAAAACTCCGCAAGGTAATGCTGATAGTTCTCGCTCGTGCGCGGCGACCGGTTCTTTTCGATCTCGAGATAGTTCAGATAGTCCTGGAGCAGCCGCTCGATCTCGGTGCGCGGCTTTTCTTTTTTCTGCTGTTTGGCTGGCGTGGTCGCTCGGGGCATGCATTTATTATACCGCGATGTGTCGCAAAATGTGTGGCACCCTTGCTAAAAATTAAATATTGATGTATCATAACCAATAATGCTTACTAAACGAGTAAAATCCCGCATCGTGGGAGAACATAAGACGCACGAGAAAGACACCGGCTCTGCCCAGGTGCAGATCGCGATGACCTCGCGCCAGATCGACGAATTGGCCACACATCTCAAGAAAAACCCGAAGGATAACCATTCCCGCCGCGGCCTTTTGAAGATGGTCTCCAAGCGCAGGAAGCTGCTCGCGTACATGAAGAAGCACGAGCCTTCTTCGTACGATAAACTGGTGAAGAAGCTCGAACTTAAAAAATAATGAAAGCCGAGGCCAATCATTCCAACCAGCGGGTTGGGATTTTTGTTGATGTGTCCAACCTGTACCATTCAGCAAAGAATCTCTATCAGGGCCGCGTGAACTACGCGGAACTCATCAAGCATTTGGTGGGCGGACGCCAGCTGATCCGCGCGCTCGCGTACGTGGTGCGGAGCGAAGGCGTGGAGCCCCAGCAGCCGCGCGGCCACCAGCGCATGGCGGAAAAAGATCAGGCGGCGGCGGTCTCGCTCGCGCCGGCGTCCGCATCCGCGTATTCGAACGGCAACGGGGATGGCGCGAACGGCAACGGCGGCATGTCATCCGAAGCAAGTTTCTTCGAAGCGCTGGAAAAAGCGGGGCTTGAGCTCCGGATGAAAGACTTGCAGATCTATGCCGGTGGATTGAAGAAGGGGGACTGGGACGTCGGCCTTACGGTAGACGTCATCCGCATGATGGAATCGCTCGACGTGATCATCCTTGTGACCGGCGACGGCGATTACATTCCGTTGATCAATTACGTAAAATGGGGAGGCGGGCGAGTGGTCGAGGTCGCCGCATTCAGACGGAGCGCATCGTCAAAAATCGTGGAAGCCGCGGACGAGTTCGTGAACATCGAGACCGTCCCGCGCGCGATCATGAAGCCGCGGTATGCGGCGGCACGAGGCAGAAGGCCGCAGTCGGACAATCATTAAAAACCAATTAAACTAATCGAAGCGCGATAAAGGGGATGTCATTCCGAGCTTTGCGCGGGACTGCGCGGCACGAGGCCGCCGCACAAAGTCCTTCCCAAAGCTCAGGATGACAGGACTCTCCGGGACCCGCGGTTCATAAAATTCAATGTTACAGAAAAAGCAGTTTTCGGTTGAGATAGCGGGAAAGACGCTGACGATAGAGATCTCAGCGCTCGCCGAACAGGCGAACGCCGCGGTGATCGCAAAATACGGCGAGACCGTGGTGCTCGCGACGGCGGTGATGGGCCGCAGGGATGTGGAGCTCGATTACCTGCCGCTCAAGGTGGACTACGAAGAGAAGTTCTATGCCGCGGGCAAGATCATCGGCTCGCGCTACGTGCGCCGCGAAGGCCGCTCGTCCGAAGAGGCGATCCTCGCCGGACGCCTTGTTGACCGCACCATCCGCCCGCTCTTCAACGACAAGATGCGCCGCGACATCCAGGTGGTCGTCACCGTGCTGCAGATCGACGAACAGAACGATCCCGAATTCGTGGGATTGCTCGGCGTATCCACCGCGCTCTTTATCTCGGACATCCCGTGGAACGGTCCGGTTGCCGGCGTTCGCGTGGCGCAAAAAAAGGACGGTCCATTCGTGATCAATCCCAACAACAGCGATATTGTCGAGCCGAACCTGCCGATATTCGACGCGTTCGTCTCCGGTTCCAAGGATCGCATCAATATGATCGAGCTTGGCGGCTTGGATGCGCAGGAGAAGGATGTCATCGCATCGTTCGCACTCGCGCAGACGGAAATAAATAAGCTGATCGCGTTCCAGGAGCAGATCCGCAAAGAGGTGGGAAAGCCGAAGGCGGAGGTTGCGCTCGTCATGCCCGATCCGGAGATCAAGGCCGCCGTGGAAGAGTTTTTGGCCGACAAGCTTGAGGACGCGATCTACAAACCGACGAAAGTGGAGCACACGACCGCGGTCGGCGCGCTGAACCATGACCTTAATCTGCATATCAAAGAGAAGTTCGCGGAGTCAAAGGAAAAAATAAACTGGAAGGCGGTGGAATCGCTTTTTGAGGATTCGGTGAACGACGTTGTCCATAAAAATGTTTTGGAGAAGGAGCGTCGTCCCGACGGCCGCAAGCTGGACGAGGTGCGCGCGCTCGACGCCGAGGTGGGCCTCTTCTCGCGCACGCACGGGTCGGCGCTCTTTATCCGCGGTAACACGCAGGCGCTCGCGATCACGACGCTCGCGGCGCCCGGCGCCGAGCAGCTGATCGAATCGATGGAAACGAACGCCAAGCGCCGCTTCATGCTACACTACAACTTCCCGCCGTTCTCGGTGGGGGAGGTGGGCAACTTCCGCGGGCCCGGGCGCCGCGAGATCGGCCACGGCAATCTGGCGCGCAAATCGCTCGAGCGCCTGATCCCGTCAAAGGAGGAATTCCCGTACACGATCCGCGTCGTTTCGGAGATCATGTCGTCCAACGGTTCATCGTCGCAGGCGACGGTCTGCGCCGCCGCGCTCTCGCTCATGGACGCCGGCGTGCCGCTCAAAAAGCCGGCCGCGGGCATCGCGATGGGCCTCATGATGGCGTCCAACGCGGACGGCACCGCCGACGTCAATAACTACAAAGTGCTCACCGACATCCAGGGTCCGGAAGACCATCACGGCGACATGGACTTCAAAGTTGCGGGCACTGCCGACGGCGTGACCGGCGTGCAGATGGACGTCAAAGTGGACGGGCTCACGATCGACATCCTCGAGAAGGCGTTCGCACAGGCGCGCGATGCGCGGCTGCACATATTGAAGACGATCGTTGCGACGCTCCCTGCGCCGCGCACGGCGATCTCGCCCTTCGTGCCGAAGATCCGCCAGTTCAAGATCGATCCCTCGAAGATCGGCACGGTCATCGGCCCCGGCGGCAAGATGATCAACGGCCTCATCGAGAAATACGCGCTGGCCGGCATCGATATAGAAGAGGACGGCGGCGTCTTCGTCTCCGGCACCGACCTTGAAAAGGTGGAGGCGTGCGTCGCGGAAATTCTGGGAATGACGAAAGAATGGAAAGTGGGCGAGATCGTTGAGGGCCCGATCGTGAAGATCCTGGAGTTCGGCGCGATCGTCGATCTCGGCGGCGGCAACGACGGCATGATCCACGTCTCCGAGTTGCGCCCCGGCTTTGTGAAGAACGTGGAGGATGTCGTCCATGTCGGCGACCATGTCCGCGCGAAGATCATCAAAGCCGAAAATGGCAAGATCGGGCTGTCCATAAAGCAGCTGGAAAACAAATAACAAAAACACGCCCTATTCTCGGGGACGGCGTTCCGGCCTGCTAGCCGGCCGCCTCGGCGCTCGGCACCTTCGTGCCTCCGCGACGCCCCTCGAATAGGGCGTGTTTTTGTTATTTGCTAACTGTCTTATGGCCAGCTCTCCTTGTTCCGCATTGACAAATAATCTTTTTCAAAGTATAATTCACTCCAGAAGTTTGGCACCTACTGAAAGTCACGGAGGCAGTCATGGTCGACGGCAAGAGATTGAAAGGACTTCTATCGTTTCTCGGCCTGCAGGTATTGTTGGTGATTATCGTCCTGGTCGTGACCGTGCTGCTTGGTGAGCCTAAAGATGTGGCGTTTGCTTTCCTGCTCACCATGTGGACTGCTGCGATTATTCATGAGCTCGGGCATGGTGTGGTTCTATCGTTGAGCGGCATCGGCTGGCAACTTAATGTCAATGCCGTGTATTGCTCTGTATCGTATTATCGGAGCGATGCTGGAAAAATGATTCCATGGGTTTTCGTATTTCTTAGCCTGGCGGGAGTTGCTGCCCAAATCATTCTCTTCGTTCCAATGTTCGGGCTGCATTCTCTTCACGTCCTCAATGGAAAAGCCTGGCTGGTCGTTATCCAAAGTAATGCGATCTTTGCCATCGTCCAGTATTTTCCCGTCGCGGGCTCAGATGGATCAAATTTTTGGTCCAGGATGAGAGAAGAAGGGAAAGGATTGTTTCGTTGGCAAAAAACATGGCTGATCATTACCTACCTTTTGCTTCTAGGCATATCGATTGGGGTCGTTGCCTTCGTCAGAATGCATCTGTAACAAAACATGAATTGTATTAAGGGGATGGCCGGCTCTTTGGAGTCGGCCTTTTTGTATACAACACGTTTTTCTTCATCCCTAAGCAGAACAAAGACTTTTAATTCACAAGAGGGCCTGCGACATGCTAAAATATCCCTATGGACCTGAAGAAATTGATGACGACAGCGCCGCCGCCTCCGCCGTCGCAGGTGAAGATCCGGACGATGCGTTCCGATATCGACGCAATGATGCGGAGCGGAGGAGGCGCGCCGGTGTTTCAGAACGTGCCGGTCTCGGGGCTCACGCTTGAGAAGGAATACAAGCCGCCGACCGCGTTCCACACGCCCGCACCGATGGCGACCGCCGCTCCGGCGCCGGCATCGGCACCTGCCGTTGCGGCCGCAGGCGATGAATCTGGCGTTGCTACTTCTGCCGGTGTTGCTCCCGCCCCTTCACGGTTCGTTCCGGAAACCGAGCCGTCATCGCACAGCAATCTTCTCCCGATCATTGTCGTGACGATCGTCGCGATCGTCGCGATCGCAGTGGTCGGGTATTTCGCCTATATTTTATTCAAATAAAATCCCCGGATGGCCCGGGGTTTTAATTTTTATTCTTTTTCTTCCGTTTCTGCCGCCTTCTCGGTTATCCCGTCGCCGCTTTTGTAGGCCTCCGCGGTCTTTTTCTTTATCTCGTCAAACAGCTTTTTATCTTCCTTTAATTTTGCCTTGGAATTCTCAAAGCCCACGCCAAGCCGCTCGCCGTTGTAGCTGAAACTTGAGCCGGATTTCTTGACCACGCCGTGATTGACGGCGGCGTTCAGGACATCGCCGGCGTACGAGATGCCCTCGCCGAAGAGGATGTCGAACTCCGCCGACTTGAACGGCGGGGCGACTTTGTTCTTTGCCACCTTTGCCTTCACGCGGTTGCCGACGACGTTCTCGCCCTTCTTGACCTGCGCGATGCGGCGGATGTCGATGCGCACCGACGCGGCGAAGGGGAGCGCGCGGCCGCCCGGCGTCGTTTCCGGATTGCCGAACATGATGCCGATCTTCATACGGAGCTGGTTGATGAAGATGATGAGCGTCTGCGTGTTCGCGGCGAGCGCGGTCAGTTTGCGGAGCGCCTGGCCCATCATGCGCGCCTGGCGTCCCACGTGCTGTTCGCCCATTTCGCCCTCGAGCTCCGCGCGCGGCGTGAGCGCCGCGACGGAGTCGACGACCACGACGGAGATGATCCCCGAGCGCACCAAGCTTTCCAAGATGTTCAACGCCTCCTCGCCGCTATCCGGCTGGGAGATCAGAAGCTCGTTCACGTTCACGCCGAGCTTGGCCGCGTACTCCGGGTCCATCGCGTGCTCCGCGTCTATGAATGCCGCTTTCCCGCCCTGCTTCTGCGCCTGCGCGACGACGTTCAGTGCGAGCGTCGTTTTGCCCGACGACTCGGGACCGAAGATCTCGGTGATGCGCCCGCGCGGCAGGCCGCCGACGCCGAGCGCGAGGTCGAGAGAGAACGATCCGGTCGGGATGACGGAGACGTTCACGTGCGTCATCTCGCCGAGCTTCATGATGGCGCCCTCGCCGAATTTGTCCTGGAGCGACGAAAGGAGCTCGTCCACCTCTTTGTTGCTCGCGTACTTCTCCCCTTTTTTTGTTTCATGCCCTACGGCCGGCTTATGGGTGTCGGCACCTTTTTTGGATGTTTTCATAGGCTTCATTATATCAGAGCCGCGGTTAAATTTATATTAAGAAAAGGTTAAAAAGACCTTAAATACCGGAGCTTTGGAGGGTCGTCGTGCCGGTGACCGGGACGGTCGGGGTGGCTCCCGTAGGCGTGCTGGTGGGCGTGGACGTGGTCGTTGTGCCGCCTGCCGGCTGGTAGAATATCTGCTCGGTCACGTTCGCGGTGCCGCCGAGGAACTTCTTTGCCGAGATCTCGAAGGGATTTGGCCCGACACCAAGGAGGACGCTCTTCTCCCAAGTGCCGTCCGGCGCCACTATGATCTGTTCCTGTTCGCCGTTCGCGCCAACGAGATAGAGCGAGTTCGCGCCGCTCACGCTGCCGGTCAATGTGACGGTGCTCGAGCCGGTCACGTACGGGTTCGCGTCGGGGAAGGTGACGGCGATCGTCGGCGTGCCGAAAATGCGCGGCGCCTGGAAGGCGAGATAGATGAGCACGATCACGCCCGCGCCGATCCACCACAGATATTTCGGCGGCGACTGCTTGATGAAGCGGTTGCGCGGAAGCGTATCGAGCTCGCCGGAATTTTTGATGACGCCTTCGGCTTTTAACTTCAGCCACCACTCCTCGCCGTCAAAGCCGAGCACGTCGCCGAGGTGAAGGAGATAGCCGTGGAAGTACGGCGCGGACGGCATGTTCTCAAAGTCGCCGCGCAACAGGTTCTCGATGTGCGTGGGCGCGATGCCGGTCATTTCGGACAGTTTTTTGAGCGTCACGCCGCGCTCTTTTATCTTTTCCGCAAAGAATTGTTCGAAGGGAAGGTCGTTGGGGGCCATATAGCTGATTCTACGGCTTGGCGCCAAAAAACACAAAAGACCCGAACGTGTGGGTCTTTTGTGTTTAATCCAACATTGTGCTGGAACTCGGCTTGCTACCCGGTATCTTCACTGTAGCAGAAACAAAGCCATCGTCAAATTCTTTTTAATCATTATTTAATAACCCTTAAGGGTGGTGGAAGTGAGGGGAGTCGAACCCCTTGGATTCGGGTAGCAAGCCGAATCCAGCACCGTGCCACTCCCACCACGCGAGGACACTAGCACGGGGGCGATTAAATTTAGGTAAAATTTTTATGGGCAGTGTAGGACGGTGTTCGAACGAAATTGACATATGTATAATTATATGGTAGTATGTCGTCAGCTCAACCGAGCGGAGGTGGCGTTGTGACCGGGGTTTTGAAAAGAAACTATAAGCTGTATTTGACTTCGGAAGTGATCTTGTCGCTCGCCGGCGGGATCTTCGCGCCATTCTTCGTTCTGTTCATCCAGAAGAAGGGTGGCACCCTGGAAAACCTTGGTGTCGCTATGGGCATCATGCTTCTTGCGGATGCCGGAGTGACGTATGTGGCCGGAAGATATTCCGACCGATTCGGCCGTAAACCGTTTCTGGTCGCCCAAGGGCTCGCGAAGGCGGCTATCACTCTGTCCTACCTCCTGATCTCATCAGTGGGACAGCTGTTCTTTCTCCAATTGTTCGCCGGGCTGGTAAATGGCTTTACCACCGTAGAGTCATCATTCCTTGCCGATATTACGGAGGGAGACAGGCGCGGCGAGCACATCGGCAGATTCCATGCCATTACCGGAATAGTCGCAGGGTTGGCGTTGATGGCGGGCGGCTATCTTGCAAAGATGTTCGGCGTTGGGTTCATCTTTGTTCTCATGGCATCGGCGCATCTTTTTTCAACGGGATGCATGGTACTGACATCAGAAACGGCGATCAAGCAAACGGTTCCATTCAACGGAAGGAGACCGAAATGATAACCATCAATACCAACCATGACGTCAAAGTGCAACTGACCGATCACGGTCTAAAGATCTTGAAAGAGTGGAAAGACAAGACCGGCGAACAAGTTCCACCCCTGAGATCTCGTGCGGCCTTGAGAGGCAATCCTCCTCGGTGGACATCTTTTCCGCTCTGGAAGCTGATGGAAATTTTCGGACCACATTTGTATAACGGGAACCCGAAGATGCCATTCAAGGACAATAAGATTAAAGTCGCAATTACCGACTAAACAGCAGTGCGTCAGATTCTAATCCCTCATCAGATAATGGTGAGGGGTTTTCTTTTTGCGGAGAGGGAGGGATTCAAACAAAAAATAATAATTATGACAGCCGCTCCTCTATCTTTTCCACGTTCACGTCGCGGGGCTTGGCGCCGTCGCCGGGGCCGATGTAGCCGCCGGATTCCATGATGTCGAGCAGGCGGGCGGCGCGGGCGTAGCCGACTTTGAGGCGGCGCTGGAGGAGCGAAGCCGATGCTTTCTTGGCGTCGCGCACCGTGGCGAGCGCTTCGTCGAGGAGGTCGTCCTCGTCTTCGTCGTCGCTCTCGCCGCTCGCGTTGATGAAGTGATCGAAGCCCGCGGGCGTGATCGGGCCGGCCTTATCGATGTTCTCCTCGCCGTCACCCTCCGACGATTCGGCGGGCATCTCCACTTTATTGTTCGTCTTTATAAAATCAACCACACTCTTTAGTTCTTCTTCGGTGATGTACGAACCCTGGATACGTTTCGGCTTTGAGAGTTCCGCAGATAAGAAGAGCAGGTCGCCGTGGCCGAGCAGTTTCTCTGCGCCTGCGCCGTCCAAGATCGTGCGCGAATCGATCTGGCTTGCCACCTGAAGCGCCACGCGCGCCGGAATGTTCGCTTTGATGAGGCCGGTGATCACCTCCACCGACGGGCGCTGGGTGGCGAGGAGCAGGTGGATACCTGTTGCGCGCGCCATCTGCGCCAGGCGCACGATCGCGCCCTCCACTTCGCGTCCGAACGAGCTCATGAGGTCCGCCATCTCATCGATGCCGATCAGGATGAACGGGAGCTGGTCTTCCTGCTTGCTCTTTGCGTTGTAGCTCTTGATGTCGCGGCTGCCGGCGTGCTGCAAAATTTCGTAGCGGCGGTCCATTTCCTGAATTGCCCACTTGAGCACGCCGAGCGCCTTTTTGTTTTCCGTGATGACCGGCGTGATGAGATGGGGAATGCCGTCGTACATGGAAAGTTCCACGCGCTTGGGATCGATGAGAGCCATGCGCAATGTCGCCGGCGAGTTCTTATAGAGGAGCGATGTGATGAGCGAGTGCACCAGGATGGATTTTCCGGAGCCGGTCGCGCCCGCCACGAGGAGGTGCGGCATCTTTTCTATGTTCGCGAAGATCGGTTCGCCGGAGACGTCGCGGCCGAGAACGAAGCCGAGCGGACCCGACTGCATGAACTCAGGATAGTTCATGAGCGACCCGAGGCGCACGAGCGCGGCGGCCTTGTTCGGCACCTCGATACCGACGAGCGACTTGCCCGGGATCGGCGCCTCGATGCGGATCGGGTGCGCCGCGAGCGCAAGCGCGAGGTCGGCGTTCAGCGCCGTGATGCGCGAGAGCTTTACGCCCTCCGCCGGCTTCAGCGTATAGCGCGTGACCGCGGGGCCGACGTTGATCTCGCCCATCTCCACCGGAATACCGAAACTGTCGAGCGTGCGTTTGATGATGTTCGCGTGCGCGAGAAGGTCGCCGGTGGTCGGCTTCGACGTGTCGGATTTGAGGAGCGAGAGCGGCGGAGGGACGTAGTTCGTGAAGACGGGGGCCCGAGCCGGCTTCTTTGCCGCCTTACCGGCAAGTTCGTCGCCGTTCTTCGCGTGGACGACGGCGAGGTCTTCCGCGGGCGCATCTTTTTTATTCTTCTCATCCTTCGCGTTCGCGGGTTTTTCGGGGGCGGCCTTCTCTTCTTCTGTGCCGGTCACAAGGAGCGGCGCCGCATCCTCGGCGGCTTCGTCTCCGTCATCGCCCGCGGTGCGTTCCCACGGCCACGTCACTTTAAGCGGCACGTTCGCCGTCACGAGCACCGAGATGATCAGGATGAAAACGTCGATCGTGGTCGCGGCGATGTTGCCGAACGGCACGCGGAGCGATCCGAAGACGAGCCCGAGCCAGCCGCCATGCGTGGGAGAGAGCAGTTCGATGAGGCCGAGCACGGACAATATAAGGAGCGTGGAACCGATGAGCGTGGTCGCGAGGATGCGCTTTTGGCGCGAGAGCAGGAACACCGCTGCGGCAAAGAGGAGCGTCGCGGGCAAAATAAAGTAGCCCCAGCCGAGGAGGGTGTCGAGGCCTTGATAGATGACCGCTCCCGCGGGACCCGCCTCCGCAAATCCCGCAAGCGAAAGGATCACGGCCACGCAAATGAAACTTATCGCCCAGATGCTGTTCTTGGTCTCGGCGTGAAGGAGCGGTTCGCGCGCGGCACTCCTTGCGGAGGCCGCGTTTCCATTGCCGCTGTTGCCCGAGTTCGACCCGCCGTTCCGCCCCTTGTTGCCCCGCTTCTTTTTTCTTGCCATTACGTGATTTATTTTAGCACGAGTAACGCGCAATACGAAGACGCTCCTACGCTAAAATCGATGTATAGTTGACATTTGTTTCAAAATAATAGATATTATAACCGGTTCTTTAGGGAGGTCTCATGCCGGAAATAAACGATATTGCAAAAAAACTGCAAGGGCAACGCACGGTCTTTCTGCTGGACAACATTGATCACGATCGGGCAGAAAAAGTGTGTCAGATGCTTATCGGCCTAGCCCTCGAGTCCGATAAAGAAATACGTCTCATCGTCGATTGTGATGGTGGCAACGCTTCGCCGGCGTTCTCCATCTGCGACACGATAGCCAGCATTCGAGTGCCCGTTATCGGTGTTGTGATGGGAAATTGCTGGTCAATGGCAGTTCCGATCCTACAAAGCTGTAGTAGGCGAGTGGCATCGCCACACTCGGTGTTCTTGCTTCATTGCATCAAAACAAGTTTTGATTTCAGCCACAGCCTCCCCAAGAAAACGATCCGCGCGATTTTCGAGCGACGTCTTTTAGAGGGGAGAGACTGGCAGGTCAGATTCGAGCGGTTTATCGCCAAGCGTGCGGGCAAATCCCAAGCGGCCATTCGCAAATTGATGTGCGACGGAGATGTACTGGACGCGCGGTTGTCGGCTGAAGAAGCCCTGGCTCATAATCTCATCGACGAGATTATCGACCCGAAGTCCGTGTTTGTCAGAAAGTAGTCCGGTTTTAGTCTGACGGGACGCCTCTCAAAATCTGAGACGTCCCGTTTTGTTATACTGTAGGTATGAAAAACGACCTCTCAAAAAAATCTCTTATTGTCTTTGACCTCGACGGCACGCTTACCAAGACGAAGTCCGATCTTGCGCCGGATATGTCCCGCGCACTCACATCGTTGCTGGAGAAAAAGAAAGTGGCGGTGATCGGGGGCGGGAGCTACCGGCAATTCCGCAAACAGTTCCTCGCGAACCTTGATTGTCCGACGGAGCTTTTCAAAAACCTCTTCCTTTTTCCGACCACCGCGACGGCATTCTACCGCTACGACAAGGGATGGAAGAATGTCTATGCTCACTTCCTGTCCTCGTCTAAAAAACAGAGGATCCGGAAGGCCGTAAAAGATGTCTTCAGTGAGATCGGCTATGTTCCGCCGAAAAAAACCTACGGTAAGACGCTCGAGGACAGGGGATCGCAGATGTCCTACTCGTTCCTCGGCCAGGATGTCGTGGCGCAGCTTGGAAAGAAAGGGGTGCGTATGAAGGAGGAGTGGACAAAAAAGAATACGCCCACCAAGCTCAGGATCGCCAAATTGCTTCAAAAAAAATTGCCGGATCTCGAGGTTCACGCCGCCGGATTCACAACAATAGATATAACGCAAAAGGGGATCGATAAGGCCTATGGTGTCCGGCAGATCGAAAAAACGCTGAAGATACGGATAAAAGACATGGTGTTTATCGGCGATGCGCTCTATCCGGGCGGAAACGACGCAGCGGCGAAAAAATCGGGCGTCCAGACGGTCCCGACAAGCGGGCCGAAAGAGACGATCCGCATCATCAAAAAGATCTTAAAATAATTGACGCGGGCGCTTCAAAAGCGTATATTCCAGGTATCATGCCAGATACCTTCATCAGTTCGCTGGGAATTCGGCTCACGGTGCCGGAAGTGGTGGCCGAGATCATCGCGTTCATGGGCTCCGACCTCACGCGCAAATACCGCGTGACGATCGGCACCGACTCCCAGCTCCTTTCGAGCAAGGACGCCGACTTTGTGAACGCCGTCGTCGTCCATCGCATCGGCAACGGCGGCCGCTATTTCTATCGCCGCTTCGAGCTCGGCAAGTTCCACACGCTCCGCGACCGGATGGTCCGCGAAGCGCTGATCTCGCTCGAGGTCGCGCACGGCCTGCTCTCCGAGCTTAAGAAATATCCGCTTCCGGAGTTCGAGTTCGAGATCCACGCGGACGTCGGCATGAACGGGCCGACGAAAGCCGTCATCAGCGAGATCGTCGGCATGATCCGCGCCAATAATTTTGAGGTGCGTATCAAGCCGGACAGCTACGCTGCAACCAATGTCGCGGATAGGCACGTATGAAACTGGACACCCTCGTATTCGACATTGAAACGCAGAACTTCTTCACCGACCCGGACGTCGGCTGGGATAACTATGCCGCGCTCAAGATCTCGGTCGTCGGCGTCTACTCATATATAGAGGACCGGTACTACTGCTACGAGGAGAACGAGATGGACAAGCTGGCGGACCTGTTCCGCGACGCCCGGCGGATCGTCGGCTTCAGCATGAATCGATACGACATCCCGGTGCTCAACCAGTATTTTCAGCGGCTCAAGAACGGGCCGCGCCTGTGGGAGATGGAGCGCGTGGACCTGCTTGAGGAGATCGAGATGGCGACGGGCGCGCGCATCAGCCTGGATCGCCTCGCCGGCGCAAATCTCAACGGCGCGGGAAAGACCCATCACGGCTCCGAGGCGGGAGCGCTCTATCGCGACGGAAAGATCGAGGAGCTCAAGGAGTATTGCCTGAACGACGTGAAGCTCACCAAAGAGCTCTATGATCTCTATCACAAGCAGAATTTTTTGATGGTGCCGAGCCGGAAGACGGGGGAAGTGGAAAAAGTGGAGTTCGCAAACCTCGCGATCACGCCGTCGCTTTCGTAGAACCGTCATCCGCGCACCTGGCTTGTGCAGCGCGGGGCAAAGACCATGATAGAATATTCCTATGCGCCGACTTTATTTTGACCACGCTGCTTCGACCCCCGTCGATCCGCGCGTTCTTCGCGCCATGAGGCCATACTTTTCGCGCGAGTTCGGGAATCCCGGATCGCTCCACTCGTTCGGCCAGCGCGCGATCGCCGCGGTGGACGCGGCGCGCGAGGAGCTGGGCAAACTGATCGGCGCCAAGCACTTCCGCGAGGTCATATTCACGGGCGGCGCCACCGAGGCGAACAACCTCGCGCTCCGCGGCGCGGTGGAATTTTATAAGGCGCATCATCAGAACGACCCCGGGGCGGGCGCCGCGCAGCCGCGGATCATCATTTCGGCGGTTGAACACGAATCGGTGATGGAGTCCGCGGACGCCCTCGCGCAATGGGGCGTCGATGTCGTGAAGCTGCCGGTCAACAAAGAGGGCGTGATCGATATCATCGCGCTCAAAAACGCGCTCACGGAAAACACCGTTCTCGTGTCCGTGATGCACGTGAACAACGAAACGGGCACCGTCCAGCCTCTCCGCGAGATACGGTTCATGATAGATGAATTTCGCAAGCAGGCCGCCGCCGGCGATCCCTCGCGGCAGTCGCCCTATCCGCTCTTTCATACCGACGCCGCGCAGTCATTCCTCTATTATTACTGCGACGTCCAGTTGCTTGGTGTTGACATGATGACGCTCTCCGCGCACAAAATGCACGGGCCGAAGGGTGTCGGCGCCCTCTATGTGCGCCGCGATGAGAGATCGTTCGGCGAGAATGGCGGATTTCCGCTTGCCGCGCAATCGCGCGGCGGCGGCCAGGAGTTCGGTGTCCGCTCCGGCACGGAGAACGTGCCGGGCATCGTCGGAATCGCCAAAGCGGCGCAGCTCGCCGCCGGCGCGCGCGGAAAGACGGGCGCGCGCATCGCCGCATTGCGCGATGACCTGTGGCGCCGGATAAAGGAGATCGCGCCGAAGGCCGAGATCAACGGTCCGGCAGGCGACGCAAAGGCCCCGCACGTCTTGAATGTCTGGTTTCCCGGCCACGCCGCGCAGGACCTGCTCACGCGTTTTGACCGCGCGGGCCTCGCCGCATCCTCCGGTTCTGCGTGCCGCTCCCGCGCGGTGGAATCATCATACGTAATCGAGGCGTTGGGCCACTCAAAAGAGCGGGCGGCCGAAAGTGTGCGGTTCAGCCTGGGGAAAGGGACCACAAAAAAGGACATTGTGGGGGCAGTGAACATAATAGAAGGGGCGCTCGGGGCGCGGCCATGAAACTTTCTTTTGAAAATCGTCGTACTAAAATAGTAAGCATATGCCGGGCATGAACAAAACCAGAAAGATCATCGTTGCCCTTGTGGGGCTTATTATAGTGGCCCTCATCGCAGGCGCCCTTTTGAAGGTTCCGAGCGCGTCGGCGGCAAACCCCTTTGCTACGTTCTGGAGCGACCTCACCCATCCATTTACCGCAGAGAATCCCGCAACTGTCGGGTCGCTTGGCGGGGCAGCGGTTTCGGAGTCATCGTCCACCGGCCTGTACCAACCCGCGGACCAGTATGAAGCCGACGTAATGGCGGCCGTCCAGAAGGCGTCGCCCGCCGTCGTGTCCATCACTATTTCCGAGAACGTTCCGGTGGTGGAGAATTGTCCCTACAACCCGTTCAGCGATCTGCCGCAGCAGTTTCAGCAATTGTTCGGGAATGGCAGCATGACCGTGCCCTGCGACAGCGGGCAGACCCAGCTGCAAGCGGTGGGCGGCGGCAGCGGATTCATCATCTCTTCCGACGGATTGATCCTTACGAACAAGCACGTCGTGTCCGACACGAACGCGCAATACTCCGTCCTTACGAATGACGGCAAGACGTATACGGCAACCGTTCTCGCCCGCGATCCGGACCAGGATCTCGCGGTGCTGAAGATCAGCGCAACGAACCTTCCCACCGTGACGCTCGGCAACTCCGACTCGCTCCAGCTCGGCCAGACCGCGATCGCGATCGGCAACGCGCTCGGCCAGTTCTCCAACACCGTCTCCGTGGGCGCGGTTTCCGGCCTCGGGCGCACGGTCACCGCCTCCGCACCGGACACGGGGGCTCAGGAAACGATCTCCGGCGTCATCCAGACGGACGCAGCCATCAACCCCGGCAACTCCGGCGGCCCGTTGCTCGACCTGCGCGGCGACGTGATCGGCATCGATACCGCCGTCGCGTCCGATGCACAGAACATCGGCTTCGCGATCCCCATCAATGAGGCGAAGGCCGCGATCTCATCCGTGGAGTCAACGGGCGCGATCCAGGCGCCATACCTCGGCGTGGAGTATGAGGATGTGACCCCCGCGATCGCCACGGCGAACAAACTTCCGATAACGTACGGCGCGTGGGTTTCAAGCGGCGGCAGCGGATCCGCCGTCATGGGCGGTTCACCCGCTGCCAAAGCCGGCATCCAGGCGGGGGACATCATCGAATCGGTGAACGGCGTAAAGCTTGATACAACGCACGACCTCGCGAACGTCATCAACGAATACAGCGTGGGAACAACGGTCACGCTCGTCGTAAACCGCAAGGGCCAGGAGATAACGCTCCAGGCGACGCTTGCGCAACGCCCGGCAGGGACCTAGGCGGCATTAGCAATCTCGCCCATAGATTGACAATGAGCCTTTTCCGGCTATAATTTGATATATACCCGCGGGGTATAGGGTATAAAAGGTATAATTAAGTTAAGAACCTTTTAATCTCCTGCGGCGTATACTTTAGTATCACTATCAAAAATCACATGCCAAACTTCCATCGTTTTACCATAAAAGCACAGGAGGCCCTGCAGAACGCCCAGGAGATCGCGGCAAAAAAGAATCACGGAGAATTGAAGTCGGTACATCTGCTCGCGGCCCTGCTTGAGGATGAGCAGTCGCTCGTGATCCCCGTGCTTGAGCGCTGCGGCGTCAATCTGGAACAGTTGGATGAGGCGATCGACATTGAGCTCGATCGCATCCCGCCGATCGTCAGCAATTCAGCGCTCGGCCAGCTCTATCTTTCGCAGGAGCTGATGAAGGTGCTCGACCAGGCGGCCAAGGTCGCCGCCCAGCAAAAGGACGAGTTCGTCTCGTGCGAGCATCTTCTGCTTGCCCTGCTTGATGTTGCCGGCACCGCAAAGTCATTGCTTGAGAAGTTCGGTGTACGGCGCGAGAGCGCGTTCCGCGTGCTTGCTCAGCTGCGCGGATCCGTGCGCGTCACCGATGAAACGCCGGAGAGCAAATTCCAGGTTTTGGAAAAATATGCCATCAACCTGAGCGACAAAGCAAAGGCGGGGGAGCTGGATCCGGTGATCGGCCGCGAGGAAGAGCTGCGCCGCCTGATGCAGGTGCTCTCGCGCCGTACCAAGAACAATCCGTGCCTGATCGGCGAGCCGGGCGTGGGAAAGACCGCAATAGTAGAGGGATTGGCCCAGCGCATCGCATCGGGTGATGTTCCCGAGCTGCTCAAGGGCAAGCAGGTATTGATGCTGGACCTTGGCTCGCTCATCGCGGGAACCAAGTTTCGCGGAGAATTTGAGGATCGGCTAAAGGCGTTCATGAAGGAGGTAAAGAACGCCGCCGGCAACATCATCCTGTTTATAGATGAGATCCATACCATTGTCGGAGCAGGTGCCGCGGAAGGCGCCATCGACGCGTCAAATTTATTGAAACCGGCGCTCGCGCGCGGCGAGCTCCACGCGATCGGCGCGACGACCGTGCGCGAATATCAGAAATATATAGAGAAGGACCCGGCGCTCGAGCGGCGCTTCCAGCCGATCATGGTGGAGGAGCCGACGATCGAGGACTCGATCGCCATTTTGCGCGGGCTCAAAGAAAAATACGAGATCCATCACGGCATGCGCATCAGCGACGAGGCGATCGTGGAGGCCGTCAACCTTTCCGCGCGCTACATCACCGACCGCTTTCTGCCGGACAAGGCCGTAGACCTGATCGACGAGGCCGCCGCGGCGCGCCGGCTGGAGTCGGAAAGCCTGCCGAAGGAGATCGACCGGGCGCGCCGCGAGATCACGCGCCTCGAGATAGAAAAGCAGGCGCTCTCGCAGGAAGGGCAAAAGACCGCCACCGCCGACCGCATCAAAGAGATAGACAGGCAACTTGCGGTGTTAAAAGACAAGAATGACGAGCTGTCGAGCAAGTGGCATTCGGAGAAGATCAAGTTCGAAACCCTGCACCAGCTTCGCCAAAAAGTGGACAACTTGAAGCGCGAAGCGGAAATGGCGGAACGCGATGGCAATCTTGAGCGCGTGGCGCAGATCATGTACGGCGAGCTTCCGGCCGCCGAGAAGGATTTTGCGATGTTCGAGAAAAAGAACTTCGGCGGCCCGGCCGCTGCGAAAGGAAAGAAAGGCGCTGCCGCTTCCGGCGCCTCGCGTGACCGTTTTCTTAAAGAAGCGGTGGATAAAGAGGATGTCGCAGCCGTCGTCGCCGTCTGGACGGGCATTCCCATCAAGCGGATGCTCGAGACGGACGCCGACAAGCTCATCCGCATCGAAGATGTGCTCCACGAGCGGGTGATCGGCCAGAACGAGGCGATCGCATCCGTCGCGTCGGCGCTCCGCCGCTCGCGCGCGGGACTTTCGGACGAGAACCGGCCGATCGGGTCATTCATGTTCCTCGGGCCGACCGGCGTCGGCAAGACCGAGCTCGCCCGCACGCTTGCGGAGTTCATGTTCAATGACGAAAAGGCGCTCGTGCGCGTGGATATGTCGGAATACATGGAACGCCATGCCGTTTCCCGCCTGATCGGCTCGCCCCCGGGCTATGTCGGCCACGAGGAAGGTGGCCAGCTGACCGAGATCGTCCGCCACCGGCCGTACAGCCTGATCCTTTTTGACGAGATAGAAAAAGCGCATCCGGAAGTGTTCAACCTGCTTCTTCAAGTATTGGACAATGGCCGTCTTACCGACAGCAAGGGCAAGACCGTCAACTTCAAGAACTGCATCATCATCATGACATCGAATGTCGGCAGCGAGTACCTCAAGGCGATGTCGCGCATCGGATTCAGCGCGGAGGGCGCGGAGGCGGCGGTGGAAGAAGGGGAGTATCGCGATAAAGTGACGGAAGCGCTTCGCGGCAGTTTCCGCCCGGAATTCCTTAACCGTATTGATGACGTGATCATTTTCAACCCGCTCCATCGGAACGATATCGAGAAGATCGTGGACATCCAGATCCGCGCGATCGAGAAGCGCCTCGCTGACCGGCATATCAAGCTGGAGGTGGAACCGGCGGCGCGCGCACACCTTGCAAAAGAAGGGTTCAGCCCGGAGTACGGCGCGCGCCCCTTGAAGCGATTGATGCAGAAGGTTATCCTTGATAAGCTGGCGGACAAGATCATCCGCGGCGAATTCAAAGATGGCGGAAAGGTTAAAGTCAATTTCAAAGCGGATCAGCTGGTCTTCAGTCATTAAGGCCGTCGTGTTCGGCGTCGCCTGGTGGGCGCTGCCATTCTGGCTGTTCCTTCTTGTCGCGCTATACCTCTCCCTTGTTCCTGTGACGGGCGCCCGAAAGGTTCTGGCGCCCTTTTTGGTGCTCCTCCTGCTTTGCCTTGCGACCGCGCAGGGCATATTGGCAGCGATCCTCTTTGCCGCGATATTCTACTTTATGCTCCTCATCAAGGATCTCATCATCATCGACCGCCGGACCGCGTACGAAGTCCTGATCCTTGTGCTGTCGTATCTCGTCGTGCGGGAGCTGTACGTCACGACCGGCGGCGCGCTCGGCGGGAAGGCGCTGCTTTACAGCCTGATCGCCGCCGGGGCGGTGAGCGTCATGGCCGCGGGATTCATCAAACATTTTTCCGCGGTGCCGGATGGCGCGGCGCGCGAGGCGCATTCGTTCCGTCGCATGCTCGGCGGCCTGTCGTTCATCCTGATGTGGCAGCTTCTCATTGTGGGGCTTTTCCTTCCGCTCGATTTCCTCTACCAGTCGGCGGTCGTCTTCCTTGCGGCCGCCGTCCTTATAGACGTCGTGCCGCAATATGTGTTCGGGGAGCTTTCCCGCACAAAGGCGCTCGCCACGGGCACCGTGCTTTTCTCGCTGCTTGTCATCGTGCTTGCCTCGGCCCATTGGACGCTCTAACGGATTTCCGCCGGAGTTTTTACGCGCGATTCTTTTAATATATTTTTAATGTGAGTGTGCTAGGGTGGGGTTGTTGCCAAAAAAACAACTCTTACCATGGATCAAAACCTATCAACGCTTTCAAAAATAGGAAATTGGATCGCCACGCTGCTCTTGGGCAACACGCGCGAGCTTATCGCGCGGATCGATGAGCGGACGATGCTGATGCAGGCGGATATCGGCACGTTGAAAACCGACATGAAGGACGTGCGTTCAAAAATGGACGAAATATATCCCATGGTAAAAGAAATATATCCGATGGTAATGGAAATGTATCCAAAGATGGAGATCCTCTGGAAGGACAAAGCCGTCCCCGCTCACTCGAGGCGGAGCTTCAATGCATATGGCGAAAAGGTGCTCAAGGAAAGCGGCGTCAAGGAGGTGATCGACGCAAAGAAAGACGAACTCCTTGCGCTCATAAAGGCAAAAGGAGCCAAGAATGTCTATGACGCCGAGCAAGACATCCTTTTTGTGGTAAAGGATGTGCTGGGCCATTCTCCCGAAATTATCGACAAGTTAAAGCCGGGTGCGTTCAATACGGGTGCGGACCTGGATATGGTGTTCTTTGTTGGCGGGATCTACCTGCGGGACCTCATCTTGCCGGATTTGGGATTCCTCGGCTGATCGAGCTTTTGCCATTGGAACCTTGCAATTGCCGGATTGCCGGATTATAATCCTGCACATGGAATATTCCGGCAAAGAGCGTTTTATCCTCACGAAAGCATACGAGGTGGCGTACGCGCTGTTCCGCCTGGCGGCGCAGATGCAGGAAAAGGACTTTGCCGGATCATTGCGCGTATCCGGCACTGCGCTTTTGGCCGCTGCCGCAGGGGAGGATTATGCCGCCGCCGGCCGCGAGCTCCGGGTGATGGAATGCCTCGTCAAGTTTGGCGGCGACGCCGGCATCATCGGAACGCCGAACACGGATGTAATGATGCGCGAGATCTACGCGCTCGATGCCGCGGTCGCCGAGCGCAGGAACGCGCCGAAGACCGATGAAGTGAATGTGGCAGAGATCTTCTCCAAGCCGGAGATCGCGGAACACGCCACTGCGGAACCGGCGCCGGTATCGGCATCACCGGCGCCGATATCAAGATCAGAGAAAGAACCGGCAATGGAAAAAGAGCCATTGCATATGCATGGCGAACCGGCAATCCGGCAATCGGCAAATGATTCGGCAATCCGGCAAGACGCAATACTTTCGCTCATCCGGCAATCCGGCAATTGCCGGTTAAAGGAAATCCAGGAGATATTGCCGGATTGCAGCGAGCGGACCATCCGCTATGACCTGCAAACGCTCCTTGAACGGGGAGCAATAGAGCGGGTTGGCGTTGCCGGACCCTCGGTTTTTTACCGTACGGCGCGACCGGAAGGGGCGTTCGCGGACAGGTAACCTTTCCCGCGCCGGGACGTTATATTCTGTGCGATGCAGGAAAGGGCAATTCAATAGTTTTCCACACCCTTTCTCGCACGGACAGCGTAGTACATGCAGTATAATGGTTAAAGGTTCGGTGTGAGGCTGAACCGCAAGTGGGATCGGGAGAGGAGACTTTTTATGGTCGAATTTCTTGTTTGCTCATTCACTCAGCCTCGCCAAAAGCGGGCTCTTTTTTTACCGGGTTCCCGGTTTCCCAATTACTAGATCCAGACCCCGTTTTCGTCGCTCTCTTCTGTTTGATCGATCGTCGCTTTCCCTCACGAGGCGGTCGAAAGAGCGAACAGAGTGAAGTGCCGGAAACGGTTCCCGAAACAAGCAAAATAAAAACGTGATTTGGTGCACGGAAAGGTCGACGGCTGAATTGGTCCATAACGGACCACCAGGTCGATACCAATAATTAAATCGAAATTAAACAAAAAATGAATTCTAAAAAATTGGTTTCAGCGGTACTCACCGCCACCACCCTTTTGTGGGCGGTAGGTGCGGCCGCGCTGCCTGTCGCAAGCGCACAGACCACGGCGAGCCTCCAGGCTCAGATCGCGGCGTTGCTCGCGCAGATCCAGCAACTCCAGAGCCAGTTGAATGCTTCCGGTGGCACGTCCACCTCGATGACCTATGACTTCACCAGTGACCTCACCATTGGCAGCACAGGCGCGCAGGTTTCGTCCCTCCAGCAGCTTTTGATTAGCAAAGGATACCTGACGGCAGTTTCTGCTCCGACCGGTTACTTCGGCCCGTTGACCCAGTCAGCGCTCGCCAAGTTCCAGGCCGCGAACGGCATCTCGCCGGCAGTCGGTTACTTCGGTCCTATCACGCGCTCGTTCGTTAACTCGATGAGCACGACGACGACCACAACGACGGGTGGCGGTACGACGACGCCTACGGGCGCTCCGTTGTCTGTCTCTGTCGATGCACAGACCCCGGGTTCGTCCAATATCGCGGCAGGCGCGGTGAACACTCCGGTCTTGAAGCTTGACTTCACGGCTGGCGCGACACCCGTCACTGTCACGAACTTGGTCTTGACCCGCACGGGCCTTTCGCAGGATTCCGACTTGAACAACGTCTACCTTTACAATGGCGCGACCAAGTTGGCGTCCAACCTCGGCATCAACAATGGCTCGATCAGCTTCTCGAACGGCGCAGGACTCTTTACGGTTCCGGCGAATTCGACGTATGTTGTCACCGTTACGGCTGATGTCTGGAATGGTGGCGTTGGCAGCAATAACGTTACTGTCGCTGCAGATTCTGGCCATATCTTCCAGATTGGCTTAGCTTCCGCAAGCGCAATAACGGCCAACGGCGGCACCTTCACGGGCAACTTCCCGTTGGAGAGTGGCCAGTTCACGATCGCATCGGTTAATAACCTTGCGACCTTGACGATCTCCAACAACACGTCAGCGTCGACCACGGTGAACGCCGGCCAGACGGATTATCTCGTCGGCCAGTTCACGGTTCAGGCTGGTAACAACCCGGTGAAGCTTAACAGCATCACCTTTACGAACATCGGCAGCACCGACTCGAATGCTCTTCAGAACATCAAACTGATGAACGGTTCGACCCAGCTCGGCGCGACGGTGACCTCGATGGGTGGCAGCAACACGGTAACGTTCGATCTTTCGGGCGCTCCTCTTATGCTGACCTCCGGCCAATCGGCGGTATTGTCGCTTTATGCTGACATTACCGGCGGTTCGGGACGCAGTTTCCAATTCTCCATTCAGCAGTCGTCTGACGTTCACGCGGAAGACACCACGTATGGAGTGGGAATTGGCGCAAGTGTGCAGGGTTACAGCAATAATGGCGGCTTCCCGGTCTACCTCTATGGTGTCGGCATCAACAATGGTGGCCTCGTGATCACCAAGGATGCATCTTCTCCGACCACCTATGCGGTGGCAGGAAACACCAATCAGGTACTCGGAGTGTTTGATGTGCTCGCTTCGGGCGATAGCGTCAAGTTCAATGAACTTGATTTCCCCACCGCCCAGACGAGCGGCATAAACAACTTCCGCGTGGTTGATGATCAGGGTGCGCAGATTGGCACCACCGTCAACCTCGGAGCCAATGCGACCGGCACCGAAGGCACTGGCAGCTTGAACTACATCATTCCGTCCAACACGACCCGTGTCTTGACGGTTTATGGTGACATCCCTTCGAGCGCCACTGGCACAGTGCAGGTTTCGTTGGGCGGCGGCGCTTCTTCGGCGCAGGATTACACAACGTTCTCGAGCGTGTCGGTTACGCAAGTCGCGGCCAACTCGCTTACGATCTTGAGTTCCAGCACGAACCTCGTTGCTTCGCTTAACTACGGTCTCGGTTCTCCGGTCCAGGCGACGGCGGGTGCATCCAACGTTAAGATTGGATCGTACACGTTCACCGCAGGACAGGTTAACCCGGTCAACTTGACGGGTATCTCGATCAACACCACATCAAGCGCTGCGGTAGCCTATCTCAGGAACCTCCGCGTGATGAACGGCAGCACGCAGGTGGGTACAACCCAGCCGACGGTTGCCGCGAATACGACGTACAACTTCAACAGCTCTGCGCCGATCTCGATCGCCGCAAATGGCTCTGTGACGCTTGACGTCTACGCTGATGTGAATTCGAGCCTCACCCCGCAGACGGTCTCAAGCGTGACGAACCTGACTGGCTGGAATGCTTCGACCCAGACTGGCAATGCAGTGACCTTCGGTGGTCCTGTTGGTGGCCAGAACGTGACATTCAGCAATGGTGGCACGTTGACCGGTTCGCTCTCGGCAGGTACGTCTCAGGCGTCCTTCCTTGGCATGGGCATCACTGGCGTGACGGTTGCGCAGTACCAGTTCGTGGCAAGCACGACGGGTAGCGAGACGTTAACGCAGATGACCCTCCTTGACAGCTCGACCTCGACGACCTCGACGGCTGCAACTGACCACTCGACCTTCATCAACTACCGGTTGACTGATACGAGCGGTAATGTGTTGGGTACGGCGACGGAAAACTCGAGCGGAGTGTTGGTCTTCAACCTCACTGGCTTGAGTGTCCCGGCGAACTCCACGGCCTACGTCAACCTCGTTGCGGATACGAATTCGTACCCGTATGCGACGTCTGGCGGCAAGCATGCATTCGCTTTGACGAGCTACCAGTACACCAATGCCTCTACGGCGACCACGACGAATGTCGTTGCGAACAACATCGGCAACCTGTTCACGGTCTACCAGACGACGTTGGATGTGTCGGGTGCTTCCTTCTCCAACCCGAACTCGATTTCCGGTGTGGGTAACATCGTAGGCGAGTTCAACTTCACGGCAGGAAGTGGCAGCATCAACCCGAAGGTTCTCACGGTGCAGTTGTCTACTGCCGGCACGATCATCACATCGAGCACGGTACAGGTCCTTGGCCTCTACGATGCCTCGGCCCCGTCCACGCTCCTTGCGACCACAACGATGACCGGTTTGGGCACTGGTACAGCCACCTTCGCGAACATCAACTCCAATCAATGGACGATTCCGTATAGCTCCACGAGGACTTTACTCGTGAAAACTTACACGGCACCGACCAACTTGGCGACGTTCACGGGTGGCAGCACGGGCAGCTACCAGGTTCTTCTCCAGGGTGTATCGTGGACTGACGGCGTGACGGGAACCATCTCGTCGCTTAGCCCGTCCACTTCCATCCCGGTTACGAGCCAGAACATCACTGGTTTGACGAACTAGTCATCCAGCTCCATGACCCGATAGCTTGTGACTTTTGGGTCAAGAAACAAAACAGCCCTTCGGGGCTGTTTTGTTTTGGGAGACTTTGTTTATTTTTAATCTTTAATTTATCTCCATTTAATCCTCGCGCGGGTATCATGGCGGAATGGAAAACCATCATGTCGGAAGAAAGATCGGCCGCGGGGAGTTTGGGGATATTTATACGGGAATAAAAGGACAGGAGGCGGTCGATTTTCTGTTAAAGAAAAAATCAGGAGAGATACAAAGCGCGTTGAGCCATCCGGAGATTGGAGACAACATCGATCTCGTATATGGAAAATACGACTTACAGAGCGATGAAGGATATGGGCTGGCAAAATTGGAGCAAAAACATCCGGAATCGTTACGGCACCTTGAAAAGACGTTTATGTGTTCAAAAGTGGTCAGCCGGTCTCGCAATAGGGTGCGCCTTTTGAACGAAGGGGACGGAAATATCACCATCATACGATTGGATTGGGACGGGAAGGATAAAAAGTGGCTTTTGACACAATATATTCCGACAAAGGAATAAATACAACAAAGGCCCATATCGCTATGGGCCGCCAATGAGTCCTTCGCTTATGACGGATTGCTCCTTTGTAACGTCCTAATGATTGTATCCTTCCCGCCCTTTCCGTCAAATCTTTTTTAATGGTTTTTTAATGACTGGCCACCCCCTTGTGCAGAAAACCCTTGATTTTGCTATAATAAAAGAGAGCTTAACGCATGAAAGGTCGGCAAAGAAACCAATATTATCATTATGAACAAGAAAGGATTGGTGGAAGCGGTCATGAAGGCCACCGGAATGGAAACGAAGGCGGCCGCGGAGAGGGCAGTGGATGCCGTCTTTGACACGATCGTGAAGACCATGGGCCGCGGGGAAGAGGTCGCCATCACGGGATTCGGCACGTTCCGCGTCGCCAAGCGTGCTGCGCGCGAGGGCCGCAACCCCAAGACCGGCGAGAAGATCCAGATCAAGGCATCGATCAAGCCGAAGTTCCGTGCCGGCAAGCTTCTCAAAGAAGCAGTGCTCTAGCATTACTGAGAAAGGATCCTTCTTCAGTAGTATCGGTCGCCACTGGCGGCCAAATGAAAACCACCGCGTGAGGCGGTGGTTTTCATTAGGGGCACCCGCGAGCGGCAATTTAAGAAGATCTTAATGGGCGACCGCTATGATTGTGAACATGCCCCCGCTGAGCAAAAAGGAAAGCGCATTGCTTGGACAGATGCAGGAACGCATGGTATTTATCCGTGAGAAAAGGATTATTTTGAGCACGCACCTCGCCGGTTTGTATGGGATCGAGCCTCGTATCTTGGTTCAGGCGATCAAGCGGAACAAGGCCTGCTTTCCGGATCAGTCATTCGTGTTTCAGCTTAGCGCAGTTGAATTCAGCGCTCTGAAATCACAATTTGTGATTTCAGAATATAATCAGATACGGCGTTCCCGGCCATATGCCCTAACTGAGCAGGGCATCGTGATGCTCGCCGGTGTTTTGCAGGGCACACGCGCCGCCGCCGCAATGAACATCGCCATCGTGCGGATCTTCACCCGCCCCCACCGTTCCTATTTAAGAGTGCGGCTTCCGGCGCCCGGATGATGGCAGCGGAATTGTGGTAAAATAGAGGCATGGCAAAATTCGAGGTCACATGGGAGGCGCCGGAGTTCGAATACCGCGAGAAGGATGTGTCGTGGTACTGGATCTCCATCATCGCCGCCGCGCTCATCATCGCATTTTCGGTGTGGCAGAGGAATTTCCTTTTCGGCTTCTTCATTGTGGTCGCAGAAGTGCTGTTCATCGTATGGGGCAACAAGGTCCCGCGGATGACAGAATTCACATTGAGGGACGACTCGATCGGCATCGGGGGATATAAGACGTATCTTTTAAAGGAGTTCGAGAGCTGGAGCGCGGATGCCGTCGGCACGGAATGGACCGATGTGATGTTCAATTTCCGCTCGCGCATCCATCCGCCGCTCATGATCATTGTGCCCGACGAAAAGGTGGCGGAGATCCGCGCGAACCTTAAGGGTCTGCTGAAGGAGATCGAGCACGAGCCGTCGCTCATCGATTCCATTGAAAAATTCCTCCGTTTCTAGTACGCTATAGCGAGGGTCGGATGGCTTCGTTTGTTTTTATCATATAGCGGCAAGCGGGGAGAGGGGCAATAGTATGTTGAGCGAGTGGGCGTTCCGACGCCGGAGCGAAACATACTATTGCCCCTCTCCCCGCGGGACGCCCTCGTCGTTCAACGGATAGGACGCAAGATTGCGGATCTTGTAATTGAGGTTCGATTCCTCACGGGGGCACATGGCAGTGAGACCAGACCGAGAGGTCTTGGTCACGGTTTTGAATAATATGCTAAAATTTGAAATATGAACGAGGACACGGTCGTAGATAGTAGCGACGTCAAGGCTCGTAATTTGAATCTTATATCCTTTGCCCTGGGATGCGCTTCTTTTGTCTGCTGGCTGATAGCGCTTAACCTACAATCTTTCGAAACAAACGGAGGGAATCTTGGGGTTATCCAAGTAACCTCACTTCAGGAGGCGTTCACGGTGTCGTTTCTATTCTTTTGCGCCGCGCTCATACTTTTTATATTCCAAGCTTTTTTGAGGAGCAGGGCTTCATCTATAATCCCAAAAAAGAAAGGCGCGATGGCAACGATTGCTTTTGGTATGAATATTTTAAACGGAATTGGACTGGCAGTGGCCCTCTTTTTCCTTTTCGAGGGATTTATGTTCGGCGTGTTTACAGGATCGGGATTCTAATCAGTGATCGATGGAAGTGAGTGACCGAGGTGCTTTATAAGAAAGGAGAAGATGGATTTTCTAAAATCCTCAAAATGCTTGTGGGGACTGTTGAAAATTACTGCGCTCAAATTCCGAGACCACGCGGGAGCACATGAATCGTGGATTGATTTTTCCGCGGAGCACTATATAATGAATCGGTAAAAGCGGGTATCGTATAACGGTATTACATCTGGTTGCCAATCAGACGACAGGGGTCCGACTCCCCTTACCCGCTCCAGCCATGAAGCTTTCATTGATCACGGCGATGGGGGAGAACCGGGTGATCGGCACGGGCGGGAAGATCCCGTGGCATCTTTCAGCGGATTTTGCGCGTTTTAAAGCGACGACGATGGGACACCCGATCATCATGGGGAGAAAGACGTTCGAGTCCATCGGCCGGCCGCTGCCGGGTCGCACGAACATCGTGGTGACCCGTGATGCGGACTACCGCGCCGAAGGGTGTCTTGTCGCGGGATCGCTCGAGGGTGCGATCGCGCTTGCAAAAAAAGAGAACGCCAGCGAGGCGTTCGTGATCGGCGGCGAGCAGATATACAAAGCCGCGCTTGGCATGGCGCAGGTGATCTATCTGACGCTCGTGCACGGCACGTTCGAAGGCGATGCCTTCTTTCCGGAGCTTGATCCGGCAGAATGGAAGCTGGTCGCTTCCGAGCCCCACGCCAAAGACGCGGCAAATCCCTTTGATTACGATTTTCTTATTTACTCTGCGAGCCGTCCTTCTCTTTAAGAAAGTTCTTCCACGAATCGGTGATGAGGCCGCCGGCGGGCGCGAGTTCCGCTTTGATGGCCGGATGCGGATCATAGCCGTCAAGCTTCACGTTCTCCGGCTTGAAGTCGTCGATATTTTTTATCGCGGGATCGATCGTGAGCGTGGGCAGCGCGCGCGGCTCGCGTGAGAGCTGCTCCTTTACCTGGTTGATATGCTCCTGATAGATGTGCGCGTCGCCGAACGTGTGGATGAAATCGCCCGGCTGGTTGCCCGTGGCCTGCGCGAGGATGACGGTGAGCAGCGCGTAGCTCGCGATGTTGAACGGCACGCCGAGGAACATGTCCGCCGAGCGTTGGTAGAGATGGAGCGAGAGCCTGCCGTTCTTTACGTTGCACTGGTACATGTTGTGGCAGATGGGGAAACGGCACGCCTCTTCCGGGAGCGCCATCCCATAAAGATATTCCGGATCCCACGAATTGACGAGCGTGTTGTGCGCGTCGGGGTCTTTCCTGAGCTCATCCACCACCCATTGCACCTGGTCCACAGTGCGGCCGTTCTTGCCCGGCCAGCGCCGCCACATCTCGCCGTAAATATAGCGAAGCTCGCCATGCTCTTTTGCGAACGCCGCGTCGGCCGCGATCTTTGCCACGAATTCTTCTTTTGTGAGTGGCGGCAACTGTCCCTTGTCCGCCTTCTCGCGATAGATCTTGTACGGATAATCGTCCCAGATGTGGACGCTGTTATCGACAAGATATTTTATGTTCGATTGCCCGGACAAAAACCATGCGAGCTCGTACAGCACGCCCTTCCAATAAACTTTTTTCGTGGTGAGCAGGGGAAAGCCTTGCGAGAGATCGAAGCGCAGCTGGCGGCCGAAGACGCTATGCGTGACGGCGCCCGTGCCTTTGTCTTCCTGCCGCTCGCCGTGGTCCAGGATGTCCTGGAGAAGATCTAAGTATTGATATTCGGGATGGCGCGCGTCTGGCATGGGCGTATAGGCTGTTTTTATTTATTTTACTCCACTACGAAGATCTTTTCCGTGCCGTAGTATTCGGGCCAGTGGGCGTTGTAATGGTCGAACATCCGCGCGAGCCGCGCCTGGTCGAGCTCGTGGAGGCCGACGTCCTCTATTAATTTGCGCAGGCGCGCCTTTACGGCGTCCGCTTTGGACGGGTCGCTCTCTATCATTTCAAACTCGGCAAGGTAGCCGTAGCCGGCGTTCTTGTCGATCGTGACGTTCGCGCCGGAGAATTTATATTCCTGGCGTTCGCGCGACCATTTTGCCTGATAGGTGAATCCGGCGTCGAGGATGATCTTGTCGAGATCATCGATCGGCATGGCGACCTCGCTTTCAAATTCCTGCCGGGCGGTGCCGTTCGCGCTCGTCGTGTCGTCTATGGACGCCTTCATTACGAGCAGGACCTTCCCGTCGGCGTCGCGCGTGCGGAGCGAGAAGTCCTTTGCCCTTCCCGCGAGCTCAAGAAATGATGCGCGGTCGTCCTCGTCCGTGATCGCGCGCGCGACGGCGCGGAGGTCGCCCTTGCCCTCAAAATAATGATTGAGCTGGCGGTGCGAACCGATGCTCGCGAGCGCGGGATCGAGCTCTTTCATTTTTTGCCGAAGACGCTCTGCCTGCGCCCGGTCGCCCAAAAGGCACTTGATCTCAATTTCGTAGGAATCTTCCTTCATGGTAGCGTCGGCCGTTTATTTTGTGTCGTCGCTGAACTTTGACGCAAGCGGCTTTTCCTGGCCGGCATACTTGTTGCCCTTCTTTAAATAGTACGGCGTTTCCACTTTACTTGAGACCTCTTCGAACGTGAACGCGCAGACGCGCATGCCCGGGTAGAGCGTGACGGGAACGATGCCGAGGTTGCCGAGCTCCATCACCGGCTTGCCGCGCCATCCCGGATCGAATATCGACGCCGTGCCGTGCACGATGACGCCGAGGCGGCCGAGCGAGCTGCGCCCCTCGATGCGTCCCAGAAGATCGTCCGCGATCTCAAGCCACTCCATCGTGGTCGCGAGCACGAGGTCGTGCGGCTGGAGAACGAGCGGCTCCTCTTCGGAGATCGCGATGTTCTCCATGATCGTGTCGGGGTCGGGCATCTCGCGGAGATCGATCGTTGAGATCTTCGAGCGGCGGAAGATCTTGACCTCGGTGCCGAGCCGCAGGTCGAGCGAACACGAGCCGAGCTGGGCCGAGAGATCCGGCTCGGGAGTGACCTTGATGCGCCCGTCAGCCAGTGCCTTCTTGATGTCGCGGTCGGAGAGGATCATATTGAGAGAATTTTAAACGCTGCGCGGATGCAACGCAAGCGTCCTGTCCGGGTCATGCCTAGACCAGTCGCCCCAAAAGCGGTATGATGGACGTATATAAGATGCCCTATGATGCGTAGGGCATTTTTGCTGAAAAAAGCGTAACCTATCCCCCTATTTCACGTTTTACATGTTGGACGGTGAAGAAAAACTGGTAGAAAAGGCCGTCGGGGGCGATTCCTCGGCTTTTGGCGCTCTCTACGATCATTACCAGCCGGCAATTTACCGGTTCGTGGTGGTCAAGGTCGGCAGCCGTGAGGAAGCCGAGGATATCACCCATCATGTGTTTCTGTCCGCGTGGACAAAGGTACGCACGTACCGGCACCGCGGACATCCGTTCTCGAGCTGGTTGTATCAGATCGCACGGAACATGGTGATCGACCATTACCGCTCGCGCAAGAACGACGTGAGCCTGGATAAAATGGATCCCGACTCGTCCGTCATGCCCGCCGTCGCGCAATCCGACCTTTCCATAAAGCTGCAGCTCGAGAAGGTGCATCGCGCCATCAAAGAGCTCAAGCCGGATTATCAGGACGTGATCATTTTGCGGTTCATCGAAGATCTTCCGTTGAAGGAGGTGTCGGCGATCCTCAAAAAATCCGAAGGCGCCGTGAAGCTCGTCCAGCATCGCGCCGTAAAGGAGCTAAAAAGAAAATTGGGCGACGAAGACGTTGAAGAGTAAAAGAACATGAAACTTTCTGACATCCTCAAACAGTTCAAGAACATAGAGCCGGATCCCCGGTTCACTGAACGCTCCAAGCGCGAGATTTTGCTTTCTCCGCAGCCGGAGCGCCGGACGATGCGCGGGATCATGATCTTTTTACATACGCTTGAGACGGGCGTCGCCGTGGCGCTCGCCGGTTTTTTCATATTGATCCTTACGAACAGCTTTTCGCCGACGAGTTCCCTCGCGCCCATACAATATTCGGTGATCGATCCGCAGGGATTGCACGCGGAGGCGCAGGCGATCGACATGCAGATCCAGCTTGCGAACGTTGCGTACTCGCAGGTGACCTCCACCGCGGTGACGGGGTCCACCGCCACGGGAACCGCCCCGACGGCGCTCGCGAAGGCGTTCGGCAAAGCCGCCGCCGGAACAGCCACTTCGACCGGTTCCGCGGTGACGACCGGCGAATCGACATCGACCGCTTCCACGACGGCGCTTTCCGTTGATCAGGCGCTCCAGCAACTTTCACACTGATGTTCCACAAAACAATATCTTTACGGACAGCATTTCCCGCCCTGATCATCGCGATGGCGGTTTTTGCGATCGGGACGGTCGCGACGCCCCGCCCGGCCCGCGCCGCCACCACCGATTGCGGTGTTACCGCAGGCGACATTGCGCAGATAACGGCGATCAAGAACGATCCGACGCTCAGCCCCACCGATGAGATCAAAGCCGAGCTTGCGGTACGGAAGACGCTTGTGGGCGAAACGATCGGATGCGCCCAGCAGGAAGTGCAGATGTTGCAGGCACAGCTTGCGAGCACGACCGTGGCAGGCAGCGACACCCAGCTTTTGCAAGCGCAGCTCCAGGGACGGCTGAACGAGGCGGCCGAATTTTATAATGCGGAGCTCGCAAAGCTCGACGTCGTCGGCATAGCGGGAACGGAGGATGTCGCCCAGGAAGTGCTCGCGTGGCGGCAGAACACATTCGTTCCGCTCGGCGAGAACGTCGACAGTTTTATGCTGTGGGCGGGAAACCAGAATCTTTTCAGCACGGCGGAGACGCGGATGGCGCAGACGGAGCGCGCGGTATCGTTCATTGAAGCCGCATCGCCGAATCCCGGCCTGCAGACCGCCCTCACGAGCGCGCAATCGTCGTTCGCCACGGCCGAAAATGACAACACCCAGGCAAAGACGGCACTCACGGAAAATCTCTCTCCGGACCAGCCGCTCGCGCTCATCAAGGGATCGCTCGACGCGCTCTCGAGCACCTACCAGGGATTCTTCACGATCAGCGGCCTGATCAATAACATACTCCCGCAGTAGGGACGCCATCGCTTACGCTTTCGCGGCGGCGAGGGCAAGGATCTTTTTGGCGCCGGCGGCCTTGAGGACGCGGGCGCATTCGGCGAAAGTGGTGCCGGAGGTCACAACATCGTCCACAAGGACGATGGTTTTATTGTGCGCCGACGCGCCGGGCGCGAGAACGAAGCACCCTTGCACGTTCAGGCGCCGCTCGAAGATGTCTTCGGTGTCACTTTGCGGCTTGCGGTGGGTGATGCGGGCGAGAAGATGCTCTTCGAACGGCAGCGCGAGCGCTTTTGCGAGCGGCCGCGCGATGAGCGCGGACTGGTTGAAACCGCGCGCGCGGCGGCGCTCGGCGGAGAGGGGGACGGGAGCCATGGTGAAGCCCGCGAGATCGATGCCCGCGCGCGCGACGTAAGAGGCGAGGATGTCCGCGATGGGCGCGGCGGCCGTCTTGATCCCCTGGAATTTGAGCGCGTGGATGGCCGCGCGGAGGGGCTCGTCGTCGTACGAGGCCGCCGCGCCCAGGAGATACGGCGCGTCCTTATGGCAGACCTTCTTCTGGTCCGGCAGGCGCGCGGCACAGGTGCCGCAGAAGAGCGTATCGAAGATCGCGACGCCCTGCCGGCACCCGGCGCAGAGCGCGCCGCTCGGGAGGGAATCGCCGCAGGCGACGCACGACGGCGGAAAGAAAATGTCTCCGAAGAAATTGATGTTCATGGTATCATATATACAACAACACGCATTAAAAGGATCTTAAACGGCGCGGACCTGCCTCACGGCATATGAACAACCCTTTCTCATTCTTCAGGTCAGAATCCTATCTCGGCATCGATATCGGTACGACCTCCATAAAGGCGGCGGAGATCGCCGCGGGAAAGAAAGCGCCGCGCGTCGTGAATTACGGCATATTGGAATCGAGCGGATATCTCGCGCGCGCCAACCAGGCGCTCCAGACAAGCGGGCTTAAGATATTCGAAGAGGACGCAGTGGCGCTTCTGAAGGCGCTCGTGAAAGAGCTCGGCACGAACACTCGCGACGCGGTCGCGTCCCTCCCGCCATTCGATGTCTTCATGACGCTGGTGGACTTCCCGGCGATGGAGGCAAAGGACATCGCGAAGGCGCTCGTGTATCAGGCAAAGCAATACGTGCCGATGCCGCTCGACGAGGTGGCGCTCGACTGGATGAAGGTCGGCGACTATCAGGACGATAAAGGATTCGCGCACCAGAAAATATTGCTCATCTCCGTGCCGCAGGAGCAGATCAAGAAATACCAGCGCATGTTCGCGGCGGCCGGCCTCCGGCTGCGCGCCCTCGAGATCGAATCGCTTTCCGTCGCGCGGATCTTCGCAAACGACCCGACGCCCACCATAATAGTGGACATCGGCTCCCGGTCCACGAATATCATCTTCATGGAAAAGGGCGTCCTTGCCTGGAGCGCGCAGAGCGATATTGCCGCCGCGTCGCTCACGCAGGCGCTCGCGTCAAGCCTGGGGATCAATCCGCTGCGCGCGGAAGAGCTCAAAAAGGAGCGGGGGATATTGGGCACCGGACCCAACTATGAGTTGTCCACAATAATGATGCCGTTTCTTGATGCTATAATTAATGAAGTGAAAAAGGAGACGTATACCTACCATCAGCAGTATCCTACGGCGATGCAGGCGGAGCGTGTCGTCCTTGCCGGGGGCGGAGCCAATCTCTCCGGCATCGAGAAATATTTTGAGAAGCAGTTCGAGGTCCCGGTGGTGAAGGCTTCGCCGTTCTCGCGGTTCGAATATCCGGATGCGATCGCGCCGTTCCTGCCCGAGCTTGATGCGCCGATGACCGTCGTACTCGGCCTCGGCATGAAGGAATTCGTATAACACCAATGCCTCTTCCAGAAAAAGTAATAGAGCAATTAGGACGGGAGCCCTCCTCCGGGACGACCGGCTTTGCGCCGGGCGCGCTCCTCTTTTCCGGAGGGCTCCTTTTCTTCGCCATCATCATCTATTGCGGCCTTGCGTTCGGGTATGAACCGTACCTGCAGTCCCAGCTTACGGCGACACAGAACAAGGTGAGCGCGCTGAACCAGTCCATCTCGCCGACGGACCAGACGCAGCTGATAAATTTCTATTCGCAGATCGCGAACCTCCAGACGCTGCTCCAGAGCCACGTGCTTTCGTCGCAGCTCTTCTCGTGGCTTGAGCAGAATACGGAGGCGAACGTCTACTATCGTTCGTTCTCTCTCCAGTCCGGCAACCAGGTGGTCCTTGTGGGGACAGCGGCGTCCGAGGCGGATGTAAACCAGCAGATCGCGATATTCGAGAATTCTCCCGAGGTCTCGTCCGTCGATGTCACGGGCGTGAACGCTCCCGAGCTCGGCCAGACCGGATGGAGCTTTAACATCACCCTCATCGTAAATCCTTCCGTAATGTCCGAGACAAGCCAATAATATGAAACAGGAAAGCAAACGGCTTACCAGCATCCTTCTCGCAACGCTGCTCATCGCGGGCGCGCTCGTCGTTTATTTTGAGCTCATCGTCCCCGCGTATACGAACCTCGAAAGCGTCAAGGGGCAGGCAGAGAGCGAGAATGTGCTGTATCAGAACGAGACGCAGGTGGCGACCCAGATAAAAGGGCTGCTTGCCAGCTATCAAAGCGATTCTTCGTCGAGCCAGCTTGTCGCGATGTCGCTGCCGGTGGGGCCCGACGTCGCGGGCGCGCTCGCGCAGATATACGGGATCGGGGCGAACACGGGCGTTACGATACAGGGCACGGCGGTCTCGCTCCAGGCCGTGCAGGAACAGGCGCCGTCGGATGACGGGACGACGAGCGGAGGGATCGCGGACGCGGCCACGGGCGGTTCCATCGTAAAGCCGCTGGGCACGGTCTCGTTCCAGGTGACGGCGTCCGGCAGTTACGAATCGCTGAAGAGCTTTCTCCAGGGATTGGAATCGAACATCCGCCTCTTTGATGTGACCGCAATAACATTCCAGCCCAGCGACACCGGCGTCACTCCCGTAAAAGGGCAGACGCTCAACCCGGATTCGTTCAACTACACCATAACGGTCGTAACCTATTATCAGGCACCATAACCATGGCGATCATCGTTGAAGAAAGCGGCAAAAAAGGCAATCTGTGGGGCATCTTCGGGTGGCTCGTGTTCTTCGTGGTCGCCGCCGCAGCCGTCTACTATATATTCTTCGCGCAGCCGCAGCTCGTGACGATCCCTTCGAACGGGACCATCGGCACTATCGCGCCCATAACCCAGCTTTCGCTCCAGCCGCAGACCGTTGTGCAGGGAGCCGCATTCGAAGCGCTCAAATCCACCATTCCGCCGCCGACGCCGCAGGGCCCGGCAGCCGTAGGCCGGCCGAACCCGTTCGTTTCTCCATAGCATCGCAAAAAAGGAACCCCTCTCGCAAAACAGCAGAGGGTTTCTTTTTGCCAACATGGTAGAATGAAGACATGACGAATGATGAGCTGATCCAACAACTGCAGAGCCGCGGGCTGATAAACGAATCGGTCGCCACGCGGCTCAAGCGCGACGCGATCGTGAGCGGCGATCCGCCGGAGACGATCATCGGCCGCGAGCGCCTGGTCCCCGACGAGCAGATGGTGGCGCTCAAGAGCGAGCTGCTCAAGGTGCCGTACAAGAAGATCGACCCCACCATGCTGAACGACCAACTGATGGGGCTCATTCCGGAAGAGACGGCGCGCACCTACCAGCTTGTCCCGATCAGCCTGCAGGACGGACTCCTCGTGATCGGCATGCTGCATCCGGACGACGTGAAAGCGCAGGATGCGATCAAGTTCATCGCGCGGCAGAACCACATCAATCTCGGCGTATACCTGATCTCGTACGGCGATCTTCAGGCCGTGCTCCGCAAATATTCGCCGTATCGCACGGAGATCGAAGCGGCGGTGCGCGGACTGAATATAAAAGAGGGCGGCGGCGGCCAGCAGGCAGTGGAACTCTCCGGCGGCGACAGCGCCGACGCGCCGATCATCAAGATCGTCGCCGACACGTTCAAAGAAGCGGTCTTGAGCAAAGCATCCGACGTGCACATTGAACCGCAGCAGCGCTCGCTCCGCATCCGCCTGCGCATCGACGGCGATCTGCACGAGGTGGCGTCGCTTCCGGTGGAGCTCGCCCAGCCGGTCACATCGCGCGTCAAGGTCATTTCCAGCTTAAAGATCGACGAGACGCGCGTGCCGCAGGACGGCCGCTTCCGCGCCAAGATCTTCGACCGCGACATCGACTTCCGCGTCGCCACGTTTCCCACGCCGCTCGGCGAAAAGATCGCGATCCGCGTGCTTGACCCGACCACCGGCCTCAAGAACTTCGAGAGCCTGGACCTCCTGCCGCCGACGCGCGCCGTCATCAAAGAAGGCCTGAACCGCCCGTTCGGCATGGTGCTCATCACGGGCCCGACCGGTTCCGGCAAGACGACGACGCTCTACGCGTTCCTGCAGGACCTCAACACCGAGGACGTGAACATCGTTTCGCTCGAGGACCCGGTGGAATATTTCGTGAGCGGCATCAACCAGTCGCAGGTGCGGCCGGAGATCGGCTACGACTTCGCGTCGGGGCTGCGCCAGATCCTCCGCCAGGACCCGGACGTGATCATGGTCGGCGAGATCCGCGACAACGAGACCGCGGGCCTTGCCGTGCAGGCGGCGCTCACCGGCCACGTCGTGCTCAGCACATTGCACACCAATAACAGCGCCGGCGTCATCCCGCGCCTCATCGACATGAAGGTGGAGCCGTTCCTGATCCCGGTGTCGGTAAGCTTGGTGATCGCACAGCGCCTGGTGGGCGTGCTCTGCCCGGATTGCAAAGCGCCGGAAGAGGCGGCCCCGGAGGTGCAGGAGATCATCAAGCGTTCGCTCGCCGGCCTGCCGGCGGAGGTGGCCGCAGAGTTCAAGCCGCCGTACCAGATCTATCACGCCAAGGGCTGCGCCACGTGCAAGGGCCGCGGCGTCGTCGGCCGCACCGGCATCTACGAGGCGTTCCTCATCACGAAGGAGATCGAGAACATCGTGAGCAGCGGCGCCACCACGCAAAAGATCACCGCGCAGGCAAAGGCGCAGGGCATGATCTCGCTCCGCCAGGACGGCATCGTGAAGGCGCTGAAGGGAAGCGTGCCGATCGAGGAGATCATAAGAGAGACGGAGGAAGGGTAGGGAACAAACTGAATGCCCATTCCCTCTCGAAAAAAACTTTGGGCCATCCTCTTTTTGGTTCTGGTCGTAGTCGCAATGGTTTTCACTTTTTTTCAGCTCGGCAGGCTTCCGCTTGCCGATTACGACGAAGCGACCTATGCCCAGATAGCACAGAATGTGCTGGCGCATGGCAGTTGGATGACGCTTCAATACGGCGGCACCAACTGGTTTGAGAAACCACCGCTTTATATCTGGCTTGTTGCTTTAAGCATGAAATTCTTTGGAGCTTCGGAATTTGCCATTCGAATTCCATCAGCGTTTTTTAATATTCTTGCGGTAGCATTTCTTTTTCTGATCGTTTGGGAACTTTCGGAGGATGTATGGTTGTCGTTCTTCTGTGGCATATCGCTTCTTGCCGTGGCGCCGTTCTTCGTGTTTGCGCGGCAAGTAAGGATGGATGTAGCGACCATCGCCGCGATCCTTTTCGCCACTTGGTGTTTTATTAGGGGGACTAAACCCGGACATGCAAAATGGCTTTTAGGTGTGGGAATCGGCATCGGTGTGGGATTTATGACGAAGAGCGTGATCGGCCTCCTTGCTTTCATCCCCATGGTGATTTTGAGCATTCTTTATAAGAAGTGGGCTTGGACCCAAAATAAATATTTTCTTATCGGGTTGGGGTTGATGCTGCTTATCATCCTGCCGTGGCCGATCTATGAGACGATCCACTACGGACCCGCATTTTGGCAGAGCTATATCGTTCAGCAAGTGTTTAATCGAGGGACACAGTCGCCTGGGGACCAGCCGCTTACGTCCCTTGATTATTTGGAGGCGCTCTGGTCGCAGGTCCAGCCGTGGACCGTTCTATTCCTCGCTGCAATTGTATCGCTGTTTTTTATGGGAAAAAGCGATCAGAAAAAAAAAGATCGTGTGGTTCGGTTTCTTGTCGACGATGATCATCTTTGCGATGTTTCTCGCCGCACGCACAAAAATATTCACATATCTTCTACCCATATTCCCGTTTGCGCTTATCTTTGTCGGTGCAGTTCTGTTCGGATTGGTTGATCGTGTGCCACGGCAATTCAAAACCACCATCTTGGCCCTTGCCTGTTGCGGTATTTTAGTCATTGGTTTTTGGAATACCATAAATACTGCCTTCTTCCAGGTGCCGCAATACCTCGGCTATCTGTCGGATGAAAAGACCGTCGGACTTCTTATTAATGCCCAAGATTCCCAGAAGGACATTTTTCTTTACGACTGGGTGCCGGGGAATACCATCATGTTTTATAGCGGCACAAACGTTAGTTCTATCCAGAATCCAGGCGAGCTTCCGGCTAGTTCAAACTTTCTTGTTGTTCCCACTGCCGATCTGAGCAAGTTAGCGGTAGCCCAACCGTTCCATCGCGCGGTGCAGCAACTATATATTGGACCATATCTGGCATTGTTCGAAACACGGTAGGACACCGATTTCGGGGTTATCCACAGGTGTAGATTGGGAATGTTGGTATACTGAAGGCATTCCAATGAGGCAACGATTCCTAGTCGAGCGCATAGCCCCCCATCTATTTTTATCGCCGCCATTCCAATTGGCGGTTTTTGAAACCAGAACAATATGAAGGTAAATGAGGATTCAAAAATAGTTCCGAAAGGATGGCGGACAGCGGTAAATGTATCAGCCGGAATTATATTACTAATTTTAGGCTGTATCCTAGCTGAAGCGAATGGCATTTACGCTACCTATGCGAACGTATCCGGGACATTTTTTATTTTTGTAATGTCTGTAGCAATAGTTTTAATACTCATTGGCGTCTCAGGATTTTGGATTATTGTACCTGCTTTTCAAAAATGGTGGCATACAAAAAAGCGGTGGCTTGTATGGGTATTTTTAGCAATTGGCTTTATTTTAGTGCCATTACTTTTATACCTCATTTTTTGGCTTCTGGTTTTTTCGAATCTTTAAATTTTTTAAGATCTAAGCCGAAAAAACATTACAAAACAACCCATGAAAAAATATATTTTCATCTTAGCAATAGGATTAGGGATATTCTTACTCCCACACTTTTCTTTTGCAGCGAGTACCTCTCTGAGTCTTCCTCCGGATGGATATTCTTCATATTCAACCTGGGGAACTCTAACCGCAAGCGGGACGGAAATCATTGCTTCATATGGTGGCGGATTTAACACGAATATAAATTTTGCAACTTACTATGCAACGTCCTCTATTGGAGAGGGTGGCTTATCTCCCTCAAATGGATCGGAAAGTTGGGATGGAAGCGGTTGTGTGCTTACTTGTACCATTTACTACGCGGGGCATGACGGGGCGGGTATAGGCGCGGGAGGTTCGAGCGGGTATACGCCGAACGTTGCTGCCTATGCTCAAAATCTTGATGGCAATATATTCTTTTCCGGATAGGGGCGGATGCAAAAATCAATGTGTTAGGATTAGAAGATGAGCAGAAGATTTTGGATTATAGTGTCGTGCATAGTTATAACCATCGTAGCCTTAACTCTCATTGTCTTTCGCCATTATTTATCCCCAGCTTCGACTTCGCCATCTGGAGTGGTCGCGAATGTAGCTAGCTCCTCTACGACAACTGGATGCCTTTCAGGCGACGAGTCGGCAAGCTATTCTATTAACACCCCCCTCACATCTACCGATACAATAAAAATTACTATTGAAGATAAAGCGAACAATGCCAATTCCTCTTTTATTATAAATGATCTATTCCCCAGTTATCATCCCATCGAATTATACTCGTGTAATTTTTATGTGATGCGAGAATTTAATTATGATTATGTTCATGGGAAGGTGCTGCCCAATTTTAACATCCAAGTATGGAAATATGATTACAGCGGCAACAGTCAAGAAATAGGCACTGCTGAGGATTTCAGGGTGAATTCAAGCCAAACCATGATGGCCGCAGTTTCCTTTTTAACAACTTCGACGATGCCCTCTTTGGAGGTCTACGACCTAAGTAACGATAATATTGTTTTTTCCCTGTCTCTTTCCCAAATCCCGGAGCAAGAATCGAATACAATCGTGAATTTCGATCTTGAAAACGGAGGATGGAGTCATGATGGAAGATATCTATGGTTTGATTCTAATGATGAAGCAGACACTTTAGGTTTTCTGCGTATCGACACATCAAACTGGTCTTATCAAGTGTTCTCAGCTCCCCACACCACCATGGGCGGCGATGCTCTTAATCCCGATGTAGGTATGACAACCTACGAAACTAATGTTGCTCCATGGACCGCAGATTCCCAGATCGATCAGGAATATCGCGATCAAGCTCAGCAAGCAGGCCAAATTACCTCTTTCTATATTTACAATCTCCTTACTGGGCAAAACTATCTTGTCACCACCACCACCGATCCAACTTATTACTATCATCCTCTATGGCTTTCTGATTCAGAATTGCAATATACTCTTCCGTCGGGAGCTACAAGTACATATACAATTCCCTGAGTTATCCACAAATTTGAGCGGGTTGGGCTATGGAGGTGGTATTATGAAAGCATTCTATGAGACAACGATTTCTAGTCGATTACTCAGCCCGCTTCCTAATTTTTTCCGCCGCCCTGCTTGGCGGTTTTCTTTTCATTAGTTTTACGCCCAGAGCAAGCGCCCAATCCATCCCCACTCTTCCCGGCACGACCAGTGGCACTAGTTCTACCTTTTCCATCACAAATAGCACTTATTTGGACATCACTGTGGACAGCTCCCAAGTGATCACTGCCAATATTGCCTCAGTTCCCCATATGAACGTGTCCGATTTGCGAATAAAAGAGTTTTGCCTCCTGCTTTTCCATCCGGCCATCATGCCAAGAAGGCGATTAAAAATAGCTTAAGAAATTGACCCTTTATTTGGGGGACAAAAGGGCAATGTGGTAAGATTATTCCATGGATGATTACAAGACTCAGCTCAACGACCTTTTGACGACGGCGGCGAAGCAGAATGCATCGGACCTCCACCTGGCGGTGGGGCGGCGCCCGACCCTGCGCATCGACGGGGTGCTCATCCCGCTCCAGAAGGAGGCGATCATGACGCCGGAGTCGGCGGAGGGGATCATGTCCCAATTGCTCACGCCCGAGCAGAAGGCAAAGTTGCTCACCCAGCGGCAGGTGGACTTTGCGTACAGCTTCGACGATAAGGCGCGCTTCCGCGTGAACGTGTACTTCCAGCGCGGATACCTGGCCGCGGCGCTGCGCCTGATCCCGACGCGCATCAAGACGATCGAAGAGCTCAACCTCCCGCCGCTGCTCCACGACTTCACCCAGCTCTCGCAGGGATTCGTGCTCGTGGTGGGTCCCGCCGGACACGGCAAGTCATCGACGCTCGCCGCGATCGTGGACGAGATCAACCACACCCGCACCGACCACATCATCACGATCGAGGACCCGGTGGAATATCTCTTTACCCAGGACAAATGCATCGTCTCCCAGCGCGAGGTCGGCAGTGATACCACGAGCTTCCATGCGGCGCTCCGCACCGTGCTGCGCCAGGACCCGGACGTCGTGATGATCGGCGAGATGCGCGACGCGGTGTCGATCGGCACCGCAATGACCGCGTCCGAAACGGGCCACCTTGTGCTCTCCACGCTCCACACGAACTCGGCGTCGCAGACGATCGACCGCATCATCGACTCGTTCCCGGCGGAACAGCAGGGGCAAGTGACGTCCCAGCTCGCCGCGACGCTCGTCGCGATCATTTCCATCCGGCTCCTGCCGCGCGTGTCCGGCGGCCGCATCCCGGCGATGGAGATCATGATCGTGAACCCCGCCATCCGCAACCTGATCCGCGAGCGCAAGACCTACCAGATCGACCTCGTCATCGAAACGTCCCTGCAGGAAGGCATGGTCACGCTCAACCGTTCGCTCGTGAACCTCATCAAGAACAAAGAGGTCACCCTCGACAACGCCGAACTGTACTCCCTCAATCCCTCCGAGCTGCGCATCCTGCTCGAGCGAACATAACGGGACGGATACGGTGGCATGAAATTCAAATACCAGGCCAAAACCAAAGACGGGACGACGCAGGTGGGGATCGTCGAGGCCTCCGACCGCGACTCGGCGAGCGCGATCCTGGCGGGACACGACCTTTTTGTGCTTTCCGTCGTCGCCGAGCGGGCGCCGAACATGTTCGACAACATCGCCGGATTCTTTTCGCGCGTCCGGCGCAAGGAACTGATCGTCTTCGCGCGCCAGCTTGCGACGCTGCTCGAGGCGCGCCTGCCGCTCAACAACGCGCTCAAGATCCTGTACGAGCAGACGACAAGCCCCACCCTCAAGACCGCGATATCCCAGATGACGGAGGATATCGACGCGGGCGTTTCGTTCTCTCAGGCGCTTGAGCGGCAGAACCGCGTGTTCCCCGATTATTATATTGAGCTCGTACGCGCGGCAGAGGTGACCGGGAACCTGAACGAAGTCGCGGCATTCCTTGCGGATTACACCGAAAAGGAAGGCGACCTGGCGAGCAAGGCGTCGTCCGCGCTCGTCTATCCGGGCATCGTCATCGCGCTTTTCATCGTCGTGGCATTCATCCTTGTCACGTTCGTGTACCCGTCGCTCGGCGGCGTGTTTGCCGAGAACGGCGTTGCGCTCCCGTGGTACACGCAGATACTTCTCAATACCGGAAACTTTTTGCATAAATGGTGGATCGCGGTCGTTGTCGCCGCCGTCGCCGTCGCCGGCCTTGCCGTGAATTATTTCCAGACCGCGGAGGGCGAAGCGATCCTTGACGAGGCAAAGATCCGCCTGCCGATCGTCAAGAAAGTGTACCTGCCGGTGATCATGGCGCGCTTCGGCAACTCGGCGGCGCTCCTTGTGCACGGCGGCATTCCCATCGCGCAGGCACTCGAGATCATCGGGCACATGGTGGGCAACGTTCTGTACCGCGACGTGGTGCACGACATCGCGGAAGATGTGCGCCAGGGATCGCTTCTCTCGCAAAGCATCGCCAAGTATCCGCAGTATTTCCCCGCGCTCATCCCGCAGATGGTGGCGGTCGGCGAAACGACGGGAAAAGTGGAGGAGATGTTCAACCGCCTTTCCGGCATCTACACCCGCGAGGCGGACGAGATCACGAACAACCTGGTGGACCTTATCCAGCCGGTGCTTATGATCGGCATCGGCGTCATGGTAGGCCTGCTTTTTGCCTCAATTCTTATCCCCATATACAACCTCACGGACAGCATTCACTAAATGCTATAATAAATGGGTCAACCGTTTTAAAAGGTCGAAACGATTTTCCACTGGAATATGAACTCAACGCAAAGAAAGGGCTTCACCCTCATTGAAATTCTGATCGTCGTCGCGATCATCGCCATTTTGGCGTCGGTCGTGCTCGTCGGCCTTGGGCCGACCCAGCAGGCAGGCCGCGACGCGAGAAGGATCTCGGATTTGAGCGAGGTCCAGAACGGGTTAGAGCTCTACTACAACGAGTGCGGTTATTATCCGGGTACCAAGCAGACCGGTTCGTCCTGCGGCAACTTCAGCGAGATCAGCTCGTGGGCCAATTTGACCACTGCGCTCGAAGGAACCACGGCGATCGCCATCACGAGCGTTCCCAACGATCCCACTGCCGGCCATAACTATCAGTATGGTACGAACGGCACCGGAAGCCTCTATGTCCTTGAGGCGACGCTTGAGAATCCAAACAATTCGGCCTTCACCAATTACAACGGGGCAAGCTTCCCCACGGTGACGGGCGTGCTATCGTGCACGGGCACGGGAGATTACTGCAAGACGCTCTAGCGTTTTGTGGGCCATCTGCAAAGATCCCGCCTTCCGGCGGGATTTTTTGTTATCATGATGATATGGCCCCCATCACGGTGATCATTCTCTTCCTTTTCGGCATCGCGATCGGAAGTTTTTTGAACGTCGTCATATTGCGCTATGACGGCGAGCATTTTTTGCTGGACGCGAAGATGATCGGCGGCCGTTCGCATTGCCCGCATTGCAAGGCGACGCTGCGCTGGTTCGAGCTCGTGCCTCTCGCGAGCTATCTCGCGCAGGGCGGCCGCTGCCGCCGCTGCGGGGCGCGGCTCACCATGCAATATCCGGTGGTGGAACTGCTTTCCGGCTTTGTGTTCGCGCTCGTGCCGTTCGCCGTGGGCGTCGCTGCCGCGCCGCTCATCGTCGTGTCCGCCATCTGGATCGCCGCGCTTGAAGCGCTTCTTGCGATGGCCGTGATAGATATCCGGCTCGGCATCATCCCGGATGAGATCAACATATTTCTTGGCGTGCTGGGCGTTTTCCTTACGATCATGATCGCGGGATATTTCGGGCCGGGCAACCCGTCGCTCATCGGCCCGTCGGCCGCGATCTTCGGCCTGCAGTGGAGCGCCGCGTGGGCGCACGTTGCGGGGGCGGTGTTCGGCGGCGCGTTCTTTGCGTTCCTCATCGCCATCACCCGCGGCAGGGGAATGGGAATGGGCGACCTCAAGCTTGCCATTCCGCTCGGACTGCTCTTCGGCTGGCCGGACATCATCCTCGCGCTCGTATTTGCGTTCGTACTCGGCGCCGCGGCCGGCGTGCTCCAGGTGGCGCTGGGCAGGAATACCATGAAGGGCACCATACCGTTCGGGCCGTTCCTCGCGCTCGGCGCGGGAGTGGCGCTCCTGTGGGGACCCGCGATAGTGGGCTGGTATCTTTCCCTGCTCGGCGCGGGATGACATGGGGGCGGAGGGCGCGCCCGTGTCCAAAATGATAGAATGAATGTACGCATGAAAACGAGGAAGGGATTCACATTGGTAGAAATGCTTGTCGTGATCGCCATCACGGCGTTGCTTTCGGGATTGGCCATCGTATACAGCCACGCGGGGCAGGATCAGATCGCGCTTTCCATAGAGGAGTCCAAGGTGGCGCAGCTCATCCTTGAGGCAAAGGAGCTTTCCATTGCCACATACAGCACGAACTCCAAGACGTGCGCGTACGGCGTATATTTCGACCTCGCAAATTCCCAATATTCCCTCTTTGCATACAACTCCGCGATCAGCTCGGCGCAATATCCGGGACGGTTCGTGTGTCCGACCCTCGCGAGCACGACCGCCGCCGTCAACACGGCGGATGTCGCCGAATACGCCGGCGGCAGCTGGCAGGTCCACACCGCGCCGGGCGTTGTGCTGAAGAATCCTTCCAGCCCCGCGAGCGACACCATCAAGTATGTCCTGTTCTATCCTCCCGACCCGTTCACGCTGATCAGCCGCAACGGGACGACATTCCTTTATCCCGCGCCGTCCTCGTACGTTTACATTGGCACCGTAGATAACAATCTCGTGCGCGCCATTACCGTAAACGCCGAAGGGCAAGTAAGCCTATGATCAATTCCCGCAAAGGACAGACACTTGTGGAAGCGCTCATCGCGCTCAGCATCCTTATGGTCGGCTTCGTGGGCATCGTCACGCTCCTTACAAAATCCTTCCAGCTGAACCGCACGACAGCGGACGACACGCAGGCAACATATCTTGCGGCGGAAGGGATCGAGATCGTAAAGAACCTGATCGACCATGACGTGTATGAACAGCTTGGGGGTAACGGCTCCTACAGCTGGGGGAGCTGTTTCCCGTACGCGGGCGCCCACTATTATTTCCCGATCGATTATACGACCACCAGCTGCGCGGGCCTCAGTTTTCAAAGCGGCGCGCCCAATACCAAATTGTATTTCAATCCGACCACCCATCTCTATAGCAACAATCCTTTCGCGGCAACGGCAACGGATTTCGTCCGCAATATAAAGGTGACGAACAACGGCCAGAGCATCGATGTGCAGTCGAGCGTCACATGGTCAAGCGGCGCGCTCGGGAACACGATCACGCTTGAGGACATCTTTTATCATTACCAGCCATGAAGAAAGGATTTACGCTTATAGAAATGCTCATCACCGTCGGCCTTTTTACGATCATCATCACGATCGCGGTCGGCGCGTTCGCGAATGCGGTGCGCACCCAGCGGCAGGTGTCGTCGCTTATTTCCGCGGAGAGCAATATCAGCATCACGCTCGAGGAAATGGCGCGCCAGATCCGCACCGGCTACCTTTTTTGCAACACGGTGGGCGGCAATACGCCGGGGAGCGGCGTTCCGGGATCGGTTGCGGGCAAGGCCAATGCGGATTGCGGCTGTACGTTTTCCAGCGCGCCGGGAGCGACCGCGGGCACATGGACGTGCAACGCGCTCGACTTCTACGACGCGCAGGGCGACCGCATCGTCTACGAACGGCCCACGACGGGATCGCTTGCGTGGCAGCTTGTGGAGAGCTCAACGCTCAGCTCCGCGCCGCAGTCGCTCACGGGCGACACGGTGTCGGTAAAATATCTGCAGTTCCAGCTGTATGGCCAGACGGAAGGCGACCACTGGCCGCCGCGCGTCACGGTCTCCATAGGCATCGCGCCGAGTTCCACCGACACGGCGGTCGAGAACGACGTGGTGAATCTCCAGACCACCGTGAGCGCCCGCTCCATCGACTGTTACGCGGGCGGGGGGACGATACAGTGCTGACGTCAAGAGCCCTGTTTTTGCCGCGCTAATTTGACACTATTTGATAATTTTGCTATAGTCTTGGCAGCACGTCAGGCACGCGCCTGACGGCGGCATAATCTCAATACTATAAGGAATAGGAGGAACGTCTATGCGCGGCAGCACAAGCTTCGCTACGTTTACGTCTCGAATCGCGACCAAGCTGTCCGGCTTGGTCGTTGCCTTCACCATTTTCTCTCTCGTTGCGGCAGGGTGCGGAGGCGGAAGCCCTACCGGATCCGGCGGCGGTAACACAACCACGACGGTGACGGCGGTCGTTGTAAGTCCCTCGACCGCAACAGTGAATGCCGGCGCAAGCCAGCAGCTCACTGCAACGGTCAGCGGAACCAACAACCCTTCGCAGGCGGTCACGTGGTCGGTCAGTCCGTCAACCGACGGAACGATCGATACGACGGGGAAGTTTACCGCTTCTTCGTCCATCACGGCCACCACCAGCGCGAAGGTCTCCGCGGCCTCAACGGTTCCTGGCTACACAAACGTAACGGGTTCCGCGACGATCACCATCAATCCGGTGTCAACGCCGCCGCCTCCAACTCCCACGCTGACATCGGTCGCCCCTGCGGTGCAGTGGTGTCTTAGCCAATGCGGGGGCGCCCTCATGACGTTCACCGGCGCGAATTTCGCTGCCGGTGATCAGATAGTCATCACGCCCGACGCAAATATTTTGAGTTCTCAACTGGTCAACTCCGGAGAAGCCCAAGTGGTTCTGGGGATCGACCAGGTTCATGAGACCTCGGGATATTTTCAGGCAAAGGTGTGCAAGGCGGATGGGACGGGATGTTCAAACGCGGTTTCGTTCGCATTGTACTCCCACAACATGTGCGCGGCTTCGAAGGCGGGAGAAATTTTCTGCCTGAACCCATCGGAGGTCGTCCAGGGCCAGAATCTTTTCAACGGACAGCCTCTGAACGGATACGTGGATAAGTACACGGCAGCGGGAGCGCCCGACGGAAAGTTCTTCGTCGGCGCCCCCACCTACGGTATTGCCGTGGACAATGATGTCACGGGATTCGTGATTGTTGATGGAGGAGTCTACGACGAAAACGGTGGTATGACCGACACTCCGGAGCCACAGTTGAACGATACAAATCCGGTTACGGAGAGCGCGGCGGAAAATGGCTACGAGTGTCTTTTGCAGCCAGCGGCGGCGAATAACCTTTCGTGCGGCAGCATCACCGGATCTCCGTTTGTAACAACGCACCTCGTGAGCTTGAACGTTGGAGCAGATCCGCAGTCGCTTACAATGGGGGTAACGAACGGCGTCACGTACGCCTACGTCCTCACGGTAGGAGGCAGCGGACCGGCCATCAATGTCGTCAACGTCGACACCATGACGCTGGTCAATTCTCAGCCGATCAGCGGCATCACGTCGGAAGCTCCCGGAGGATCGGACGTTGTGGTGTTCGATTCGCTGGGTCTCGGTGTGGTTGTTTCGTACGGTGATGGGATCGCCGCCATCTTCAATGAATCAACGTTGAAGACGGTGGGCAATAACGTCACACTGCCCGGAACCCCCGTGTCGCTTACTGCGGATATGGCAGACGACGTTGCTGTGATAGGCAATGCCGATGTGCCGGATTCCGCAGGAACGTTCACGGTGCTCAATCCGAGCACCGGAGCAGCCACGCCGATCCCGGGGGTAATGGTTCCCGTTCTCCCCACGTGGCTCACGGTCAACGCAGAGGGGAGCGTTTCATACGCTTGTTCCTCGGCGGCCACCTGCAACCCGTTCACCATTCCTAAGGCAAAGTATTGACCTTCCGGCAACCACCGGAGAAATAGCCCTAGCCCCTTCTCGAGTAATCGGGAGGGGGCTTTGTTTATCCACACCCCCTTCCCACTCTACTCTGCTATGATAAAGGTATGACTGACTCCAAAAAGGTATGGGCCTGGGTGGGCGTAGCGGTGGTCGTGGTCGTAGCTATCGTATGGATAGCGTGGGCAACGATGCCCAAGGCGCCGGTCGCGTCGGGTCCTGCTCCGGTGTATGCGCCGCAGGGTCAGCTCGTGAGCCAGTTCCCGAAAGATCTTATTTTGGATACAAACGCCGCAGTGGGTGGGAGTTATTCCATCGCTTACTCGACGAGCACCAATCAATATACTGCAGAATATGACTCATCGAGTTCCATGGCGACGCTCTTTGGTGATTATGAGGCGTACCTTTCAAACAGCAACTGGCAGTTGACGGGTTCACTTACGACGCAGCCTACATATGAGGTTCTCACGGCAACTCAGGGCGCCGATCAGCTGCAGGTGGTGATCGAGTCGGAAGGCAGCGGATCACACGCAACCATAACCTATCTCGTCAAATAATATGAAAAAAACTTTAGCACTCGTCGCGTCGGTCCTTTTCTTGGCGATCGGCATGTTCGCCGCGTCTGTTCCGCATTCTGCTTTTGCTGCTGCGGCCGGCATGACCAATTGTGCATTCCAAAGCCAGGGACCCTATTCTGTCCAGGTGGGGCAGACGATCTCGGAAAACATTTCAGGACCCGGTTGCGGGAAAGGAATTGCGGGCGAAGAAGTGGTGTGTCAGCTTGATATTCCGAGCACCCCGGCTGATTTTTCGGCAACTCTTGTAAAGGATACAAGTGGGCCCATCGCGGGCCAAGGTGTTTTCTCCGTGACGGGCATTGCAGCCGGAACGGGAACATTCACCATCAACGCGGATTGTTCAGACAGCGTTGACCCCGATGAATATCCGACAACAACGATCACGATCAACGTTACGCCGGGGACGCCGCCGCCGCCGGTTCTTGGTACCGTCAAGGTAACTTCGGAGAATTCGGTAGTTAACAGCGTCCTTGTTCCGGCAAAGTGGAGCATCACCGATGGCGCTACCTCTGTTTGTAACGGTACGAATTGCCAAGGAACCTCTCAAACTTATTCCAATCAGCCTGCGGTAGGCGACTCGGTTGCCGGAGCGGGCAGCATTATTTTGCCTCTCAATACGGTTTCGCTCCTGACTCCACAGTCATATGTTTTCAACTCCATCAAGTTGGCACCTTCCTCATTAAAGAGCGGGGGATTCCTTGCGACCATGCTCTCTCTCGTGAGAGGCGTTGTCGGCTCAACCGCTGAGGCCGTCAGCCTCTCCACCGCTACTCCATCCTCTCAAACACTGACAGCTTCCGGAACGGTGTCGTATATCATACTTTGGGATCCGGAAGCCAATATTGCGGTCAATCCCACGTCGCTACCGCTCAGCGCCGCCGCCGGAAGTTCGGTTACAAGTCCGGTCACGATAACGAATACCGGTGCCCCGGGATCGAAGCTGACGTGGACAGCTACGTCTAATTCCTCGTGGCTCTCCGCTTCCCCTTCGACAAATGCCGGAGGCATTACGAATGGTGCTTCAGGTAATGCTTCGCAAAGTGTCACCATTACAGCAAATGCGGCAGGGTTAGCGGCGGGAACGACAAAAACCGGAACAATAGTATTTACCGGAGCTTCCTCGCCGGGAACTGTTATGCCTCCACCGACCGCCGTCCTTACCATTACCTTTACCGTCACGCCCGGATCTGGCGGCAGTAATCCTGTCACCGGCGTAAGCGTCGGCTGCGCGCCGAATCCGATCAACACTACGCAGACGAGCAACTGCACCGCGACGGTAAGCGGCGGCTCGGGCGGCGGCGTCACGTGGACGGTGGTCTCGGGCGGCGGCACGATCTCTTCGACCGGCGTCTACACGCCGCCGGCGACGGTGAACGCGACGACAACGGTGACGGTGAGGGGAACGTCAAAAGATGATCCTTCGAAATCGGGCACCGGCACGATCACAGTGACTCCGACCGGCGGCTCGGGCGGCGGCGGAGGAGGAGGAGGCTCTGTCACCGGTGTGAGCGTGAACTGCGCGCCGAATCCGATCGACACTACCCAAACGAGTAATTGCACCGCGACCATCACCGGCGGCTCCGGCCAGGGTGTCACGTGGACGGTGGTCTCGGGCGGCGGCACGATCTCTTCAACCGGCGTTTATACGCCGCCCCCGTCAGTCGCTGCGACGACGACCGTCACGATCAAAGGCACCTCCAACCAGGATCCTTCGAAGTCCAACACCGGCATGATCACCGTGGTCACAGGCGGCGGTCCGGGCGGATCCGTCACAAGTGTGAGCGTGAACTGCGCGCCGAGCCCGATCAATACCGAGGAAACAAGCAACTGCACGGCGACCATTGGCGGCGGCTCCGGCCAAGGCGTCACGTGGACGGTGGTCTCGGGCGGCGGCACGATCTCTTCGACCGGCGTCTACACACCCCCTGCATCGGTGGCAGGTTCGATCACTGTGACCGTAAAAGGCACCTCCAACCAGGATCCTTCGAAGTCCGGCACCGACACGATCACGGTCACTGAAGCGCCTGTCACGGGCATCACGGTGAGCTGCACGCCGAGCTCTACTTATACGAACGGCACGAGCGATTGCAACGCGACAACGACCACCCAGAACGGCCAGCCCGGGGCACCAGGCGTCACATGGACCGTGGTCTCGGGCGGCGGCACGATCTCTTCGACCGGCGTCTACACGCCGCCCGCTACGGTGAACACGACGACGACCGTGACGATCAAGGTAACGTCGACGGCAAACCCGAGCGTTTCGCAAACAGTGACGATCACGGTGCTCCCGCCGCCGGCGTGCACTCCGGGCGTCAACTGCCCCGTCTGCAGTCCGAAGCTCACCGCGAACCCTTCATCGATCGTCATTCCTGAATCCTCGGGCCTGAGCTACAGCTGCTCGAACGTGACGGCGTGCCAGCTCACGCAGGGGAGCACGATATTGTCCTCGACATCGCTCTCGTCCCAGGGCACCATCGACACCACGGCCAATCCGTTCGCGGTGACCCCCACGAGCACCACCGCCTACACTCTCACGTGCGTGAACAGCAATTATGGCGGCGCCGGGTCAACGGTGACTTCCAATGCCACAGTGACGGTAGGCGGCTCCAGCCTCTGCGAACAGAATCCGAACGGCGCCGGCTGCCCGGGAGCGCAGTAGTTCAACTCAAACAGCCTCAGGCTTTTGCCTGGGGCTGTTTTCGTTTTAATAGAGAGGGAAAAGAGAGGGGGTTGCCAAAATCGCAAATGTATGGTAGAATTTTTGGAGCACACAGGACAGAACATCGTTGCTGATGCTAGAAGGAGAGTACTACCATGTACCTTGCTACCATCCGCGCCCGGTTGTTTCTCGGCGCGTTGTTGGCGATGGGCCTCGTAACCCCATTGCCAGCCAACTCTCAAAGCACGTCCTTTCTGGGCATTGAAAGGCCGGATGCTCCTTTGCCGAGGCGGGTTCCACAAAAACCCGGCCGCGCGTTCAGGGCATCCGAGCTCTTCCTTGCCGGAGGGACGGCATTTGATATGACCACAACCGCAAGGTTGCTGGGGCACCCCACGGTCGCGGAACGGAGTGACGGCTCATACCTCACTTCCTATTACACGACAGAGAACGGCTGGGCAGGCGTCTTTGGCAAACGCGACACAGTTAGCACAGTTGTTGCTAACGTGGCGATGAATGCCATGATCGACCGATACAGCCGCACACTCTATGCACGTGGGGGGCGTTGGCGAACCGTCGGAATAGGGATGAACGTCCTCAAGGGGACGATCAACTCGATGGCCGCGGTTCACAATATCCGCTTTGACCAGCGGATAGATCAACAGGTAAGGCTCGCGACGGGCTATAAGGGCCAGATCATCTGGTCCCACTAGTCCCGAAGCATTGGCTGGCGGGCGGCGGATCACCGTCCTCCGTCCGCCAGCAATTCAAGTTTTACGGGCTCTCTGATAAGCTTGACTTCCGTCGTTGTAGTAGTATACTAGCAGTAGCAGAACGATAGACAAGATCAGGATATAGGGAAACTGTGCGAGCAGCAACATGGTGCTGCGACCTCCTCCTTCGGTCCGGTGAGTACTCACCGTTCAATCAGCCATCCCTTTCGCAAGGGCCATCCTCAGGGGATTACCACCCATGAAGAAGGCCCTTGCACCAACTTTTGCAAGAATCCTTTTTAGAACCAAACCCACCTCGCGTGCGGTTTTTTATTTCTTTTTGGGCGGCGCGGTCTGCTATCATTAACGCATGAAGATCAAAGCCATAAAAACCGCCGTGCTCCACCCACCGAAGGACGATCTCTTTCGCGCGATCGGCGGCGCGATCCGATCGCTGCCGGAGAAGAGCATCGTCGTTGTCACCTCCAAAGTGGTGAGCATCGGGGAGGGGCGATGCGTGCCCGTGCTGCAGGATCCTGAACGCCGCGGCCGCGGGCATTTTGATCCCGCGCGCGCGAGGCGTGAGAAGGACGCGCTCACGATGCGCGAGGCGGACCTCTATCTGCCGCGCGAGGCGACGCCCGGCGCGTGGTGCATGCACACGGTCAAGAACAATATCTTCATTCCGTCCGCGGGCGTGGACGAGAGCAATGCCGACGGTTTTTACATCCTGTGGCCGCGCTCGCCGGCGGCGTCCGCGCGCCAGCTGTGGGCATGGCTCCGGCGCCGCTACCGCGTGCGCGAACTCGGCGTGATCATTAGCGACTCGCATACGATCCCGCTGCGGCGGGGCGTGCTCGGCATCTCGCTCGCCCATTACGGCTTTGCACCGCTCCATGATTATCGCGGTTCGCGTGACCTTTTTGGCCGCGAGCTCAAGATGACGCAGAAGAACATCCCGGATTCCCTCGCCGCCGCGGCAGTAGCACTCATGGGCGAGGGCGCCGAGTGCACGCCGCTTGCGCTCGTGACCGACGTGCCCTGGGTGCGGTTCGGGGCGAAACTGCGCGGGTCGCGGAAGCCGTTTTCGTCATTTGAGATCCGCACACAGGAAGATCTGTATTATCCGCTACTGTCGGCCGTGAAGTGGCGGAAGGGCGGGGGAGGGAAACGGAAGAAGAAGTGATCAAAATTCCGCGAACACCTTCCGCGCAGCCGTGTCTATCCGAACCGTGCGGCCGTATGGCATTGCGATCTGCGGGTCGGTGTGGCCGATGTTGAAGTTCTGGATGACGGGGATCGTTTTATTGTAAGTCCGCACGACGCGGAGGACGATCTCGCGCATGGCTTCGCGGTACGCGCGGCGCTCGTCCGGCGTGGCCTGATGGTTGAATTCCCACGCTTTCGGGCGGCCGACGATCACGGCTTTTACTCTGGCGAGAATGCCTCGCTCACCGAGCGCGCGGAAGACGCGGAACACGTAATCGGGCGACGGGACCTCTTCTGATGTTTCGGCGAGTAAGACGATATTTCCAAAATCAGCGAGAGAGGGGATGGCGATGCCATGGCGCAAGAGCTCGTCGATCGACTCCACGCAGCCGCCCCAGGTGATACCGCTTGTCGTGCCCGGCGCACTGGATGCCGCGCTGCCGCTTGCGCCCGCATCCCAATACCACCCGTCATTCTTTTCGTATACGCGCTCTTTTGTGAGATTGGCCGGATCGTTCCAGTCGAGTCCCATTTCATTGAACGTGTCGCTCGGCGCGAGCTCGAACTCGCCTTCGTCAAAGAGCGCGTGTTTAAGATAGCCGATCGTATACGGGTCCATGCGGCCCTGCATCGCAAACTGCGTAAAGAGCGATGCGCCGTAATACGACGGGATGCCGTGCAGCCAGAGGAAGTTTTCGAAATGCGTGTTGTCGCTGAAGCCGAAGAACGGCTTGGGATTGTTCACGAACGGCTCGGGCGGAAGATTTTTGATGTACGTCACCTGATCATTGCCGCCGAGCGATGCGATCACCGCCCTGATCGTTTTGTCTTCGAAGGCGGCGACGAGGTCGCTCGCTCTTTCGGCCGCACTTGCGCCGAGCTTTGCCGTCGCGGGAAATTCCACCGGCTCAAGCTGAAAGATCTCCTTCAGGCGCTGGCGTCCGAGCTCATACACGTGCGGCCACTTGCCCGGCGCGGCAAAGCTCGGCGAAACGATGGCGACCTTGTCGCCGGGATGAAGCTTGGGGAGGGGGAGGAAGGGCATTTATTGGAGTATATCATAATATGGACAAATTATATTTTAATTGATATATTATGGGCAGAACATTGGTTTGTTGTTCTTTTACAACAGACTTCGATTATCCCAATAAAGGAGATTGTTATGTCCCATGTTGTGCTTTCCGGAATTCGTGCGACAGGGAGGCTCCATTTTGGAAACTTCCTCGGCGCGGTACGTAATTTTGTGGATTTTCAGCGTCCAAAAAATACGTGTCTCTACTTCATCGCTGACCTTCACACCCTAACCACCTTGAGCGATCCGGAAGAACTGCGCGGCAACCTGATCGAAATCGTGAAAGATTATCTTGCTGCAGGCCTTGATCCGGAGCGGTCAATCATCTACGCCCAGTCAAGCGTGCCGGAGATATCCGAGCTTTCGCTGTACCTCAGCATGATCCAGCAGCTCGGCGACCTCCAGCGCATTCCGACGTTCAAGGATCTGGTGCGCAAACAACCAGACAATGTTACGCTTGGCTTAATCACCTATCCGGTGCTTATGGCGGCGGATATCCTTGGGCCAAAGGCTACGCTTATCCCCGTTGGCGAGGATCAGGTGCCGAATGTTGAGCTGGCACAGGCTCTTGCGAGAAAATTCAACAACCGTTATGGGGAAACCTTCGTCGTCCCGGGCATGATGGAGCAAATGATCAAAGTGCCAGGGTTGGATGGGGCAAAGATGGGCAAGTCGGAAGCTGACAACGCAATCGATATCAATGCCTCAATAGATGTCATTCGGGAACGCTACCTTAAGAAGGGAGTTACAGACCCGAGTCGCTTGCGCGCCTCTGATCCGGGCCATCCTTACACGAAGTGCATGTCAGTTTACCCGGTACACGAACTTATCACTGCCGGGGAAACGGAAACCCGTGAAATTGGCAAGGCATGTTCCGCTGCGCAGATTTCATGTGTCGCATGCAAGCACAAGCTGGCCGATAGTATTGCGTTGATCTTGGAGCCATTTCAGGAAAAACGAGCTCAGCTTGCCGACCAAAACGACTATGTGAAGGATGTCTTGCGCGAAGGAGGCAAAAAAGCTCGCGCTCGCGTTGTTGAAACCATTGAAGTGGTGAGAGATAAGATGGGGATCGTTCTCTATTGACTCTTTCGCTACAGAAAGAAGGCCTATGATCCGATCGCTCAACCTTGAGCAGTTAGGGGCCAGGCTTGAGTCCGTGGATGAGCTTCTGCTTATTCTCATGGCTCATCGAATGGCTTTATCTCTCGATGTTGGCGCGTACAAACGTGCCACCGATCAACCCATCTTCCGGCGCGAAAAAGAAGGTGAGCGCCTGCTCCGGGTGCAAAAGCTGGCCGAGAAAATCGGTTTAAACCCGAATTTCGCGGCGGCGGTGCTGTACAACATTATCGGAGAATCGTGCAAGCAGCAGATGATCCAGCTTCAAGGGATATACAACCCTCCCTATGACACCCAAGATGAGGAGGAATGGTATCAAATTCTCAAACAAAACCTCTTGCAACTCACTGAACGCATTGCTCCCGTGTACGACGAGCAATACGGCAGCGAGTTCTTCGCCTCCCGTGCGTATCGGGATTTTGAGAACCTGATGCTTGAGCAGGAAGTTGACATGCTGAACGACGCTGAGCTTTTTGTCGACCTTGGCTGTGCGACTGGCGCCCAGACCTTCCGGTTGGCAGATAAGTTCAAACGTTCAGTGGGATATGATCTCAGCGGTCATATGGTCGAGAATGCAAGTCGTAAACTCGACCACCGATGGCTGCAAAGGGTCCGATTCCAAGAAGTTGACCTTGAGGATGGCATTCCTCTCCAGAATGATTCGGCGTCTTTCGTGATGATGAATCTCGGAACGGCGAGCGATATCTGGAACATTCGGGACTTGATCGGCGAGGCCCAAAGGGTTTTGCGGAAGGGGGGGAGATTTTTCTTCTCGTTCTATAACCTCGATGCCCTCGTTTATCAATGGGACTTCTTGCCGTGGCCGGTAAATTTGGCCGCGGGCATCAATAATCAGAAGTCTTGTCTCGACGTCCGGGTGGGCGCTGAAATATTTTCCGTCTACGCCAAGCCTTATAGCGTGGAGCAAGCGGAAGATTTTTTCCCTGCCGGGATGAAGATCAATCGGAGGATGACCTATCCCACCGTGAGCCCTCTTCTGCCGAACTATCTATTTAGTACGGAGCGGGCCCGAGACGCCGTATTACAGGTTGATCGGCAACTCGCATCGTCCGAATCCGGCGCCTATGTGATCGTGACCGGGGCAAAGGAAGGTGCGGCATGAGGGGAAGTGTTTTTCGGGTCGGGGCTTGCTGCAATTGCAAGCCCCGTTTTCTTTATACTTTAAAGAGCGTAGGGCGTGTTGATGTGTATCGTGCTTGACAATCTTCTAAGGCTTTATTACACTTTTGATATTGATATGAACAGGCTTTCATCCGTCAATTGGTGGTGGATTAAGATGACTTTTTGCAAAGCCTGAGTTGAGTGTATATCTAAAGCACTTTTTAAAACCTCTCGGCTTTGCGAGAGGTTTCGTTTTATGTTGATGAGCGGTCACTAATATCCTTGGGTATAGCGAATGCTCATCAGCACGGAACGTGCTGAATAGCTGTTTAACAATTCAAAAATAAATCACCAACGGAGGTACGTGTGGACATCAAGCATATCCTCAAGGATCACGCCTATCAGAACGTGCCGTTGACGTTCGATGAGGCTTACGACCTGGGACGCTATACACTTAAGGGGTGCAACGGCGATCCCTTGGCCCAGATCCAGAGCATTGCGGCATTGTCCGCACTGCACAACAAAGCAACCTATGCGTGGCGTTGGAATGATGATCAAAGCGCATTACATGGCCACGCTCTCCCTCGTTCTGCGGCTGACCAAATCGCCGGGATTTGTGCAGCGGTCTTTGAGCATGATATTGCGGTATCGCCCTCAGGTTTTCTCCACCCCAAAGTATCCTACGCAATGGACAATTGCGGGATGGGGGGCGATCTTGTCGTCACGGCGAACGTAAGCACGTTGGCCGCTCTAATCGCTTCCGCCGCCGGGATTCCCATGTGCAAGCATGGCTCTCCAGCAAATGCCGATAAAGGACGCCATGGAAGCTCGGAATTCGTCGCTTCCTTGGGCATTGACACCCGTGCCGATAGGCTAAGTGTCGAAGCCAGCGTTGAGGAAGAAGGGTTTGGATATACTGAGGCGCTTGATATCAACTATAAGCGTATTCACTCACAAACCCATGCGCTTGCCAAACTTCCCCACATGAACGATATTATCGGCCCAATCACTAATCCTCTGCACCCTCAACTGCTTTCTCGGAGGGTCCTGGGGGTAAATCACCTTGTACCGCCGCATGTTGTCGCGGAAGTGTATCAGATCCTCAACCGCCGGGGTATTACTAACCTGCAACATGGCATGTTTGTGAGAGGGTTTGTAGATTCAAAACGATATGAGGGGATGGACGAAATCTCTATCTGTCCTGGAGGAACGCAGGTCACGGAGCTCAAGAATGGAGAGATTTCAGAATATTTCCTCACGGCAGAGGATTTTGGCCTTCGCTCTGTAAGCAGGGCGGAAATCACTCCTCCTGTTGGCATGAGCAAGGGAGAATTCTCAAAAAGAATTCTTTCCGGGCAGATTAGCGGTCCTGCCCTGCAGATGGTTTTGGCTAATGCCGCAGCATTGTTTTATCTCGCGGGTCGTTCCAAAAACCTTCGAGAGTGTTATGACATGGCAAAAGGCATCCACCTTCAAGGCAAAGATTTTGAAAAAGCTCAATCTATTGCCGCCCGTGTTCCGATTCTCGTCAGCTAATGACCCTGGGTTATCACCTGACCTTGCCGATGGCACTCTCGCCATCGGCTTTTTTTAACCTTTATTTTGAGATATTATAAGTCTTATGAAGCGCAATGTCCGCCAAATGTTCAAAAAAGAAAAGAATATCATCATCGGCGCGATTCATTTCCCGCCCCTCCTTGGATATGCGGGCTTCCCTGGGTTAAGGGTTGCATTACGAAACGCGCTTGCCGACCTATCGTCTCTTCAGAAGGGTGGTGTTGATGGAATTATTATTGAAAATAATTATGACGTTCCCCATAAGGCATTTGTTGATCCTGGTGTTGTGGCCTGTATGACGCTTCTCGGGAAAGAACTTCGGGCGGCAACTACACTGCCGCTCGGAATCAGTGTTCTGTGGAATGATTATCGAACCGCACTGTCCATCTCAAAGGTTCTCAACCTCGATTTTGTGCGTATCCCTGTGTTTGTGGATAAGGTTCGCACCCAGTACGGCGTCGTGGAAGGGAATCCTCGGGCGGTCCGATCTTTTCAGAAATCCATCCAAGCGGAACATGTCATGCTTTTCACTGACATTCATGTGAAACACGCCACCCTGCTCTCCAAGTATTCCCTTCTCGAATCTGCAAGTTTGGCAATTAAAGGTGGGGCAGATGTTCTCATAGTCACTGGGAGATGGACAGGGGATGCCCCTCGTGCTGATGATCTTAATGTTCTCAGAGAAAAACTCGGGGGATTTCCGATTTTTATTGGAAGCGGAATTAATAGTAAAAACGTGAAAGGTCTATTTCGTTTTGCAGATGGGGCAATTGTAAGTACCTCAATAAAAAACGGTATTGCAAAAAGGAATGAGGTCAATGTAAAACCCTATACTTCTCGGATCGATTTTAAAAAAACGGAGTTATTGGTAAGGGCCATTAAGTAAATTTGCCCACAGAGAGGGGTTGACCTCTCTGATTTGACACTCCAGGTGCCAGATGCTATCTTATGGCTAGATGTGAGTTTTGTAATGTTCAAAATTCTCAAACAGAAAGGGGGTGTATCGTGAAGAGCTGGGAAGTTTTCCTTCGTGAACAAGGCGCTTCGTCCGTACGATGGCACGATGCATATCTTGCGGTCCTCAACAACCCGAAATCGGCATTACTGGCCGATGACAATCAGGAGTTCGTAGATCATCTCGTAGGCGCGCTCGAGAAGATTACGACAGAAAGCTTCGGAAGCGAACTCGACAAAGATGGACCCGACGGAGTGCGGGCGCATTTGATCAACGTCGACTCATTGGCGTTTTTGTACGACGACGGAAAGATTCTCGGCTTCGCATCGTCCCAACTATTCGCAGCCGAAGGGATCTTTTATCTCCACGGAGTGGCCATTGCTCCCGATTTCAAGGGAAGAGGGGCCGGGTTGGCACTATCGAAGGCCCTCATCGAAAACGTCGGGTTGCCTTGGTTGGCTTTTACCACCCAAAATCCGATTATGTTCTGCTTTGCGGAGTCTCTTTGCGAGGAAGTCTATCCCAGACCCTCAATGAAAAGAACGTCGTCGGAAGTTCGTAGCTTAGCCGTTGCCTTAAATGTGAAGAGGCGCTGGGAAGGTCTCGACCTACGTACATTCAGGATAGAGAATCTTTATAAGTCTTGCTTGTACGGAACCATACCAGGTTGTGCTGATCCCGTAGTAAATGAGTGGTTCGAGCGGTCCCTTGGGATTAGCGATGGACGTACTCGCAATGCGTTTCTCTTCGTTGGGAAGCTAAAGAAATAGTAGAGAGGGGCCTTTTCGCGAGGCTCCTCTTTTCTTGCTATCATTACCCCATGCCTTCCCGCCGCAAACCAACCGCCGAATGGGATAAAATGGCCTCGTGGTGGCACGCCGAGGCGCGCGATCGCGGCGTCTATCATCAATACACCGATATTGATCCGGTGGTGCGAAAACTGCTCGGCACGGTTCGCGGGAAGAAGATCATAGAGATAGGATGCGGCAACGGATATCTCAGCCGGATATTTGCAAGGCGTGGGGCGAAGGTGACGGCACTCGATATTTCTGCGGAGATGGTCGCCATTGCGAGCGCGGAAGAAAAGAAGAAGCCGCTTGGCATCATCTATCTCCACCGCGATGCCGCCCATTTGCGGGGGATCAAGCGCGGCTCGTTTGATCTCGCCGTGGCGAATATGATGTTTATGGACGTTTCTAATATTGAAGCTGCGATCAAGGAGATCGGCCGCATCTTGAAACCCGGCGGAAGATTGGTGTTCTCGATTCTCCATCCGGCGTTCATGTTCGATGGAACGTGGGAGAGTATCCAAGGAAAGCATCGCTTCGGGCGCATTGTGTGGCGATATCTCCATCCGTATGTCGATATCAACAATTGGGACGGACGTCGGCTCCATACAAAAGGGTATGTGCGCCCGTTGGGATTTTATGTGCAGGCGCTTCGGGCCGCGGGATTTGCAGTTACGGATTTACGGGAGATTGCCACAAAGAAACCCTTACACAAAGTGCCGCCGCGAAAGGAGAATACGCTCCGCGCCTCGCGTTACAGTTCCGTCGCGGAGAAAAAAGAGAAGCTGCGGTCGCGCAAGGAGATACCGTATTTCTTGGTGATGAAGGCAGAGAAGGTTCGCGGATAAATATTTTTATGCGCTCCGCTTATTATTAAAAAATGCATAAATCCCTCATTGTCCACACCCTCATCCACAATGCCGAGCATAAAGTGCTCATCCTTAAGCGAGCGAAGGTGAACGATGTCCTGCCGGAGTACTGGGACATCCCCGGGGGCACACTGGAAGACGGCGAGAATCCGGTCGCAGGCGCCATCCGTGAAACAAAGGAGGAAACGGATTTGGATATCGCCGGCTTACAACTCTTCTTTGAATATTCGACCATTGATGACGTCAAGGATACCCAGTTCGTCACGCTCGTTTTCGCCGCAAAATATTCCGGCGGCGAGGTGACACTCCATCCGGAGGAGCATGAGGAATACGCGTGGATCGCGCCGGACGAGATAGGGAAATATAAGACAGTGAATTATCTGGAGGGCGCGCTGAGAACTTTTTCGAAATTAGAGGATCTTCTTTAATATCTCCAGCACTTCAGGTCGCAGATCTACCTCGCCCAATTTTTGGAGCGGCACCCATTCCAGCTTATAGACATTTCCCGGCGGCTGGTTTTGCATCTCGAGGCCCGCGACCACGGGCGTCCCGCTCCACGATTTTGCCGTATAAAAATATTGATGATTGCCGTCGGCTTCGAATTCGCCGATCTTTTCGCCGAGGGCGACGTCGAGCGTCGTTTCTTCTTTGAGCTCGCGCACGGCGGCCTGCTCCGGCGTTTCGCCCGGCTCCACGCCGCCGCCGGGCACGGCGTAATATTCGGCGCCGTTCTTGAAGCGATGGAAGAGCAGGACGTTACCGTTGCCATCGAAGACGAATACGGCGGCGCGATGGCGGATGGGCGTGGTCATTTCAAAAATAATCTTATCTTTTTCCAGAACGCCGGCGCCATCGTATGGGAGATGGAAAGATGGCCGCCGCGCGGGAGCAGCACGAGCCGCGCGCCGGTCGCGCGCGCGAAGGCGGCGGAGGTCTTTGCGTATACGATCTTGTCGTCCTTTGCGTGGAAGACGAGGAGCTTCGCGCCGTCGATGGACGCCGCCTCGTGTGCGGGGTTATAAAACGCGCCGCTCTTTAGCTTTTGCCAGTCGCGCGCGGAGCCGCGGTACGCATTGCCGAAGGCGTCGCGCGTGAAGTGCTGCATCTTCTCGATCGGCTCCGAGCGCGTTTCCACGCGCCAGTCGGTGACCGGCGAGAACGCCACCGCGCGGCGCACGCGCGGGTCGCGCGAGGCGAGGATGGCGGCCGGTCCGCCGAAGCTCGAGCCAATAAGATAGATTTCGGGGCGCCGCACAGTATAAAGTTTGCCGGACCACAGGTCGCGGAAGCCGCGCGGGAGCTGGGCGATCACGTCCAGCACGTCGCGGTGCGGCGATATCCGCAAAAACGAACCGCCGCTCTCCCAGGTGCCGCGGTAGCGGGGGACGAACGTCCAGTATCCTTTCTTCGAAAGGAATTGCATGAGCGCGTCCCGTTTGCCCGGATAGCCCGGCATTCCGCCGCAGAGAATGATCACCTTGTCCGCGCCGCGCCCGCCTGTCCGCGGACGCCGTGCCGGCGGCAAAAACTCGCAGATGATGTCTTTCTTGATGCGCGTCCGGAGAATGTACATATCATCATTATACTGGGGTATAATAGAATAATGAACAAACGTTCCGGACAGGCGATGCTCATTGCCGTGTTGTCGCTCGGCGGCGCCATCCTTGGCGCGACGACGGTGGCCGGGTTGCTTACGCTGTACCAGATCCGGGCCACGACCGACACGCAGAACTCCGCCAAGGCGATCTTTGCCGCGGACGCGGGAACCGAATGGGCGCTCTTCAGCTATTACTGTGCGGAGGAGGGGCGATGCAGCGGCCTCCCCGCGAAACCCGCGTTCGCCGGTTCCGGCGCCACGGTGTCGGTAAATTGCTACGGCAATCTGGGCGCGAGCGGCAACGCCATCGCGTGCAACAATTCGAGCACTGCAAGCGCGATCTCGAGCGGCGTTTCGAACGGCGCGGAACGCGCGTTCTTTGTTGGTGTCGCCGGTGTTTCATCCACGTATTACCCATAATCCCGGATCTTTGATGACGAAAGAGCAGGCAAAGACGCGCATCGAGAAATTAAAAAAGGAGATCAACAAATACCGGTATGAGTATCACGTGCTTGACCGGTCGGAGATCTCCGATTCGGCGCTCGATTCGCTTAAAAAAGAATTGTTCGACCTGGAGGCGGAATTCCCGGAATTCGTGACGCCTGATTCGCCGACCCAGCGCGTGGCGGGGAAACCGCTCACGGAATTCAAGAAGGTGCGGCACGCCGAACGCATGACGTCGTTCAATGACGCGTTCAGCGAGGAGGATATGCGCGACTGGTTCACCCGGCTTGAGAACTATCTGGGCCGGAATCTGGAAGGCGCCGCGTCTTCGCGCGCACCGCTCTTTTATTGCGAACTGAAGATCGACGGCCTTGCGATCGAGCTGGAATACGAGAACGGCGTCTTCACGCGCGGGTCCACGCGCGGCGACGGGCTCGTGGGCGAGGACGTCACGCAAAATCTGCGCACGGTGGAAGCGATCCCTTTGCATATTTTGCCCAGGGAAGAGGCCGCGGCGCATTTGAAAAAACTTGGCCTGCGTCCTGCCGATTACGATCTTGCGCCGCGCCATCTTATCGTGCGCGGCGAAGTGTTCCTGACCAAGCGCGAGTTCGCGAAGATCAACAAGGAGATCGCAAAGGGCGGCGGCAAGGAATATGCAAATCCGCGGAATGTGGCGGCGGGATCCATCCGCCAGCTCGACCCCGCGATCACCGCGAGCCGGCGCCTTGATTCGTTCCAGTACGAGATCGTCACCGGCATCGATACCAGGACGCACGAGGAGAAGCACCAGGTGCTCGCGGCGCTGGGATTCAAGACGAATCCGCACAACGAGCCCGCGCGCGACATGAAAGAGGTGTTCGCGTTCCGCGAAAAGTGGGGCGAACCGGCGCGGCGCGAGAAGATCGACTATGAGTACGACGGCACGGTGGTGCTCGTGAACGACAACGCCACGTTCGCGGAGGCGGGGATCATCGGCAAAGCGCCGCGCGCCGGCATCGCATACAAATTCTCCCCGCGCGAGGCGACGACGGTGGTGGAGGACATCAAGGTGCAGGTGGGGCGCACCGGCGCGCTCACGCCCGTCGCCGTCATGCGGCCGGTGAACGTGGGCGGCGTCACGGTCACGCACGCATCCCTCCACAACGCCGATGAGATCGAGCGGCTGGGCCTCAAGATCGGCGACACGGTGATCGTCCAGCGGGCGGGCGATGTGATCCCGCAGATCACAAAAGTGCTGCCGCATCTGCGCACCGGCAAGGAAAAGGCGTTCCGCATGCCCGCCCGCTGTCCGGTGGACGGCTCGCCCGTCGTGCGCGACGGCGCGATCACCCGATGTTCGTCACGCACCTGCGCGGCCCAGCACCGCGAGGCGCTCTATCATTTTGTCTCCCGCGCGGCCTTCAATATCGAGGGGCTTGGGCCGAAGATAATAGACAAGTTTTTGGACGAGGGCCTGATCTCCGACGCAGCCGACATTTTTGAATTGCAGAAAGGGGATATCGCGGCGCTCGACCGCTTTGGCGAACGATCGGCGGAGAACATCATGAACGAGGTGGCGCAGAAGAAACATGTGACGCTGCCGCGATTCCTCTACGCGCTCGGCATCCTGCACGTGGGCGAGGAGACGGGCGCTACGCTCGCAAAGAACTTTGATTTTCCGCACGAGGGCGGCCGGATCAAAATAAAAGATATCGCGCACCTCTTTGAAAAGCTCTCGCTCGACGACCTCCAGCAGGTGCCGGACATCGGACCGAAGGTGGCCCAGAGCATCTATGACTGGTTCCGCGAGAAGCGCAACCACGAGCTTTTGGAGCGGCTCGCAAAAGCGGGCGTGACGGTGGAGGCGATGCCCGCGCGAGGGGCGCGCAACACAAAGCTCGAAGGCCTGTCGTTCGTCATCACGGGAAGTTTGGAGTCCATGGGCCGCGAGGAGGCAAAGGAAAAGATCCGGGCGCAGGGCGGCGACGCCTCCGAGTCCGTCAGCAAGAAGACGAGCTACCTCGTCGCCGGCGTGGAGCCGGGCTCAAAGTACGACAAGGCGCAAAAGCTGGGAGTGAAGATAATAGACGAGAAGGAATTCTTGAAGCTGCTCGGGTAACTCCCTGGCGCGACATTTTTCGATCATTAAAAAACAATTAAAAAGTTTTTGACTTCGCAGTGCGGTAGCGTATGATTTTGGGCATGAATAAAAAAATAACGACGATCGACGATCTGGCGGTGATGATCGGAAAAGAATTCCAGGCCGCAGAGAAACGATTTGGCGTGCTGGAAGGAAAAATGGAAAGCGTGGCGGTAGTGATCAAGGAAGTCCGCACGGATATCAAGGAAATTCGCACAGATCTTAAGGGCGTTCATACAGATCTTACCGGTGTGCACGCCGAGCTCGGTGGTATCCATAAGGAGATCAATGGTCTTCATGGGGAGACGAAAGAAATCCGCGCAGACATAAAAGGCATCCACAAAGAGCTCAAGGATGTCCGAGGGGATATCAAAGAGATTAGAACCGATGTGAAAGCTATGGATACACGCACTGCCGTTATCGGGCTTGATGTCAGGGTGAGCAAGCTGGAGGGGACGGTTTGATTTATCACTCTAAAAACTATAGAATCTTCATGGTAAGTATGCGGTCGTAGCTCAATTTGGTTAGAGCACCGCCCTGTCACGGCGGGGGTTGCCGGTTCAAGTCCGGTCGGCCGCGCAAGCGAACCGAGGGTCGGTTCAAGAATTAATGCGGGTAGACATAGTTAAAGTTTTCTGCTATAAGATAGGCAGCCCTTAGGGTTACACAGCGCATTTCAATTTTGAGGTGCGTCGTGATCTTCAAAGGAGAAACTCTATGACAACTGAAAAGACGGAAGTGACGCTCCGTGAGGCGGTTGCAAGTGATTCTGTGTGGGTCTCTGACCTTATGCAGGACGCGCTCGAACCGTATTATGGCGGCGATCATCGCGCCCATGCCAAGCGCATTCTCGAAGCTCATCTGAGCGGAGGAATGGATTTGGTCGGCTTCTTCTCGTTCGAGCAGCGAATGTTCATCGCTGAAGTGAACGGCATGAGGGCTGGAATGGTTCATCTTGTCGGCAAACGACAGGAAACCTATAAAATCAGTCCACTTATCCTTGCTCCCGAATTTCGTGGGAAGCTGGGAATCGGGAGTGTTTTACTGAACCATGCCGAAGCGTATGCGCGTACCCATCATGCCCGTGAGCTCTATTGCACAGTTGCGGAACAGAACGTCGGCGCCATGCAGTTCTTTCTTCGGAAAGGATTCATCCGAGCTGGCAGCTCTGATAGTCACTACAAGGCGGGTATCGTGGAGAATATGCTCTATAAGATTCTCTATGAGGCGGAAGATATTGCCGCTTACGAGGGGATTCAAATCTCCGTGGTACCTTTTGAGCAGAAGTATGAAGCACAGGTTACCAATCTACTGCTTTCTACGTTACCAGAATCATTTGGTGGCGTTGACGAGAAGTGGGTTAAAGCGCTTTATGGTGGCTACGAACGACGGAACAGTGGCGACATCAATTTGAAGTTTAAGTTGATCTATGTCGCCGTAACCAGCGCGGGAGAGGTAATTGGCGTTGCGGGGATGACGCCGAAGAAGGGCGAGCCCATCAAAGTAATGCCATTCATCGCGAAGAACAGAGCAGCGTTTGATGCCTTGCTCATAGACCTCCCTCATGAGCTCATCCAGTACGGACATAAGCTGTACATTCACATCAGTCCAACAGCGAACGCATCAGGTTCGTCTCCCACGAAAGCACGCTCGATGTCCGTGTGAACGCAGTTCGTCGCTATCCGTCAATCGCAGAGCTTCTCGATAAGGAGGCGTGGGAGAAGATCGCTCCTGATCTTTCTTCGAAAGAAGCTGTGTTCCAGTTACTGAAGAACATCTATCCGCCGGAGAAAGAGAAACTGGGGATGGTGGTCCTCGAAATCGTTCCCGTCTAGCGGTAACAGTCTGGTGGCGTCCAAGTGCAGTTATTCTTGGACGCCTTTTTCTTTATATAAGCTTTATCTCTATACCAACAACTCCATATTTCTTCTCGTCTTCATCAGAATAAAACTTTTTTAATACCGCTAAGAAGTCCTCTTTGTTTTCAGCGCCGAACGAGACAATGGAGAAGTGGTTTAATAGTTCGGAAAACGTGGGGTATTTATGGAGCGCTATTATTTCAGCCAGAACTTTTTCACTGCTATTTTGGGCGTTGGTGAATTCGATAGTATCTCAAGGATTCAGCAACTTTCTCTTTTCGTCATAAAGACGGCACTCAACGGTTTTAGCGCCATCTTTTATCTTCCTAAAGTATTCGGCCGCAAGGCTCATCGAGTGGATCATGCTTTTATAGATAAGAGTATAGCAGATTTTTCCTCATTGCTCCGCACTGCAGTTCCAACAGCGTCCAGTATGGTGCGCAAGAAATAAAAAGTAACTTCCCGCCTCCAGGCAGATGACCGTCCGGCGGGAAGCTGCTTTTTATTTCTTGCGCAAAGTCAATTTGGTATACTTAAAGCATGGAAACCAATGGCCACGCCGGGGCGAAAATGAGCCTCAATTCGCTGGGTTCGCTTTTCAGCGCCACGTGGAAACTTTATAAAGACCGGTGGAAGGGGCTTGTGGAGATCGCCCTTCTGCCCACGCTCGTCATGGTCCTCGGGTACGTGCTCCTGTGGCTCGGCCATCCGTTCTCCATCCTTGGCGCCCTCGTCGTGTTCGTGGGATGGTTCGTATTCGTGTTCAGCGTCATGCCGATCATATTTTCCATCCACCATTCGACGGGCGTCGATGCATCGTACAAAGCGACGCTCGGATGGTTCTGGCCGTTCGTATGGGTCATCATCATAGAGATCCTTGCGGTGATCGGCGGATGGATCATGGTGATCATCCCCGGCATCTGGCTCGCCGTTTCGCTTTCCTTCACGGCGTACGTGTTCGTGATCGAACGCCGCCGCGGCCTGGACGCCCTGCGCCAGAGCAAGGATTACGTCAAAGGATATTGGTGGCCGGTGTGGGGGCGGATGCTTCTCGTCGGCGTGCCGTTCGTGATCGTTGAGGCGGTCCTGGAGGCCATCTTTGCGGCAGCGGGGGGAAGGGTCCTTGCGAGCATCGTCGGCATGGTGCTCACGCTCTTTATTCTTCCGTACACCTCCATCTACAATTATTTGATATTCCAGAACCTCCGCGAGCTGAAGCCCGAGATGGCAACCGCGGAAAAGAAGGAGGGCGGGGGCTTCATCATGGCGAGCGCGATCGTGGGGATCGCGGTGCCGGTACTTGTCGTGTTCGCGCTCGTGGCATTCGGGGCGATCGGGGCGATACGCGCTTTCCACGGCGAGGGGCCATACGCGCCGCCTCCGGGATATGGCGTGCAGAATTATTAAAAATAATAAAAAGTCGAGTAGATATTTTAAAAATAAATAATAAGCATCATGGTACAGGAATCGCTTGTAGAATACATAAACTCCCAGATGAAGCTTGGCGTCTCCCGTGACGCCATCAAAGCGACGCTCATGGGCGCCGGCTGGCAGGCAGGGGACGTGGAGGACACGTTAAAGAAGGTGGATGCCTCGGCGGCGGCAGTTGTCCAGCCCGCGGCAAAGCCGGCGGAGCCGCCCGTCACTTCAAGGATCGTGACGCCGGTGGGTTCATCCACGCCCTCGTCTTCGCCCGCTCCGCAGACGATAAAAGTGAGCGATCTTGTTTCGGGCGCGGCGGTTCCGGCCTCTTCGCCCACTCCCGCGGCAAAGCCCGCGGCATCGAAAAATCCGATGACAGGCCCCGCTCCGGTTTCCATGCCGATGAAGGGCACGATCTCGCCCGCGGCAGGCGCATCGGGCGCGGCATCGTCCTATCCGTCCGCGAAAATGCACGGTTCGCGCGGACCGCTCATCACGGAGATCGTGCTCGGCGTGGTCGCGCTTGCCGCGCTCGCGTTCGCAGGATTCCTGTATATGCAGAACGGAAGCTTGAACGGCAAGCTTAATTCATTGCAGGGGCAAAGCACCGACGTGAATAGCCAGCTTTCGTCGCTCCAGGCCCAGGTCGCGGCTTCGACGACCGCGCTCACCGCGCAGGTGGCATCGCTCGGCGACGAGACGCAGGAACTTCAGACGGAACTTTCGTTCTATGTGGCACCCTCAAGCACGACGCCCGGAGCGACGAGCACCGCCACCGTGGAAGGCGTGGTCTATAGCGGAAAGACGGCATACATCATCACCGCCGCCTATGGCGCGAAGATCGCCGTCGCGAACTCCAAAGATGCCGCCGTGATCGCGGCGCTCGCGCCGCTCATGGCCGGCACGAGCACCCCCGCGACGACCGCGCAATTTACCGGAACCTATACCCCGGGTATTGACAGCATGACGCTCACCGCGGTCAACGGCACTGCGGTACAGTAAACTGAAACAAAAACTCCCTCTGTCTCGCTTGACAGAGGGAGTTTTTGTTTCGAATTAATGGCCGTCGAGGACGCCAAGGTTGCGGAGGGTCTCCTCGTAGATGCCGAGCGCCCGCTCGGCAAGGTCGCGCTTGAGCTTGAAGTTCGGCTCGTGCGCGATCTGGTTGCGCAGCTTGTGCGCCTGCCAGAGCTCGTTCAGGTTCGGCACCTGCGCCGCCGTCGCTTTCTTGAGCCGGTCGCCGAGCTGGATCCCCATGATGCCCGCTTCGCGCAGCGCTTCGTTCAATAATTTGTCCGCTTCGAGGATCGCGATCTTGAGGTCGCTGTCACTGCCGCGATAGAAATGTTCCTGGATCTTATGCCAGGACTCCTGCGCCTCGTGCTTCGACATGTTCGATTGCAGGATGATGTGGCGGAAGTGGCTGGTGCGCAGGGAAAAGTAGCCGGTCTCGATGCCGATATAGATGACGGCGCCGAATGCCGCGACGGCGATCAGGAGGCCAAAAAATTCCAGAAGGCCAAGATGCGCGAAGTAGGTAGCAAGAAAATTCTGGCTCACGGCCTGCGTGGAGGATTGGAACTGCTGGAGCGCCTGTGCCGCGGACGACGTGGTCATTGGTTCAGTTTCTCATAAAATTGGCCGATCCCCAAGATGTCCGCCTCGTGCCATTTCTTGCCGATCAGCTGGAAGCCGACAGGGAGCTCTCCCGGCGCGAGCGACGCCGGCGGCTTGGTGGGGATGGAGATGGCCGGAAATCCGCCAAGCTTTAATGGAAGAGTAAACATATCGCAAAGATACATCGCAAACGGATCATCGATCTTCTCGCCGATCTTGAAGGCGGGAGTGGGGGATACCGGCGTGAGCATGACGTCCACTTCTTTGAAAGCCTCTTCGAAGTCACGCTTTACGAGGGTGCGTACGCGCTGAGCTTTTTCGTAATATGCATCATAATATCCGGCAGATAGGACGAACGTGCCAAGTATTATCCGTCGTTTTGCCTCGACGCCGAATCCGGCACCCCGTGTTTTTACGTAGACATCGTGCAGTGTTTCTGCGTTTGCCGCCCTTTTTCCGTAACGGATGCCATCGAAGCGGGCCAAGTTGGAGCTTACTTCTGCGGGTACAAAGATATAATACGCAGCTACTGCATATTTTGTATGGGGCAGGGAAACCCTTTTGAATTTCATACCAAGCCCTTTCAGCTTTTCTATAACGTCCTCAATCTCTTTTGCGACCACACGGTCGGTTCCGTCTATAAAATATTCTTCCGGCAGTCCGACGGTAAGCTGTTTTATTTTATCAAGCTTGGGATCCGTAAAATCGCTTTCGAATTCCCGATCGGCGCTTGTCGAATCAAGCGGGTCTTTGCCGGCGATCGCTTTAAAGAGGATCGCTGCGTCTTCGACCGTCTTTGTCATCGGGCCGACCTGATCAAGGCTCGACGTCATGGCGATGACGCCGGAGCGCGAGACCGCGCCATACGTGGGGCTCATTCCTACGACGCCGCAAAAACTTGCCGGCTGCCGGATGGAACCTCCCGTATCGGAGCCGAGCGCTGCGATCGCAAAATGCGCCGCGACCGCCGCAGCGGATCCGCCGGATGTGCCGCCCGGGACGCGGGTTGTGTCGTGGGGGTTCTTTGTGATCTTGAAGGCGGAATTTTCTGTCGATGCGCCCATTGCGAATTCGTCCAGGTTCGTCTTGCCGAGGAATACCGCGCGTTCAGATTTCAGTTTTGTGATCACGCCCGCGTCATAGCTCGCGATGTAGTTTTCCAATATTTTTGAAGCAGCAGTGGCGGGGAGGTCTTTAATGAGGATGTTGTCCTTTATTCCGAGCGGCACGCCGGCGAGCATGCCGACGTTCTCGCCTTCGGCGATCGCGACATCCACCGCGCTCGCTTCGCGCGCGGCGGACTCTTCGGCCAGGCTCAGATACGCGCCGATCTCCGGGTCATGCTTTTTTATCCGGTCAAAATGCGCCTGCGTGACCTCGAGCGCGGAGAACTCTTTGTTGAGCAGTCCCTCGTGGAATTTTTTGATGGTCAGTTCGTGAAGCGGCACCGTACTGGTAATTAGTTTCTGGTAAATAGTTTCTTGCTATTCAAATACCGGCGGGACTTTGAGGTAGCCGTCTTTTGACTCGGGGAATGCGTCAACGCCCGCGCCGCGGTTCGTGCTCTCGGGTCCGCCGTGATCTTCGCCGTCCTCGCGGAACACGTTCGTGAGGTCGGTGCCGCCGGCCATGGGCGGGACGTTCGCGGTGTCGAGCGCCTGGAGCTCCTTAAAGTGGTCAAGGATATTGCCGAGGTCTTTGAGCAATTTCTCTTCCTCGGCAGGGTCGAGCTCGATCCGCGCGAGCTTGGCCAAACGCTCCAGCTCCTTCTTGTTGATGGAGGATGACATTACCACCATCTTAGCCGATGACGCCGGTTTTTTCAATCGTTACGGGCGCTCGCGCGGGCGTGGTCGCGCTATCACGCGAGCTTCTTGAATGCCGCCCGGAACTGGTCGCCGCGATCGTATTCGTTCTTGAAGATGCCGAAGCTTGTGGCGCCGGGGGAGAGGAGGATGATGTCGCCCGGCGCGGCGGCCGCGAGCGCAGCGGCGAACGCCTCGTCCATGCTCGCCGCCGGCGTGAACGGCGTGTCTGCGCCAAGGAGCGCCGCGATCTTGTCCGTCGCTTTGCCGTTAAAGAGGATGAGCTTTTTTGCGCGCGCTTTTATCTCGGGCGCGAGCGCGGCGAAATCCAGCTCTTTGTCGCTGCCTCCGGCGATAAGCACTATCGGGCGGTTCTGCGGAGCGAGCGCTTTGAGCGCCGCGATCGTCGCTTCGGGCGTCGTGGAGTTTGCGTCATCATAGAACGCGATACCGTTCTTTTCGCCGAGCAGTTCCAGCCGCCCCGGCAGCCCGGTAAATGTTTTTAATATATTTTTAATGATCTCGTCGCTCACGCCCAGGCTCTCTGCCGCCGCGCGGGCAAAGGCGGCGTTCCTGCGATTATGCTCGCCGGGCAATGCAACCGTCCAATCATCCGGAATGTTTGGATCGGTGATGCACGTGCCAGCGAGCGCGCCGAACTGCGCTTCTATCTTCTCCTTTATCTCCGTCGTCGTCACAAAAACATCTCCCGGTTTTTGGAATCGCGCGATGGCGGCCTTGTCGCGGAAGTAGCGCTCCATGTTGCCTTTGTAATAGTTCATGTGGTCGGGCATGAAGTTCGTCCAGACGGAAATGTGCGGACTGAGCTTAGAGTCCTCAAACCCCTGGAGCTGCCACGAGTCGAGTTCCAGGACGACCACGCTTTGCGCATCGGTCGTCGCGAGGAGCGGAAGCGTCGCCGTCCCGCGCTCGTTGCCGCCGAGCACGGCGCTTTTCCCCGCCGCGCGCGCCATCTCATATATAAGGTGGGTGACGGTGGATTTGCCGCGCGTGCCGGTGATGCCCACGATCGTGGCAGGGGAGAGCTTTGCAAAGAGCGATGCGTCCATCTCCACCGGAATGCCGTGCTCGCGCGCGTGCGCGATGAACGGCGAATCGAGCGGCGTGTTCGGCGCGCGCACGATCATGTCGCGGCCTTCAAAATCCTCCATGCGGTGGCCGCCCAAGTGATAAACAACATTTTTATGATCTTTTAATCTTTGGATCGACGGCGCGAGCTCCGCCTCGGTCTTCAGATCCGTCACGATAAGCTCCTCCGCGCCGCATGCGGCCAAAAATTCCGCATCGCCCACGCCGCGGCCCAGGAGTCCCAGCCCCATGAGCGTTATTTTCTTTCCTTTAAAGTGTTGCGCGACCGCGTCGGGCATTGTCATCATCGTTGTGGAATGGATATGGATTGATAATCTCACTAATCCGTTCTTTTGACAATCACGCCAGAAAATTTATATAATGCACAGGACAGCGATGCATGCGTGAGCCCTCAATGCCCGCGCAGGCATCATCGCGCGGGAGGGTTGGGAAAGGTTTTCCGGGAAGCCCCATAAGCTTCCGAAGCAAGTCCGAGTCTTGCCCCCGCAACAGCCAAGGTAGATTCTTTTAAGACCGAGAGGCCTCGGTTTGTTGTATTCGGGATGAAAGGCAGCTTAGAATGCGTATTCGTATTCCGATGATAATCCCATTACCAAGAAAGATCCGAGCGGAAAAGATTTGAAATCTATTATCGCTTCACTACAGCAAATAGTGAATAGTTTGCAATCCATAGTTAATAGCTTGGGGCAATTAGCCGCTACAACAGGAGGGTCAATGAGTAATCCGGGTCAGGGAAATAATGTTGGTTCTACGAATATTGGCAAAGCAGGCAATCCTTCTAATCTGAACAATGTTGGTGTTAATACGCCAGCTGGAGGAGGGCAGGGTGGAACGGGATCGCCGTGGATATCTATTGGTGGGTATGGAAGTTTGGTGACTTCGGGAGGGTCTGGTGGAGGGGGTAGCGGTCCTGTAATCCCAGAAAAAATATCCAATCAAATGGAGGGTCGCGGTTGGACTCAGCAAGACATAGACAAGCTTTATGGAAATCCCTTCACCACGCGCGCTGCAGCGAATAAGGCAAATGGCAATCCAGCGACCGCGTATTATGATGAGCAGGGGAACTATGTTTCCGTTGATAATGTGACTAAACAAGTAATTCAAGTATCCAACAAAAATGATCCTGAATGGTATCCCGATTCTTCCATTCAAGATCCATATATTCCGGAGGTCGTTCCGGAAGAACCAGGCATCATAGTTCCAGATGAAATCTTTCCATTTGAGTGATATATTAAAGCCATGGACAAAATACAACAATTCCTATCCGAACACAGACTAAAACCCTACGATAATGCGACTCTCCTCAACAGGAAGGACGCAGTAGTGTTTCTTGGTCTATTGAGAGAAAACAACTTGCGCTTACTCGGTTTCGATGGATTTCATTTACTTAAAAATGTTTCTCCTCGGGCGATCCAAATCGATCAAGATTACTCTGCTGACTATTCCGATGATAGTTTTGAAATTTCTTACCAAAAAGCAAAGGATTTCTTTGAGCAGCACAAGGAAGGGGATATCGCTTATGAATTTGTTTATGACAGTAAACAGAAGAAGCAAGTTTAGCGTCGCCAGTTTGAATGGAATCATCTTCAAGCAAAGTTCAGTTGAATAGTTTAGAAAAGGCTATTTTGCAATGGTTCGCCCAACGCTATAAAGACGAGAATCTTTCCGTGCAAATAAATACTGCTAAATTGAAAGAGCGAAAATGGACTAAAACGGGATTTTATATAAAGCTCGACGTTTCTTCGGACGCGAACCTTGTTGATATAAATAAATTAAGAAAAAAAGGATGGCCGCTTGATGGACCAGAAATAAAATCTCAGGATATCGATGATGGAGGCGGATCGGTATTATGGGGAAAGGACGGCCGTATTACCCAAATCGAACTATATGCTTACGGCAATTCTTTTAAAGAGAACGTAGGGAAATTCGAGCTTTCTAAGTGCTAAAAAAACATGAAATCAGGGAAACAAGTATTTATCAATGGGGATTGGAACGACTATGCTGATGGACATTTCTCATTACGTAATCAAATTTGGATTAAGAAGCTAGTTGATAAATATGGGCCATTACATAACGGCCAAAAAATTTGGCTCTTTTATATGAGACACAAGAATAACAAGATCAACCTGCAAATTTTCCCAGGAGAAATTCGTGACGTGGAATCAAGCGGGGAATGCAAGGTCTATGTAGACGAAAAAGATGTCATCGACCTCTCTCAATCAAAAGAGTTTAAAGATTATAGCCTTGAAGATATCATTGGTGCTGAATGGTTTAATTCGATTAAAGAGAAACATCCTGAGTGGCTTTAGGTCGGGATTTTGATAAAGAGCCAAACCTGGTGCTCTTTATCAACGGCACGCTGGCATCCATGGCGTCGTCGAGGCTCGGCGCATCAAGTACTGCCGTTACGATGGTTTCAGTTTTTCCGTTCACAGTGGCATCCGCGGCCGCCACATAAGCGCCGCTCTGCTCGTCGCTATTGCCGGTCTTCACGCCGACGATCCCGTCCTGGCCAAGCAAGCTGTTCGTGTTGGTAATGGTGCCTACCAAGGGAAACCCGCTGACACTTTGCTCCCCAACAATTTCCGCAAGCACAGGATTCTGCATAACAAGTTCGCCGATGAGCACCATGTCGTGCGCGGTGCTTACCGTGCTCGGGTCAAGGCCGCTCGCGTCGGTTCCCACATGCGTGCCGCTTAAGCCCAAACCGGCCAGATAACTGTTGGCAGCTGCGCTGTATGCGGGCAGCGAGCCATACGCCCAGATGGCCAGGCTGTCGGCTGCATTGTCGGCGGAGGGTAGCATCATGGCTTCCAGCATCTGATACTCGCTCAGCTGTTCGCCGACCCCCATTTTGGTGATTCTCGAGCCATCAAGGGCGGCGTAGGTTTTCAATAAGACAAGGTCATCGCGCGACATGGTAAGCATCGGACCGGTTTGGCCGGGCGAGAGCGGTTTGGCTTGGAGCACCACGAGAGCGGTGATCATTTTTGCGGTACTCGCCGTCGGCACTGGCGTTTGATCGCCGTATGTTTGGATCGTGCTCGTGCCAACGATGCCGACGGCGGCCTGTCCGAACGACGGCCACGCGAGCGTGCCGGGCGGCGTATTCGCAGACGGGGACGCTGGCGATCGGGCGAAAGCCCACCAGCCGCATAGCACAATCAGGCAAGTGATGGCTGCAACTGCCACCCACAGCCATTTTTTGTTCGCGCGTCGTCGTCGTGCATACATCAAGGGTGAATTTGGCGACTTCATCCCTGCCATTATAACAGATAGGATGCCTTATACGAGCAGCCCAAAAGCGTGCTAAGATAAAAGCGTTCCAAGCCATGAAGCAAAAATTTGACTGGCTTAAGCTTATCATCGCCGTGGTTGTTTCCGAAGCTGCTGGAGTCATCGGCTCCATTTTTACTGTTTCAGCGATTCCGATATGGTACGCGACGCTCGCCAAGCCCGCGCTCAATCCGCCCGCGTGGATCTTCGGGCCGGTCTGGACGACGCTCTACCTCCTTATGGGCATTGCGGCGTTTCTCGTCTGGCGCAAGGGATGGAATAGCAAAGGGGTCAAGGCCGCGCTTTCTCTCTTTGCCATTCAGCTGATACTGAACGCCTTGTGGTCTATCATATTTTTCGGCCTGCATAGCCCCGCGTGGGCACTAATCGAAATTATTGCGATGTGGATCGTGATCGTTGCGACGATAACTGCCTTTTCAAAAATTTCCCGTTCGGCGGCATGGCTGCTTGCGCCGTACATCCTCTGGGTAAGCTTTGCCCTCTATCTGAATTATTCAATCTGGCGGCTGAATTGAGGCCGGAATATTACGACCCCTCCTTTTCCGCGGCCCTCGGTCGTTTCGCGCATGCTTTGCAGATGCCGTAGAACTCAAGCGTGTGCTGTTTGATCTCCGCAAAGTGTTTTGCGTTGTGCAATATCACGCGCTCCATCGCCTCGACATTGTGATGTTCTACGTTCTCGATCTTTCCGCACGAGAGGCAGACAAGATGATGGTGGTCCGCGAGGTCGGCGATCTCATAATGGGCATGGTTGTGGCGCAGATCGATCTGCTTGATGACGCCTTTCTCTTGGAGCGATCGTAATGTCCGATAGACGGTGGCCTGGTCGATGCCGCGGGGAAGAAGATCGATGATGCCTTGGGCGCTGAGAGGCCTGCGTGAATTCCGGAATACTTCAAGGATCGCAAGCCGCGAAGGCGTCGCTTTGAAGCCGCTCTTTCTTAGCACCTGACGGAAATCGGTCTTCTTTTGCATGGATCCAGCATAATCTAAATGCGAAATATTTGCAATTAATTTGACCGCAGGGCTGTCCAACGGGTATATTCGTTATAGATCTTTTAGATGCAGGAGGATCGAATATGCAGGCAATGCTCGCTGTTTTCGCAAATCATAAAGGAGAGGAGGAGCTTCGTCTCTATTTTCCCACGTGGGAAGTGGACGGGCGTACGTTCAAGGGCGTCAACGTGCTCCCGCATCGCTGTGATCCTGCCGTGTGCGAATACGGCGATCATGTGCATGTGGGAGTATACGATGACCCTATCCGGATCATCTCCGAGCACCACGCGACGCTGACGGACGAGCAGTCGTCAGCGATCACGAATTATCTTCGTGCCCAAGGTGCCGTGGATCGTATGGTCCACGACTTCGAGGGTCTCATCAACCACCCCAGCCATGCCGCATAGCGGCGGATCAAGAAAAGGAGATTTATGAGATCGATCATGAAGGATCACCCCGCCCTCCACGCGAACGGTAACCGGACCATCTACGGCTACTTTCACCCGAACGACACCCCGTACCTCGCCGAAGCCTATCCTCTCGTAGGAGGGGATGTGATCGCGAGGATCGCGGACGCCATCAACGCGCCGCGCCTTCTCGAGGTCACCACGATCCTCGAGGTGGTGCACCGCTATCTCCAGGGGTCGTTCTCGCGGATCCGCGGCCTTTCCATCAAGGCCGTCTCGAATCCGCTCTCCGTCCTCTTCTGGAACGAGGAGCAGGAACGGGTGCAGCGCGTGAAGACGCGCGAGAGCGAGCTCATGCACGGCGCGTGCGAAAAGCTCGCGTTGCGCACCGACGGCGTCGCGAAGGTCAACGGGATCCTCGCGGAAGCATTCGGCCTCCGCTTGGCATTCGGTTGCTCCTGCTGCGCGATCGTCGTGCGTTCATCGGACGCCGAGACGCTGTTCACCTCCGAGCATTACCGGAATCGGGAGACGTACGGGCGCCTTTTCGATTCGGACGTGCTCTGTGTCACGGGGGACCTGCTCGAGGCCGATTCGGTGGCCGATCTGCCACCGGACATCCTTGATGCATCCTCCGACTTTCACGAAGCGGAAGTGGAAAGCTATCTCCGTTTCGCGCGAGTGAACGAGGCAGTCGTGGCGGCCAACGTCGTCGCGGCGAACCCGCCGGTCGACACGCGGCTGGTGGGGTTCCTCAAAGGGAACGTCGCCGTCGCCGCCTGACGTCTGTGGGCTGGAACAAGGGGTTCTGTGCAAGCGGAACCCCTCACTTTTTATCAATTATTTTATCCATCATGCTTATCGATTATCTTATCGTTGCTTCTGCCGTTGCGGTCGCATCCCTCATTTGGTGGAACTGGCTTGACGATCATCCGGCGTTTCACGCGTGGGTAAAAAAGTTGCCCATCGTCGGGCATCCGCTTGATTGCAGTTTCTGCTTCCCGCTGTGGCTCACGTTTTTTTCGATGTTTTTCTTCCAGCCGCTTGCCGCCCCCGCCGCTCTTTTATTGCCATGGCCGGGCATTCCCGGCATGGTCGGCCGCTTCATCCTTGAGTGGTTCTCTCTCGGTGCAGGCGTTCTTTTTATCCGCCATTCGATCTTCGCGATCCGGGAAATAGGAGCGGTTTTTAATCATCAGCACAGGAAGAACCACGAGAACGACCTTGCATTGTAGTGAATGCGACCATATCCGCTATGTTACCCTTAAAGCAAGGGCGCGTAGTACAGGGTGAAGGTACCTTACGGATCCGTCCTTCCATACCATGCAAGAATCCGAGATATTGGCGCGCATAGCGGCGGGCGACACCGAGCAGTTTGGGCTGCTTTACGACGCCTACGCGGAGCGCATCTATCGGTACATATTTTACCGGACGCGCAACCGCGCGATGGCGGAAGACCTTACGAGCACGACATTCTTTAAGGCCGTGCGCGGACTCAGGCGGTTCGACGCGTCCAAGGGCGAATTTTCCGCGTGGCTCTATCGCATCGCGCGCAACTCGCTCTTTGACCATTATCGCAACCGGCATAACGCGGAGCCGATCGAGCTTGCGGACGAAATTGCGGATCCGGCCAAGGACGTGGAGAGCGAGGTGGGCGACCGCGAGCTCGTGCGTAAAGTAAAAGAATCGTTTTCCAAGTTGAGCGATGACCAGCGCGAGATCGTCACGATGCGCGTGTGGGACGGGCTATCCTACGCGGAGATCGCGAAGGTGCTCGGCAAAAGCGAAGGGAGCTGCAAAATGGCGTTCTATCGCGCCACGATCCGATTGAAAGAGCTCGCACCGCTCGCGCTCATATTCCTTATCATTAAAATAATTTAACCATGAACCACGAAGACATTAAAAAAATATTAAACGACCTTTACGCGATCGACCCGTCGCTGCGGAGCCGCGAAAAGGAACTCACGACGATCATCCGCGCCATGGCGATCAAGCCGGAGGCGCACTATGATCCGGCGTTTGCCGCGCGGTTGCGCTCGCAGATATTTACGGAGCTTTCGCAGCGCGGTTCTGGAAGCGCCCGGAGTTCGTTCGCGTCATTCTTTGCGGGGAAATCCTTCCGCTACGCGGCGATCGGCATTGCCGTCATTGCCATTGCCGCTGTTTCCTTTGCGGCGTTCGGGCCATTGTCGCCTCACAATCCCGGTTCCGTTGCGTTGAATTCCGGAAACGTGAGCATCACCAATGTCGGCGCGGATGCGTTCGGATCGCTCAGCACGGCGGCTGGGAGCGCCGCTCCCGCCGCGGCGAATGCGCCTACGGCCGCTCCTATGAATACCGCATCGCCCATGATGGGCGCGGCGATCTCCGGATCGGGCACGGCGTCTCCCGGCGTCGCTATCATGCCGGTGCGGCCGCTGCCGTATCCCGCCGTAAAATATGATTATACCGGCAGCCCGATCTCGCAGAGCCAGGCCCAGCTGGACGTACTTAAGAAGATCGCCGCGCCGCTTTCCGCGGACCAGGCGACCGCCGCGCTCGAGCAGGCGGGGTTCGGCCAGGTCAACCTTTCCACATTCGACGGCCTTACCATATCGAACGTGACGCTCACCCAGACCCAGAGCTTTGGATATGAGATATCGCTCGACCTCGCGGACGGCACGATCTCCATCAGCGAGAATTACAATGAGTGGCCGCAAGAGAGCGCTACGACGACACCGCTCACTGCGTCGGATGTTCCATCGAACAGCGCCGTGATCGCGGTCGCAAACCAATTCCTCTCGGTACACGATATCAGTACCGCGAATTATGGTACTCCGATGGTGACGACGGACATCACGAACTTCGTGGTGCCGGCCGCCACGCCCGCTGTTTCGGCGGGAGCGTCAGTCGGGTCCGGCAGCGGATCTTCCGCCGCCGCGATGCCTATGATCCCGTATTATCCGGATTCGGAGCAGGTGCTTTATCCGCTCACCGTGAACGGCATGCCCGTGTACAACACGAATGGCAGCGCGATCGGCCTCACGGTGGAGGTGAATATCCGCTATAGCCGCGTGGAGAATGTATATGGATTGCAGGCGGAAAGCTATCAGTCATCCGCATATGATGCGATCACGGACACAAGCACGATCCTTTCCATGGCGGAAGATCCGGAAGTTTATCCGGTGATCTATAACGGCGCTATGGGGAGCGGCAGCGCGGATTCAGCGGACACAAATGCAACTGTTACCACCTATGACCTTGGCACGCCGACAATGGTCTACGAGGATATGTATCAGACGGACAGCAACGGACAGAGTTCCGAATTCCTCGTTCCGGCATTTGCATTCCCGGTCGTGGGCAGCGCGAGCGATAATGCTTCAACGCGATACATCATGGTGCCGCTCATCAAGGATTTTGAACAACCGTCGCAGAGCGTTGTGGTTCCTCCGGTGCCGCGTCCTGTTCCGCTCGAGACGCCTGCCGCGCAATAGCGCGGCGGTGTCCGATCGGCCTTTGAAAAAGTTCCCGCTCTATAATATAGTTATGCCGTTGCCGACGTAGCTCAGCGGTTAGAGCAGGGCTTTCATAAGGCCAAGGTCGGAGGTTCGATTCCTCCCGTCGGCACAACAAGGCGCAAAAGAAAACAGGCAGGTTCGCCTCCAGGCAGATGACCGTCCGGCGGACCTGCCTGTTTTCTTTTGTGCCGAATGATAGAACTGCAGGCCGCTATGTGATAGCGGCCTGTTCTGTTACGGCAATGGCTTAACGATGGAAGCGTACTCCATGATGGCTCGCCCGTAAGCGGGATCGTGGTTGTACTCCCAGAGCGCTTTGAGGATCGAAGATCTGGTTTCTCCGAACCCGGCGTTGCCGAGGTAGTTGGTGATCCGACAGACAGCGTCCCTCGCGGAAAATGGATCGGAATAGTTTCCTTCCGAAACGCAATTTTTCGCGAACTGCAGGTACGTCGTCGGCTCTTCCTGGTCCAGCCCGAATGCGCCGGTCCAGGAACCCGTCATGGCGAACGGATCCCAGCCGTTATTCTTGCAGATGGTGAGCCATGCCATCAATTGTTCCTCCGGCCATCCGCGGCTGACATAGTTGGGACGGTTGACGGCGAGCGAGTAAAGCGAGACGATCACCAACCGTTTTGGCTTTACGTTTCCCCATCCCAACTCGATGCCAAGAAGCGCATTGATGATCGGACTGGGAATTCCATGGGCTGCTTCGTTCTCGGCGAACAGCGTTTTGTTCTCTTCCAGGAATTTCCGGCCCGTGGCCAGCGCGTCGGCGGTGAACATGTAGCGGTAGTCGTGCCGGTTCGCGTGGTGCGAAGGTTTGGCCGCCGACGGCGCGGGTTGCGGAAGGACGAGGCGCGGATCGTTCACGATCGGATCGGCGAACGCGTGGCCGAACTTGTGAACGATGCGATCTTTGATCAGTGTTTCCCGCGCCGCGCGTTCGCGGAACGGAGTGAGAGTGGCGCGCTTTGCGTGCGAGGCGGCATCCGCGAACGGCACCGCGAGCAATGCAAGGGACAGTATGCAGGTAAATGTCGACGTCTTCACGAATGGGCCTCCTTGATGTGGCATATCTGTCGTTGGATTGTAAAAATTGCCCTGCCTTTATTTTAGCATTACAATTGCCCTTATATGGAATATCGCATTTCCCTTGACGAGCAGAACAGGATACTGGCCGCGGTCGACAAGCGCACGGACGCCGAGGCCGCGCGGATCAAGCGCTACCTTGCGATGCCCGACCTTTCGCGCACGCCGGGCAGCCCGCTCTACGAGATCGTGGAAGCGGCACGCGCGACGCCGGTACTGAAGGATTTTGACAACATCATCATCCCGGAGATCGTGCCGGCATCGATCAACTTCGACCTTTTTGACTTCGCGCCCGACCATCCGGCACGCAGCGCGTCGGACACCTACTATGCGGACGATAAGAATATTTTGCGCACGCACGACACCGTGATGTGGTATTACTACACGCAGCTGCCGGAGGTCAAAGAGCGCCTCGCGCGCCGCGAAAAATTGGGCGTTGTCTGTTACGGCAAGGTGTATCGCAAGGACGAGATCGACCGCAAGCATATGAACATCTTCCACCAGTTCGGCGGATGGTATATGACGCCCGCGGACACCGACCCACTCACGATCGACGACCTGCGCAACGCTTTGAGCGAGATCGTGCGCGCGATCTTCGGCGCCGGCGCCCACTTCCGTTTTCTCGACGACACATTCCCGTACACGGACCCATCGCTGCAGGTGGAGGTATGGATCGGGCCCGGCGCGCCCACGACCGAATCATCCGACGACCCGGGGCCGGACGGCGGCCGCTGGATCGAGATACTCGGCGGTGGCATGACAAAGCAAAGCGTGTTCAAAAAGTTCGGCGTCGAAGGGTACAACGCGTGGGCGTTCGGCTTCGGGTTGGAGCGCCTCGCGATCATCAGCATGACGCTCCCGGACATCCGCCTGCTCTGGTCCGATGACGAGCGCGTAAAGAAACAGCTGCACATGGGAACGAAGTTCGCGGAGGTGAGCAAGTATCCGCCCGTCATCCGCGACATCTCGTTCATCGTGCCGAAGGCGTTCGCGCCGAACGATTATTTCGATCTCGTGCGCGACATCGCGGGAGACCTCGTGGAGCAGGTGGAGCTGATCGACGAATATGAGAACGCCGAAAAGTTCGGCGCGGACAAAAAGAGCTACGCATACCGCATTACGTACCGATCGAGCGACCGCACGCTCACGAACGACGAAGTGGACGTCCTGCACAAGAAGATAGAAGAGGGAACGGTGAAAGAGTTCGGCGCGACGGTCCGATAGGGTCGGGGCAGTAATAAAAGAAAGCCGGGCGCGCTCTGGTGCGCCCGGCTTTCTTTTTGTCATCTGATCCATATTCTGTTTTTGAGTCACTCACTGCACTATAAAGGACGCCCATCCGTGGGCCGGGGAGGATCGCTCTCGCGCGGCCGTCGCCGCGGGAACGAACGAAGTATCCGCCAGCCGTCTTCAATGGCTCGTGTCCCTGTTTTGTGGTGGGCTGGTATGTTATACAATAATTCCCGCAATTCAATTACAATGAACGTATACCTGCCGAAAAACCGATGAAAACGAAGCCTTCAGTTCCGGAAGAAGTGATTGCCATATCAAAGGCGCTTGCCGAAGCGGGTTTTGAGGCGTACCTCGTGGGCGGCTGTGTGCGCGACATGATGCTTGGCCGCGAGCCGAAGGATTGGGACGTGGCGACCGACGCACAGCCGGAGGAGATCCAGAAGCTCTTTCCGGAGAGCGTCTACGAGAATGATTTTGGCACGGTGGGCATCAAGACCGAATCGGAGGACGAACGGCTGAAGATCATCCAGGTAACGACGTATCGCATTGAGGGAACATATACCGATAAGCGCCATCCCGATGAAGTGAAGTTCGCGGCGGACATCGAAAAGGACCTTTCTCGCCGCGACTTTACGGTAAACGCGATGGCGATGGATATGAAGGGCGATGTGATCGACCCGTTCGGCGGCGAGCACGACCTGAAAGACGGCGTGGTCCGTACGGTCGGCGCGCCGGAGGAGCGGTTCAGCGAGGACGCCCTGCGCCTGATGCGCGCGGTGCGATTTTCCGCTGAACTGGATTTTGAGATAGAGATGAACACGCGCCGCGCGATCGTGAAGTTCGCGGGCGGACTGGAGGCGATCGCAAAGGAGCGCGTGCGCGATGAGCTCGTGAAGATCGTCATGACGCCGAACGCGGCGAAAGGGATCATCCTGCTCGAGGAGCTTGACCTCCTGCGGTACGTTCTGCCGGAACTGCGCGAGGGGATCGGCGTCGGGCAGAACAAGCATCATATCTATACCGTCTTCGAGCACAACGTACGCGCGCTCGATTACACCGCGCGCGAGAATTATTCGCTCGCGGTACGCATGGCCGCGCTCCTCCACGATGTCGGCAAGCCGAAGGTGAAGGGTGGCAATGGCCCCGACTCGACGTTCTATCAGCACGAATATGTTGGCGCGAAGATGGCGGTGCGGATGCTCGACCGGCTGCGTTTTCCGCGCGAGTTCACGGAACAGGTGGCGCACCTTGTGCGCTCGCACATGTTCTATTACGACACCGGCGCGATCTCGCCCGCGGGCGTGCGGCGTTTTGTGGTGCGCGTCGGGCCGGAGAATATCGACGACCTGTTAAAGGTTCGTGAAGCGGACCGCATCGGCAGCGGCGTCAAAAAAGCGATGCCGTACCGCCTGCGCCATTTGCTCTTTATGATAGACAAGGTCAAGCGTGATCCGCTCTCGCCGAAGATGCTCGCGCTCCGCGGCGACGACTTGATGCCGTTGCTCGACCTTCCGCAATCGCCGCGCGTCGGCTGGATCCTGAACGCGCTCATGGAAGAGGTGATCGATGATCCAAAAAAGAACGATAAGAAGTATCTCACGAAGCGCGCCAAGGAGCTGAACACGCTGAGCGATGTCGAGCTGCGCGAGCTGTTTGCGCAGGCGCAGGCCAGGAAGCGCGAGGCAGAGGAGGAGATGGACAACGAGATCAAGAAGCAGCATCACGTGCAGTAGGCCCCCGCGGCGCTATTCGTATGTTGATGAGGTTCGCCGAATGATAGCCACGACGACAATCGTGTGTTTCTTAAAATAAAGATCGTAAATAATCCGGTAGCTGCCTATTCGCCGCCGCCATGCGGCTGGATGTCCCTGTAAACGCTTTAAATCTCCCCGAAGGGGATTTGTTTGCATCTCAAAGAGCGCCGCCTTAATGCGCTCCCGATCTTTTTCTGGAAGCGTTTGAAATTCTTTTTGCGCCGGACCGGCGATCAGCAGATTCCATTTCATGGAGGAATTTCTTTAATGGCATGGCATCGCCGCGCTGGAGGGCCGCCCGCCCGCGCCGCATGGCGGCGCGTTCCGCTTTGGTAGGCATCACCATGGGGTAGCGGCTTTCGAAATACGATCGCAAAGCCTCACGGACAAGCTCGGAGCGGGTGCGTGATTCTTTCTTTCGCACTTCCTCGAACTGGCGAACGAGCGCCGGGGGAAGGGATACGGTCATGATGTGCGTGATTCTCATTGGTGTGAGTATTACTTAGTAATACTTATCATGATACTCCACGCCGGATGTCTGTCAAGGATCCGCAAGGCCATGATACACAAGCGGCATTAAAATTATCTAAAACGATTAAAGTTGAGTTTTTCCGCGAAATGCGGTTAAATAGCTTGGTATTCTACGGGCCGTAGTATACCGGTAGTACGTGCGCTTCGGGTGCGTAAAGACCGGGTTCGATTCCCGGCGGCCCGACAATAAAAAGCAAACCCCTCCTTGTTTCGCTCCGACGTAGGAACGTCCACTCGCTCAACAAGGAGGGGTTTGCTTTTTATGTGGATAAGGCCCCCTATTGACATCCTTTTGAGGCCGGAGTATCCTTATCCTCAAGATACGAATGGTCAAGACTTTAAATCTCTCACAACACTCCGGCTGAAGCCGCTTCTTTGAAGCAGTCAGCGGCCGCTGTGTGCGGCTGATTTTTTTCTTGGCGGTCCGTGTCTTGCAGCGTCTCGCGATGCTGAGCAAATGCTATTTCAAATCATTCGCCGATTTGGCGGAACTCCGAATTGTAGAGTCGGAGGACATAATATGGAGACCCTGTGTCACTATTAGGTCCGGTCGCTAACATCCGCATTGCGGGTGGGCCGGATCGCTGCATACGCATATGTAGTCAATTTCTCGTGACGGACAGGGTCAAAGCATCGGTAAGAATTTTTCTTACTGATGGCAAGTGGATTGCGGCGTTTCGCTGTGATCCACGAGCAAGTCAGCATTGGGATGGTTGGCAAATAAGGGCGAACGGTGGATGCCTAGACTAGAAAAGGCGATGAAGGACGTGGCGTAGCAACGATATGTCTCGGGGAGGTGCGTAGCAACCTGTGATCCGGGAATTTCCGAATGGGGAAACCTAGTTGAGTAACCCTCAATTGTTCCGCGCAAGCGGATCGCGTACCCGCTGAAGTAAAACATTCCAGTAAGCGGAGGAAAATAGAACAAATCAGTTATTCCCTAAGTATCGGCGAGAGAACGGGGAGGAGCCCAAACTAAGGTTGTGATTTATCACGATCTTGGGGTTCAGTAAAAAACGCTCTTTTAGCAAGTAACGTAGCGCGCACGCAAGTGTACGTTGCGTTACTCGCTGGGAGGTGGAGGAGTAAAAAAATCATTGGTTAGTCGAAGCCGTCTGGAAAGCGGCGCCAGAGCGGGTGATAGCCCCGTAGACGAAAACTTTTGGTCTCCTTAGTTTTTTAACTTGAGTACTTCGGAGTAAAACAGTTCCGGAGGAATACACCTGTACTATCAGGTAAGGCTAAATACTTTTCTAGATCGATAGTGAACAAGTACCGTGAGGGAAAGGTGAAAAGCAGGCCGGTGAGGCCGTTGAAATAGAACCTGAAACCGTTTGTCTACAAGGAATTGAACCACGAACGGCTGCGGAGCAATCCGCGGACGAGTGGAACAATGTGCCTATTGAAGAATGATCCAACGACTTATTTTGTGTTGCTTGTCTAAGCGCGCATAGCGTGAAGGCGCAGCGAAAGCGAGTCTGAATAGGGCGCACATCCCACTCAAATTTTTGGAGAAATAAGCGGCGCGTGAGCGCCAAAAGAAAACACCCGCGCGCGTGAGCGGGCAGGTGTTTTGGCAGATTGGTCACTTGCAGGTCGGGGTTTTGTTTTCGTGGTGCATGCTCCAAATGGCCACGATAAGCAATGCGACACCGACGGCAAGCACTCCCCAGGCAATCGGGTTTGCTTCCATGAGAAAGGAAGTGAGGCCCTGAAGCATGGGATCGGGGCTGTGTCCTGAGAACATACGGCCTCCCGTGGAGGAGAAGCTAATCATAAAAATACCGCATCGCCGTGGATTTGTCACGGCTCCAAAAATTTGAGTGGGATCGCAGCACAAGATAGACCCGAAGCGTTATGAGCTTGCCTTGGCCAGGGTGAACTCCCGAGAAATCGGGAGGGAGGCCCGAACCGGTTGATTGTTCAAAATCTTCGGATGAGCTGAGGTAAGGAGTGAAAAGCTAATCGAATAACGTAATAGCTGGTTCTCTCCGAAACAGTTTTAGGACTGGCGGCAAGAGTTCCTCTTGGGGGTAGAGCACTGGATGATCGTTACAGGTCGAAAGACCGAACGATCAATCAAACTCCGAATACCGAGAGTCAAGATCTTGCTAGTTAGACTGCGGGGGCTAAGCTCCGTGGTCGCGAGGGGAAGAGCCCAGATCGTCATCTAAGGTCCCTAAATCCATGCTAAGTGTAAAAGGTAGTCATGACCCATAGACAGATAGGAGGTTGGCTTAGAGGTAGCCATCCTTTAAAGAGTGTGTAACAACTCACTATTCGACGGGTCGTGGCGCCGAAAATGTACCGGGGCTAAGCATGGTACCGAAGATACGGATTACTGGTAACTGATTACTGGTAACTAGGAACTAGTAACAAGGAAAAGATTTAAGAAAGAGTTAATGCGAGAAATGGTTCAATGGAAGGATGATATACAAAGATCTTGATGTGTTCAAAAGATCGTTCGAACTTGCAATAAAGGTTCATAAAATATCTCTTTCATTGCCGAAGGAATATAAACTGGAGCTTGCCGATCAAATACGGCGGGCCTCACGTTCAATTCCCTCAAACATCGCGGAAGGGTTCGCACGGAAGAAATCAAAGAAGGACACGATCAATCATCTGAAAGATTCCTTGGGATCAGCGGATGAAATAGCGTTCAATCTTGAATTCATGCGGAAAGTGGAGTTACTTTCCGATGAACAATACAAATTCCTTTCCGAGCAATACGCGATCGTCGGCAAAGAATTGACCAATCTTACAAAAAGCATTGAAAAATCTACTAGGTTTACTAGCAACTAGTAATCAGTTACCAGTAGTGGTAGGAGAGCATTTCGGCCTGCAGTGAAGATCGACCCGCGAGGGCGTTTGGAGCGGCCGGAAGAGAAAATGTTGGAATGAGTAACCACAATCCCAATGAGAAATTGGAACCCCGAAAATACAAGGTTTCCGTGGCACTGGCAATCAACCACGGGTTAGGCGGTCCTAAGGCGATCCCGAAAGGGGCAGTCGATGGGAAGCTGGTTAATATTCCAGCCCGGCCGCACGATCATAACCAAAGGACAACGGATATAAGCAGGCGTGCCTTATCGGTTTGGCATTCTTTGCGCGGAGTTCAAGCGCGCGCCGAGAGAAGGTCAGGAATTTACCTGGCCGACGTTTGTGAAGAGCCGTTCGAGAAAAATTTGGCCAAATCGAGCGTGTGGTCTCCGTACCGGAAACCGACACTGGTGTATAGGGCGAGTAGCCCAAGGGGAACGAGTGATTCATCGTTAAGGAACTAGGCAAAATAGCGGCCGTAAGTTAGCAATAAGGCCTGCCCTTTCCGCAGCAATGCGGGCGGGGCCGCAGCTAAAGAATCTCTGGCGACTGTTTACCAAAAACACAGCTCCCTGCTAACTGGCAACAGGATGTATAGGGGGTGACACCTGACCGATGCGAGAAGGTCAAGATTGGGGGTCTCCTGGTCACTGGTTACTAGTAAACCTTGGTAACTAGCAAGATTTTTCTTGCTAGGTTACCGAGTTACTAGCAATTAGTTACCAGGAGGCTCACTGATTCAAGCCCTCGTCAATGTCAGCGATAACTATAGACATAACGATTGTAGTTATAAAATCTGGCCAAATGCTGGAAACTCTGAGAATCCGACATTACGTTGCTCATCATGAAATCTTTTTAATAAAGATTTAATGTTGATGTGCTAGCGTGACAATATGATCGGTGCAGACAATCAGCAGGAAAGGCCTTGGTATAACCGTGAATGGCTTGAGAAAATTCCAGACAACATTGGCTGGTATCTTTCTGGTTTTACGGATGGAGAGGGAAGTTTTAATGTCTCTCTTCGAAAAGGGAATGGGCATCGCCTTGGATGGCAGGTGCAAATGACCTTTAACGTGGCCCAGCGCGATATCGCCAATTTGGAATTATTAAAAAGTCATTTAGGTTGCGGACGATTGCAAAATCGTGAAGACGGAGTGCATTACTTCGTCGTCGGCGATTATCGTTCGATCATTGATCGCGTCATACCGTTTTTCGAAAAGTTTCCTTTCTTTTCTTCATCAAAAAAGAAAAATTTTCTCCTGTTCAAACAAATTGCATTTCTTATGGAGCAAGGCAAACACCTTGATCCAAAAGGACTGCAAGAAATTATCGCTATCAGGGAAAATTTAAATGAGGGAAGAGGAAGAAGGCGTAAATACAACGTAATAGACGTAGAAATAGACTATCAAGGAATCCTCAGAGACTATACGCCAGACTCTAAAAGTTTTTAGAGATGATATAGTCCGATCTCATGGGCGACCATGAGGATCCCGCTTAAATTAAAAAACGAGCGGGTGATAACGTAAAAGAATCGTTCTAAGGTGATTGCATTGCCTTAGTAAAACCTAACTATATGCTGGAACACCCGCGCATATCAAAGTACCGCAAGGTAACAATCTTTGATCGATGCGGAAAATCAGCAGGAAACTTCTTTTGAAGGATCCTCAGAGACTACACGTTAGGATCGCCGCAAGGCGATAAGATATAGTCCGAACTCTGTGGCGACACAGAGAGCCAAGCAGAAATGTTTTGGCCAACAAAAAGTGTTGTAACATGTTTGAGCGCAATTCCTTTTCGGGTAAGTTCCGAAGCGCACGAAAGGTGTAACGACCGGAGAACTGTCTCAACGATGAGCTCGGTGAAAATGCGATTCCCGTGAAGACGCGGGATACCTGCAGCGGGACGAAAAGACCCCGGAAGCTTTACTGCAGCTTGGTATTGATTTCAGAGTTCTGTTACGTAGTGTAGTGGCGAGGATTTGAAGCGTCGCTTTCGGGTGACGTGGATCCGACAATGAAACAGCCATTTTCAGAATTTTGACGTCTAACTGGCGGAGAACCCTTCGGGGAAACTCCGCTAAGACAGTGCTTGGTAGGCAGTTTAAATGGGGCGTTTTCCTCCAAAAGAGTAACGGAGGAGTTTATTAAGGTTAGCTTAGCCCGGATGGAAATCGGGCAGGACGTGCAAACGCAAAAGCTGGCTTGACTGCGAGTCATACAAGACGAGCAGGTGCGAAAGCAGAAGTTAGTGACCCGACGGCTTCTTAATAGAAAGGCCGGAGACACCGGATAAAAGCTACTCCGGGGATAACAGGCTAGTATTGTCCGAGCGTCCCTAGCGACGACAATGCTCGGCACCTCGATGTCGGCTCGCCACAGCGCGGGGGTGTAGAAGCTCCCAAGCGTTTGGCTGTTCGCCAATTAAAGTGGCACGTGAGCTGGGTTCAGACCGTCAACGAAGATAACCCGATCGAAGGTACATCAAAAACTGTTAAAACAAAAACGGCGGCTTTCTCGAGCGATCGAGATAGCAAAATCGACTCATATCGGTGAAGTCCTAACATCCTGACCTGGGATGTATCGTAACGCTTATTAAAAATAGATTAAAAACTAGTTTGATGAGACGTGAGATCGTAGGATAATACCGAGGGAAGTCGTGTATGAAAAGTCTTTCGTCAACGCAAAAAGCATACATAGCAGGATTTCTGGATGGAGATGGGAGTATCTATGTAAGGATGAAATCTAACTCGACTTATCGATATGGATTTCAAATAGCTCCTTGCATCGTGCTTTTCCAATCCAAAAAAGATCAGCGCAAATTTGAAGAAATTTGTTCGCTTATTAACTTGGGATATATCCGCGAACGCAATGATGGCATGATCGAATATACCATCGCGCGCGAAGAGGCGATCAGATCGTTTCTCGGCGAAGTTCGTGGGTTCCTGATACTGAAAGGTGAGCAAGCCGATCTGATGGTCCAAATCCTCGATGCTAAATCGAAAATTCAAAGTAAAGATGATTTTCGAGCGTTGGCAGAATTAGTAGAACGTTTTCGCTTTCTGAATTATTCAAAAAAGCGGAAATATCATGCATTGACCCCTTAGAGACTTAGCTCATTACGAGCTGGAGTCCGGCAATCATGCCGGACTAACACGTCGATCATCTCAGTGGAGATGGTGGTATAGTCCAACCCGCCAGTAATGGCGATAGAAGAAGAAATTGCGTGAGACAGGTCGGTCTCTATCTGCTGCAGGCGTGAAATACTTGAGGGGAGTTGGCCTTAGTACGAGAGGACTGGGCTGAACATACCTCTGGTCTACCGGCTTTGCCACCAGGTGAACTGCCGGGTAGCTATGTATGGAAGGGATAAGCGCTGAAAGCATCTAAGCGCGAAGCCCACCCCAAGATTAGGTATGCGTGATCTCGTCATAGACTATGACGTTGATAGGCGTTCGGTGTAAGGCTGGCAACGGCTTTAGCCAAGACGTACTAATGATCCCGCCAACCATCCCAATGCTGACTTGCATTATCATTTCTGATCTACAACCAGAGATCAACAAAGTAGTGAGTGCCGCTGCTCTTGCATTCTTTTTTGGAACCACCCGTCCGCTGTGTGGTGCAAAAAAGAATGCAAGAGCAGCGGCACGAACGGCTTTTTGATGTCGGTGCTTCATTCGGGCGTGTCCCACCTCTTCCCATTCCGAACAGAGAAGTGAAAGCGTCCCAATCCCATGATACTTGCCTTCGGGCGGGGAAAGTAGGATGTGCCGACATCAAAGTGCCGTTCAGGGAATTATAAAAAGATAAAAAAAGAAGGCGCTGCGCATGGATGTGCGCGGCGCCTTTTTGTGTTTCTCTAGCCGCTTCTCGGATCGATCCATGACGCATACGCTGCGATCAGCGGATTGCCTATCTGGTCGGTGATAGCGGGGGAGCGGCTGATGGTCCAGCCCTTGGTCGCTGTCGCCGCGAAAGAAGCGGGTACCGAAGGATATCTCGCCCGGTCTTCCCGCTGCTGGGCGTCGGAATAGCGGAGAAGCTTGCGGGCGAATTCCATGACGCCGACAGGCGGAGAAAATGGGACGCATTTTTCAAACGGACCTATTCCTACCACCCACAACGAGCGGTCCGGATGGGGGATCCGTTGCTGGTAGGCAAACTGTCGTGCGGCACTGCCACCACCGATGGTAAGCGCGATCCTGATGCGGTCTGCGATGCTCGGCAGGTCGTCACCGCGACCAATGACATTTGCGGGGGACAAAAGATCTTCAAACATACGCACCTCTTCGCAGAATATATACCATAAAAGCGGCGACCGTCAAGCGAGGCGGTAGAGATACATCTTCCACTGCCCGCGGACGGGGATGACCTGCGTCGGTTTCATGCCTGGCAATGGAAATGCATAGACGATGATCCGCGCGCCGGCCTTTGCCTGGCGCCCGATCTGCTCCTCCATCCTGGCCATGGTGCGGATGGCAAGGAAACAGAAAATAACATCCGCGCCGCCGATATCTTCCTTGAAAAAATCGGCCATTTTTATCGTTGCCCGCGACCGGTGAAGAAAAAGATCGGCCAGTGCGATCGCGGCAAACAAAGGGGAGATCTCAAAGCCGGTGGCGCGGGCGCCGAATTCATGCTCGGCTATGAGGAGCGCCCTGCCGGTGCCCGCGCCGAGGTCATAGAAGGACTCGCCGGGCCTGAGCTCCGCCGCGCGGAGCGCGGCGCGGATGGCGCGCGTGGGTGTGGGGAAATACGGCGCGCCGCTTTTGCGCGCGCTCCGCGCGGAAACAAAGAGCCAGACGGTGAATACGGCAAATAACGCGACGGCGAGAAATGGCAGAATGGAAAGAAGGAGGATGTACACGCCCATTCATTATCATCTATAATGGATGCATGTCCACCCGTCGCGCGAAGCAGCTCATTTACGGGACGCTCTATATTGTTCTTATCATTCTCTTTTGCGCCGCCGTCTATACGGTATTTATAAGGCCGTTCACGGGCGCGCCTGCCATTGCCTGCGCGCCGAGCACGTGCGCCCCGACGAGCACCGCGCCGATCGTGCCGGGCGCGGTCGCGACGTTCGTCACGAGCCCGGGGCAATACACTTTTCTTGCGCAGGTGACCGACGAAAATGCCAACTATGCCGCGCAAGCACTGGACTATTCCATCGATCTTGAGAACGCCTCCGGCACGGTACTGCAATCGATTCCGGCACGGGCGTTCGTCTATCCGTCCCAAACGCGCTATCTTGCGGTGTTGAACCAGTCGGTCGGCCAGCCGTTCGATCACGCGGTGCTTTCCGTGACGGATGTGTCGTGGATCGCAAGTTCAACGCTTGGCGCGATCCCGGGGATCGGGCCCGGCGAGTTCGCCTTACAGAACATACAATCGGCCTCCGCCTCTACGACGGTTTCCGTGGGAGGCCAGATCGTCAATACGAGCGTTGCGTCATACGAACAGGTGTTCGTCATGGTCATTTTTACGACGCCCGGAGGAACGCCGGTAGGTGTCTCGCAGACGGAGCTGGAGAACGTCGCTGCGGGCAGCACGAACGATTTTTCGGTGATCTATCCGAATGAGCCGGAGGTAAATCCTGCGCTGAACCAAACGCTCATCTACGCGATCCGTTAGCAGGGGCCGCGGCGCTGGCGGAACGCCGGGGTTTCGTTTATCCTATATCACGATGGTGGCATTATTCATTCCTGTCGGGATACTTCTTGCGGCGAGCCTGATCGTTCTCTCCGCGATATCGTTCCATTTTTTTGCGTTTCAGGCGATATGGATCATCCTCGGCATCGGCCTCGTTGCCGTATCGTTCTTTGTGGACATCCGCGCGGTATTCAGCGCGCAATGGGTGATATGGGGAATATACGCGCTCGCGCTCGCGCTCATGGTGTTTGCGCTCATCGCGTCGCCGCTCGTCCGCAACACGCACAGCTGGATAGTGCTCGGACCGGTGAGCATCCAGCCGGTGGAACTCATGAAGGTGGCGCTCATTCTCGTGTACGCGAGCTATTTCAGTAAGCGGCATCTTGCGATCGCGCGATGGAAGAATATTTTTACATCATTCCTATTTTTTGTCGTCCCGGCGGCGATCGCGGTGAAATATCCGGACCTGGGATCCGCAGTGATCTTCTTTGCCATCTGGTTCGGTTTTTTGCTCCTGCTCGGATTGCCGTGGCGCCGCGTGGCGGTGGCGGTCATCGCGCTCGCGCTCGCCGGCGGCTTCATATGGATCTATGTGCTCAAGCCGTACCACCGCGCGCGGATCATCGGGTTCCTCGATCCGAACGCGAACGCGCTCGGCATCAACTACAGCGCGATACAGTCAAAGATCGCGATCGGCTCGGCGGGCCTCTGGGGGCAGGGATACGGGCAGGGGACCGAGACCCAGCTCGGGTTCCTTTCCGAGCCGTCAGAGGACTTCATTTTTGCGGCGCTCATTGAGGAGTGGGGGATCATCGGCGGGATCGTCGTGGTCGGCGCGTTCATGTTCCTCGTGTTCCAGATATTGAGGATCGGCCTCCTTGCCGACGAGAATTTCGAGAAGTTCGTCTGCATCGGCGCGGCGATGATGCTCGGCGTCCAGTTCCTTCTGAATGCCGGTTCCGCGACGGGTCTTACGCCGGTCATCGGCGTCACGTTCCCGTTCCTTAGCTACGGCGGATCGAGCATGATGGCAAACTTCTTCACGCTTTCCCTGGTCAATTCCATCCGCAAGCGTTCCTAAAAAATGAAGCTCTTTATCAAGAAGAACATTATCGGAGCGGCGGTTCTCATGGCCGTCGTCCTCGCGGCCGGCTCGTTCTTTTTCGGCCTTGGTCCCGCTAATGCCACGGCGAGCGGGACGACGGTCGTCTTTCAGGTGAACACCGGCGACGGATTCCGGATGGTCGCGGAAAATCTTTATGAAGCACGCCTCATCCGTTCGCCGCTCGCATTCGATCTTTTTTCCCTGGTGGATGGACGCGCCTTCACGCTCCAGCCGGGACTATACCGATTGAGTCCGTCCATGGACACGCCCGCCATCGTCGCGGCGATCTCCGGCGGGAATGCCGCAAAGGTCACGGTCACGATCCCGGAGGGGACGACGATATTTGGCATCGACCGGATATTGAGCGACGCGCTCGTGATCCGTCCCGGCACGCTCGTGGATGCGACCGGGTCACTGGCCCTCGAAGGCCATCTTTTTCCCGACACCTACCAGTTCTATACGGACGAAAACGTGGCGGCGGTGGTAGGCGAAATGACGGACAATTTCAACGCGAAGGCGGCACCGCTGCTCCCCGCCGATCCCACTGCCGCCCTGCGCACCCTTATCATTGCTTCCATCGTACAAAAAGAAGTGCCCAACCTGGCAGACCAGGAATTGGTAGCTGGCATCATTGAGAAGCGCCTGAGCTTGGGCATGCCTCTCGATATAGACGCGACCGTTTGCTATGCGAAACTACTAGTTTCCCAGTCTTCCAGCCCCCCGTCTCCCGGCAGCCAGGCCTGCACCCTCACGGCCCTTGACTTCAAAATAGATTCGCCTTACAATACCTACTTGTACAAGGGTCTGCCCCCGGGGCCCATCGGAAATCCAGGCACTTCCGCCATTACCGCCGCGCTGCACCCTCAAAGCTCTCCCTATCTATATTATTTGACCGACCCCGCGACGGGAAAAACCATATTCGCCAAGACCCTTGACGAACAGAACCAAAATAGAGTTAAATACCTAGAAAGCAACCAATAACGGATCCCTCGAAATAAAGGAAGGGCGGAGCCGTTTTTTGCGTGTTGGGGACTCTGGCAGGTGTAGTAATATAAAGGCCGAACAAAAATGACCACCACATTTTATTTCATCGACGTATTCAAGGATCCGCCGCGAAGCCACTATTTTTTTGGGTTTCGCGCGTTTGCGTTTTGATGGCATCGCTTGAACACGTTAACTATTTTTAAAACACCATGGCAAAATTCACCTCCACAAAAGACTTTTCAAAATCAAAACCCCTCATCTCCCCATACAACCTCAACGAGGCGCAGTTGAAGTCATACCAGTGGTTTCTCGAAAAAGGATTGAACGAACTGCTCGAGGAGATCTCGCCGATCCGCGATCATACTGGACATGAGTTCGAGCTCTATTTCTCCAACTATCGTTTTGACGAACCGAAGTATGACGAGACGACCGCGCGCTACAAAGAAGCGACGTACGAGGCGCCCCTTCGCTGCACGCTCCGCCTGGTGAACAACCGCACTGGCAAGGAGCACAAGCAGGAAGTGTACTTCGGGGACTTCCCGATCATGACCTCGCGCGGCACGTTCATCGTGAACGGCGTCGAGCGCGTCGTTGTGGCCCAGCTCGTCCGTTCCGCCGGCGTGTACTTTACCGCCGTGCCGTACCGCGGCCGCTCGCTCTTTGGCGCCAAGATCATCCCGAACCGCGGCGCGTGGCTTGAGTTCGAGACCGACATCGACGGCACGATCAGCGTCAAGATCGACCGCCACCGCAAGGTGCCGGTAAGCGACCTGCTTCGCATTTTCGGCATGGATACGGAAAAGATAAAAGAGACGTTCGCGGGCGTGGACACGGGCCTTATAAAGTATATCGATGCGACATTAAAGAAAGATGTCGCGAAGGACGCGGCTGAGTCATATATAGAGATCTATAAGCGCCAGCGCCCGGGCGATCCGGCCGCTGCCGACACCGCAAAGAACCTCATTGCCGCGATGTTCGAGCGCCCTGACCGCTACGACCTTTCGGAGGTCGGCCGCTACAAGATGAACCAGCGCCTTGAGCTCAATAAGAAGAAGACGAACAAGCTGCTCGATGCCGAAGACCTCGTAGCGATCGTAAAAGAGATCATCATGCTCAACAACAATCCCGACGCGGAGCCGGATGACATCGACCACTTGGGCAACCGCCGCCTCAAAGCGGTAGGCGAACTTTTGCAGGGACGCCTGCGTATCGGTCTCGCGCGCCTGCGCCGCATCATCCAGGACAGGATGTCCACGGAGGACAAGGACTCGCTCATGCCGGCGCAGCTCGTGAACTTCCGCCCGATCGCGGCGGTCATCAAAGAGTTTTTTGCCTCATCGCAGCTTTCGCAGTTCATGGACCAGGTGAACCCGCTCGCGGAGCTTGAGCACAAGCGCCGCATTTCCGCGCTCGGTCCCGGAGGCCTCACGCGCGAGCGCGCGAGCTTCGAGGTGCGCGACGTGCACCGTTCGCACTACGGGCGCATCTGCCCGATCCAGACGCCGGAAGGTTCGAACATCGGTCTCATCAACTATCTCGCAAGCTACACCCGCATCAACGACTTCGGGTTCTTGGAAGCGCCCTACGCAAAAGTGGTGGACGGCGTCGTCACGAAAGAGATCATCTGGTTTGACGCCTCGGAGGAAGAGAAGTACAAGATCACGCACGCCGGCAGCCCCAAGGACGAGAACGGCCGCCTGATCGGCCCCACGCTCGAGGCGCGCATCAAGGGCGAACCGGGCACGGTCACGCCGGAAGAGGTTGACCTCATCGACGTCGCGCCGCACGAGTTCATTTCCGTGGCAACATCGCTCATTCCGTTCCTCCAGCACGACGACGCGAACCGGGCGTTGATGGGTTCCAACATGCAACGGCAAGCGGTCGTGTCGGTCAACCCCGATGCCGCATATGTCTCGACCGGACAGGAAGAGAAGGTGGCGCTCGATTCCGGTTATGTGATCACCGCCGAGGATCACGGCGAGGTGGTGGAAGTGGACGGCGCCCATTTGAAAGTCAAATACCCGAAGGCCATCCGCACCTATACCCTCGAAAAATTTAAACGATCTAACCAGTTTACCTGTATTTCCCAGAAACCACTGGTTACGCGTGGCCAAACAGTGAAGAAGGGACAGGTACTCGTCGACGGCCCCTCTATCGATAACGGCATCCTCGCGCTCGGGCAAAATTTGCTTGTGTCATTCGTTTCCTGGGAAGGCGCCAATTTTGAGGATGCCATCATCATTTCGGAACGGGTAGTCCAGCAGGACCGGTTCACCTCCATCCACATCGATGAATATTCCTGTGATGTACGCGACACGAAACTTGGCCCGGAGGTGACGACATACGACATCCCGAACGTTTCGGAAGATAAGCTGAAGAATCTCGACGAAGAGGGCATCGTCCGCATCGGCGCGGAAGTGAAGGCGGGGGACATCCTCGTCGGCAAGATCTCGCCCAAGGGCGAATCGGAGCTCACATCCGAAGAGCGCCTGCTTCGCGCCATCTTCGGCGACAAGGCGCGCGACGTCAAAGACACCTCGCTCACGTTGCCGCACGGAAAGATCGGGCGTGTGGTGAACGTCAAGATATTCGACCGCGAGCGCGGCGATAAACTGGAGCCGGGGATCATCCGCCGCATCCAGGTGGAGATCGCAGAGCTCCGCAAAGTGCAGGCGGGCGACAAGCTCGCGGGTCGCCACGGAAACAAGGGCGTCATCTCGCAGGTGCGCGCAGTGGAGGATATGCCGTATCTGGAAGACGGGACTCCGGTGGATATCGTCTTGAATCCGCTCGGCGTCGTTTCGCGCATGAACCTCGGACAAATTTTGGAAACGCATCTTGGCTGGGCCGCTTCAAAGCTCGGTTATCGCGCGATCACACCGGGATTGGATTCTGCGACGGAAGCCGATATCCGCGAGGAGCTGCGCAAGGCCGGCTTGCCGGAGGACGGCAAGGCCAAGCTGTATGACGGCCGCACGGGCGAGGCGTTTCAGAACCGCGTCATGGTTGGCCAGATATATATGCTTAAGCTCAACCACCTCGTGGAGGACAAGGCGCATATGCGCTCCATCGGCCCGTACTCCCTGATCACCCAGCAGCCGCTCGGCGGCAAGGCGCAGTTCGGCGGACAGCGTTTTGGTGAAATGGAGGTGTGGGCGCTCGAAGGCTATGGCGCGCGCCATACGCTCCAGGAGATGCTCACCATCAAATCGGACGACGTCGTCGGCCGCGCGGCGGCATACGAATCGATCATCCGCGGAGAGACCATCAAAGAGCCGAACGTTCCGGCGTCCTTCAACGTGCTCGTGAACGAATTGAAGTCGCTTGGGTTCAACATACAGCTTTTATACGAGAACGAGGGCGATCGCAAAGACGCATTCTCGGCGCTCCGCATCACGGTCGCATCGGCGGAGGACATCCTGCGCTGGTCGCACGGCGAGGTCACCAAACCAGAAACCATTAACTACCGTACCCAACGACCAGAAAAAGACGGTTTGTTCAGCGAGCGCATCTTCGGCCCCACGAAGGACTATGAATGCTACTGCGGCAAGTATCGCCGCATCCGCTATAAGGGCGTGGTGTGCGACAAGTGCGGCGTCGAAGTGACGCGCGCAGCGGTCCGCCGCGAACGCATCGGCCACATCCAACTGGCAACCCCGGTTTCTCATATCTGGTTTCTGAAGAGCATTCCTTCAAGGCTCTCGCTCGCATTGGATGTTTCGGCGCAGAAATTGGAGCGCGTCATCTATTATTCCGCGTACATCATCACCGACATCAAGGAAGAGAACCGCAAGGCCGCGCTCGAGGACCTCGACCGCGAGCTGAAGGGCAAGCTGAAGACCGTCGGCAACAAGGACAAGACGGTGAAAGGGGAGATCGAGGACGCCGCGGACACTACGAAGGACTATCTGGAGAATCTCCGCATCGGGCAGATCCTCTCCGAGAACGAGTACTTCACGCTCTCCCGCAAGTTCGGCAATATCTTCAAGGCGTCGAGCGGCGCCGAAGCCGTCCAGCAGATCCTGCAGAAGCTGGATCTCAAGAAGGAAGTGAAAGCGATCGAAGCTGAGCTCGATGGCGCAAAGGATCCGATGGCGCAAAGCAAACTGCTCCGCCGGCTCAAGATGTTCAAAGCCATGCTCCGCAACGGCGGACGTCCGGAATGGATGATCACGACCGTACTGCCGGTGCTTCCGCCGGACCTCCGTCCGATGGTGGCGCTCGACGGCGGACGCTACGCGACCTCCGACCTGAACGACCTCTACCGCCGCGTCATCAACCGCAACAACCGCCTCAAGAAGCTTTTGGAGATCAAGGCGCCGGATGTCATCGTCCGCAACGAGAAGCGCATGCTCCAGGAGGCAGTGGATGCATTGATCGACAACTCGGCGCGCTTCGGCACGCAACAGATGTCGGCCCAGCGCCGTCCGCTCCGCTCGCTTGCCGACATGCTCAAGGGCAAGCAGGGCCGCTTCCGCCAGAACCTGCTCGGCAAGCGCGTGGACTACTCCGGCCGTTCGGTGATCGTCGTCGGTCCAAAGCTCAAACTGGACCAGATGGGCATCCCGAAGCGCATGGCGTTGGAGCTGTTCCGCCCGTTCGTCATCAGTGAAATTATCAAGCAGGGATTGGCGCACAACATCCGGAGCGCGTCGCGCTTCATAGAAGAGCACACGCCGGAAGTGCTCGCCATCCTTGAGGAGATCATCAAGGACAAGCACGTGCTCCTGAACCGCGCGCCGACGCTTCATCGCCTTTCGGTGCAGGCGTTTCGTCCGCAGCTCGTCGAAGGGTTGGCGTTGAAGCTCCCGCCGCTCGTCTGCGCCGCATTCAACGCGGACTTCGACGGTGATCAGATGGCCGTTCATCTCCCGCTCTCGGAAGCGGCGCAGCAGGAAGCGCGCGAGATCATGTCCGCGGGCCGCAATTTATTGAAGCCTGCAACAGGCGACCTGATCGTCGGGCCGTGGAACGACGTGGTGCTCGGCAGCTACTACCTTACCCGCAAGGACGAAGCGACCGGCGAATTGCGCCGCTTCGCGGACCTCAACGAGGCGCTCCTTGCATACCACTTCGGATACATAACGCTCCACACACCGGTCATGTTCAACGGCCTGGAGACGACCGTCGGCCGGCTCATCTTCAACGAGGCGCTTGGCGGAACGATGGATTTCGTGAACGACACGATCACTAAGAAGAAGTTGAACCTGATGCTCGGCAAGGTCTTCGAGACGCACGGCATCGACGCCACCCGTGACGTGATCGACCGGGTCAAGGTGCTTGGCTATGACATGGCGACCGTGTCCGGCATCACCTGGGCGATGGCGGACCTCGTGCTCCCTCCGGAAAAGAAAGACATCATCAAGAAGGCGAACGATGAAGTGGCGCTCGTCAGCGAGCAGTTTGCCGAAGGCTTGCTTACCCCGCCGGAACGGCGCAGCCGCATCATCAGCATCTGGGAAAAAGCCAAAGCCGACCTTGCAAAGATCGTCACCGGGCTCCTTTCCAAAGACAATCCGATCTATCAGATCGTCGATTCCGGATCGCGCGGTTCATGGTCCCAGCCGATCATGATGATGGGCATGAAGGGCCTCGTGCAGAACCCGAAGGGCGAGACCATCGAGCTCCCCATCAAGTCCTCGCTGAAGGAGGGCATGTCGGTGCTTGAATACTTCATCGCGACCCACGGCGCGCGCAAAGGAACCACCGACACGGCGCTCAAGACCGCGCAGGCAGGATATCTTACCCGCCGCCTCGTGGACGTCTCGCAGGACCTTACCGTCCGCGAAGAGGATTGCAGGACAAAAGAGGGATTGGAGATCCTGCGCAGCGACGGCAAGGAATTCAACCACAGCTTCGCGTCCAAACTTTTCTCCCGCACCGTGCTCAACGACGTGAAGATCGGCAACAAGATCGTCGTCCGCGCCGGCGAAATCATCACCCGCGATCAGGCCGACGAGATCGAGGCATCCAAGATCGACGCGGTCGTTGTCCGTTCGCCCATTGCGTGCAAGACGCTCTACGGCGTCTGCGCAAAATGCTACGGCTATGATCTCAGCAACAACGAGCCGGTCAAGCTCGGCACCGCGGTCGGCGTCATCGCCGCGCAGTCCATCGGCGAACCTGGCACCCAGCTTACGATGCGTACGTTCCACCAGGGAGGCGTCGCCGGAGCCGACATCACGCACGGACTTCCGCGCGTGGAGGAGATCTTTGAGACCCGCGCGCCGAAAGGCCGCGCCATCCTCGCGCCGTTCGACGGCACGATCGACAAGATAGAAGAGCGCGGCACGCTCAAAGTGGTCCGCTTTATCGCCGAGAACAAGAAGGCCAAGGCCCAGGAGATCAGCGTCTCGCGCGGTACGGTTCTCTTTATGAAGGCGGGGGACAAGGTCCAGAAAGGTGACCGCCTTTCGGAAGGCAACCTTGACATCCATGAGCTCTTTGAACACAAAGGCACGGCAGAGACCGGCCGCTATATCGTGAACGAAGTGCAGCGCATTTACCTTTCGGAAGGCGTCGCGCCGAACAACAAGCACGTTGAGATGATCGTGAAGCAGATGTTCTCGCGCGTAAAGATCACGGACGGCGGCGACGCGGATGACTTCGTGATGGGCGAGATCGTGGAGAAGTCCAAGTTCCTTGAGGTCAATAAGGAGCTCAAGAAGGCGGGCAAGAAGCCGGCGAAGTCGGAAGAGGTGCTGCTTGGCATCACGCGCATCGCGCTTTCGGCGGAGTCATTCCTTTCCGCGGCGTCGTTCCAGGATACCTCGCGCGTGCTTGTCAAAGCCGCCATCGAGGGTAAGATCGACAAGCTCCGCGGTCTCAAGGAGAACGTGATCATCGGACGCCTGATCCCGGCCGGCAAGCGCGACCTTCCGCCGGACGAAATGCTCCACGAGTCGGACGTGGCGGAAGAAGAAGCAGTCCTGGAAACTAGTAGCTAGTAACGAGAAACTGGTAGCCGGGACCGGCTGGACTTTTAGAGCCGGTTCGGCTACAATCTGGAACTATGACCAACGAGGAAAAAGATAAGAAGGAATACGAGCTCGCTTTGCTTTTGAAGAACGAGGAGGATGTTTCGGGCGTGACGACGCTCGTCGGCCAGCACAACGGCGAGGGCATTTCGGAACCCCGCGCCAAACGGCTCCAGCTTTCGTACGAGATCAAGAAGCATACCGATGCGGTGTTCGTTTATTTCACCTTCAAGATGTTTGGCGATGACGTGAAGGCGCTTGAGCACGACTTGAACACCCGCGGCGACGTGCTCCGCTTTATGGTGATCGCGTCGCCGGCCCCGGTGGAGCGCACTGCGGCGTCGCCCATGCCGCCGCGTGAAGAGCGTCGCCCGCGCGCTGCCGCGTACACGCCGGCTCCGGAGGCGCCAAAGCCGCCCGCGCCGCGCCCGCTCAGCAACGAAGCCCTGGAAAAAAAGATCGAAGAAATCCTGCAGTAGTAAAAAGTTTCGGAAAATAAAAAAGGCCCGCAGTGGGCCTTTTTTATTTTCTGCACGGTGAAAGGCACCGCGCCTTCTTGCCAGATCATTATCCATGATACGCGCGTATTTATGGATGTCAATTCGGTATCAATGGTGGACTGGCGGAGAATCGAACCCCGAACTGCCATCTGGCAAGAAGGCTGTGATACCATTTCACCACCAGCCCCATTGACCAGCGAACCGTAACACATCGCCGATTAAATTCCTGTTAATTCGTAACGCCAGCCGGGCTGCCACTTCCATGGCGCCGGAACGATCGTCTCAAGCGGGATCTTATTGATGAGATTCTCAAGCGCATATTGGGTTGCCCGGTGTCCTATGACCATAACGGTTTCTCCACCGTGGTTTTTTAGCAGGTCAGCAAGAAACGCCTTCATCCTCGCGGTCGCCTGCATATAGCTCTCGCCATTCGGAAAGGGGACGGTGATGCGCTGGGGCTTTTCTTTCTCGACTTCGGCGCTCGGCATTTTTGTATGGTCACCGTAGTCGCATTCGCGCAGGCGCGCGCCACGAATGATGGGAAATTTACTTCCAAACGCAAGCTCCGCGCTTCGGTATGCGCGTTGGAGATCTGAGCAAAAGATCGCATCGAACTTCACGTCTTTATATCGCTCGCCCATTTCTTTTGATTGCTGTTCCCCGAGCGGGGATAATGCAACATCATTATGCCCCGATGCAACATGAGCTTCGTTGTCGAACGTGGTACTGTGAGGTTCAAAAATTATGGTGACCATTTCTTAATTCTACCCCTTTTCTTAAAAGGCAGAGAAATCAGGAGAAGGCATCTGTTTCAAATGGCGGCGTTCCGGTCTGCTGACCGGCCGCCTTGGCTCTCAGCGCCTTCGCGCTTCCGAGACGCCTTTGAAACAGTATGCCTTCTCCTGATTTCCTTTAAGAGAGTTTTAATGCACAATGTGCTAAGATAGGGGTAAATAAACTAAAAAACCATATAAAACCATGGATTTGAACAAGGTCATTTTGGTGGGACGGGTAACGGCGGACCCGCAGGTGCGCTCCACGCCTGGCGGCCAGTCGGTCACGACGATCGGCGTGGCGACGAACCGCACGTGGACGGACAAAGCCGGCCAGAAGCAGGAGCAGACGGAGTTCCATAACGTTGTCCTGTGGGGGCGCCAGGCGGAGATCGCGGGCCAATACTTAACGAAAGGTGCAATGATCCTCATCGAGGGCCGGCTCCAGACGCGGAGCTGGACGGACAAGAACGGCCAGCAGCGCAAAACAACGGAGGTAATGGCGGAACGCATGCAGCTCGGCCCGCGCGCCGCGAACGCCGGCGGCGGGGGAGGGCAGGGCGGCGGCAGGAGCTTCGGCGGAGGCGCGCCGTCTTCACATGCGCAAGGTGAAGATAAAGACGCAGCGCCCTCGCTCGACGAGATCCCGGTGATCAATCTGGAGGAAGACGAGATCAAGCCGGAGGACATCCCGTTCTAGGGCTTTCCACAGTTCAGGCGCTACGGCCGGGGGCGATATGCTACTATAAAAGTCATGAAGCTGGGCGGGCGGACAATTGGCATCACCCTCGCCATTCTGGCTGGATTATTTCTGATCTCGCTCCGGATCTTCAGCACATTTTATGCGAGTGCGCAGACCCCTCCCCCCACCGTGAGCGCTTCGGCAAATCCCTCGACGATCACGCTCGGTGAGTCGACCACGATCACGTGGTCGAGCACGAATGCCAACTCTTGCACCGCGTCCGGGAATATCGGCGGAACAGGAGCGATACCTACGAGCGGATCGTTCACGGTGACCCCTCCAAGCACGGGTAGCTATACGTATACCATCACGTGCACCGGGAGTGGGGGATCGGCAAGCACGAACTTTGTACTGTCTCCCACGTCGCCTTCGGCCGCTGTCACGCCGGCGTGCCCTGCATCCGGATGTCCCACTACGCCGGTCCGCGGCCCAACGGTAGTATTGTCCACTTCTACGTGCACATCCCAGCACGCCACTGTGGCGACGATCCTTGGCGGCGCAACGGGCAATTCACAATCCGCCATCGCTTCATTGCAGGCCCTTGGGTGCACCGTCAATTCGGGTGTCATGGGCAATGTTCCATATGTTATGGTCACGGATCCGGCGAACGGCGCAACGGTGGGAATTTTTATTGGCCCGCAAATATGATCATGAGACCTTTCTTTAAGAGGCCGGAGCGGCGATCGGAGATGGCTTTGGCGTTTGCACTTTGTGTTCTATTTGTGGCGGGACTCATCTCCACGCGTATCGTTTCCGCGGCTGTGACCGTTACGAATCCGCCCCCCGCAGCGCCGAGCACGTGTACAATAACAGGATCAGACGGCACGGTCGCAAAAGAAATAGTAGGGGTCGAGGTAATGCCGGACGGGAAGATCTATAACATCACCGGTACGTATACCGTAGGAGTGAATTGCAGTGGAGCCGATTGTGTCAATCTCGTAAGCGCCGTGAACTCCGCTACGGCCCAGGGGAACTCGATCAGCGGGTTTCCACAGGCAACGGATGGGGCAAGCAATAATAGCATTCAAATCGAGATGGGTACCGATAACAGTCAGTGTTATAGCGGAACCGATGGATGCGAGTGGACCAACGTGGATGCTGTTACCGGCGCGACCATCGGTCACATTTATATAAATCAGAGCGCATTGGAGTCCCTGGGTTTCTTCAATGATCCTTCAGCGCTCACGAGCCTGATAGAGCATGAAATGGGGCATGCGTTTGGATTGGCGGATTCCCCTTCTGACGAGGATGGCCTTATGAGTTTTGTGGGTCCGGAGTCGCCGCAACCCAATTGGGGGACCGATGGTCCTGTACAAGAGGCGATCCGTGAGCTTAACAGTGGAAATGTCACAGTTGGAAATTGCACGGATGTTTGCGCGGCAGAGCATCCTGGCAGTACGCCCGTATGGTCGCCGTCTGTGCCGGGCAGTTATACATGCCAATTTCCGGCCTGTACCGCCGCCCAACTCGCGGAGGGATGGACGTTCGATGATTCGACGGGGTGCCAGCCCCCGACGCCGACACAATCTCCGTCATCAACTTCAGAGCCGACCTCCCCTGCGTGCGGAGGAAACCAGACCTATGATTCCTCAAGCGGCCAGTGCACATGCGCGCCGGGCTATACTGCGAATGCGGACGGCAGCTGTACCGAAGCATCCGGAACCCAATGTCCAGCCAGTGATCCGTCGTGCAGCAATGCGCCCGCCAACAGTTGCCCAAGCGGCACCTCTGCGGCTCCCGACGGATCGTGCCAGGCTATCGGAAGCGGGGATTGCGTTGATTCCGCCACGGGAGAGGATGTTTCCTGCGCCAGCGTTTGTGCCACTACAGACCCCGAACCGTCATGGTGCGCCTCCGTTCCCAGCACGCCATCGTTTTGCGACCAGAATCCCGCCGATCCGAGCTGTCCAGGCAATTCGGGAAGCGACTACTGCGACCAGAATCCCGCCGATCCCGACTGCCCGAATTACTGTTCGGAAAACCCCGATGATGCGTCATGTATCGGATCCGATTCCGGGAGCGATTCGAACTATTGCGATGACTATCCCGATAGTCCCGAATGCGGCGGGTCTGATATTGGCGGCAGCAGCGGAGCAGACGGCGGCGGTTCCGAATGCGCCATTTATGATGACGCGTCGGATATCAGCATGAGCTGCACGCTATAAAATCGATCATCCATCTTATGAACCAAACAACACTGATCATAGTAGCCCTCATCCTTGCCGCCCTGGTGGGCGGAGCCATCATCTTTGTCCACCTGCAGGCGACTCCGGGCGTTGCCGCGCCATCCGCATCGTCAACTCCTTCCGTGGCCCTTTCGCTCGGGAGCAAGAATGTGATGGTGAGCGCGGTCCAGCGCGCGCTCATCGATGAAGGCTACCTGAAGGGGCAGCCGACCGGTGTGTACGATACTTCCACTGAAGCAGCGGTAAAGGCGTTTCAATCGGACAAGGGCCTTGCGGTGACGGGGATGATCACGATCGCGTCGAGCGCTGTTACCTCTTCGCTTGCCGCGGGGGCTTCGACGTTCGTCGTCGTAGGGCCGGGAGCGTCAGCGTCCGAGGCCTCCGCCATACAAAAATTCTTCATCAATATAGGCTACTTAAAGATCGCAACGACGACCGGCGTATACGGCCCCGTAACCGAGGCGGCGGTCGAGGCGTTCCAAAAGGCGCATGGCATCCCGCAGACCGGCGTTATCGACAAGGCCACGTTTGCCGCAATGAACGGCAAGTAGGCCGACCGTCCCGCTCTCCGCCTTGATTTTATATGGGACATCCTGTACTATATTCGTACTATGGCAAAGAAGGTAAAAACAGTGCTGAAGCTCCAGCTCGCCGCCGCTGCGGCCACGCCGGCTCCGCCGGTGGGCACCGTGCTCGGCCCGCAAGGCATTAATATCCAGGAGTTCTGCAAGCAGTTCAATGATGCCACGAAAGACATGAAGGGCGACGTTGTTCCGGCGGAGATCACGATCTTCGAGGACCGCTCGTTCACTTTTATTTTAAAGACGCCTCCGGCAGCCGCACTGCTAAAGCAGGCAGCCGGCATAGAGAAGGGCGCCGCGAACCCCCTCACCGGAAAGGTGGGTAAGGTCACGAAGGCGGACATTCGCAAGATCGCCGAACGCAAGCTCGCTGACCTGAACACCGACAACCTGGAAGCTGCAGAAAAGATCATTGCGGGAACCGCCCGCAACATGGGGATCACGGTAGAGGGATAAATAAAAATCCGCACGCGATTCACTCCGCCGTCGGAACGGCCACTCGCTCATCGCCCGCGGGCTTTTATTTATCGGAAAAAGATCATTTTTTCGCTTCCTTTGTATAAACTGCGCCAAGCACTTTTTCGAACACTTCATCCGGGGTGAGCAATGTGGTGTCGAGGATAAGATCATAATGCGCCGGGTCGAGATGGTTTTTTATGCCATAGAGCATCGCATAGCGCTCGCGTTCCATTTTCTCGCGCTCCGCAGTGGCGATCACCATCTCGTCGGTAGTCTTTCCGATATTTTCCTTTTTCTCTCCTGACCGCCGCGCGCCGACCGCGGGGTCGACGGTAAGCAGGATGTTCAGCACCCCGAACGGACTGCTTTTTGCGAAATACCACGCCACGCGTCCCTGGACGACCACGTTGTCCTTCTCGCGCATATGGGTGGCCTGGCGCTTGTCCACTGCCTGCTCGACGGCGGGATCGCTTTTGAGCTGGGCATAGAACTGCTCGATGGTGAGATTCTTTTCCGCGGCCATCTGTCGGAAGATGCCGCCTACATAGAGTTCTTCGTAGTGAAGCGCCTCGGCAAGTTTCGCCGCAAGTGTCGTTTTTCCCGCCCCGAGATTGCCGCCAATGGTGATGATCATATTGATATATATTAAAACATAGTTAAATCACATTTGGAACATTGAACAATGGGCCGTTTTCGGCTACTATCAGAACTATCAATGAGCGACTATAAACCTACCATCGGCCTTGAGGTGCATGCGGAACTCAAAACGCGCACCAAGATGTTCTGCGACTCGCTGAACGATCCGGGCGAGTTGCGTCCGAATGTGAATGTGTGCCCCGTTTGCATGGGCCATCCGGGAACGCTGCCGGTGCCGAATAGACAGGCGATCGAGCACGTCGTGCGGGTCGGCCTCGCGCTCGGCGGCACTCCGAACGGCCGCTCGCGTTTTGACCGCAAGAACTATTTCTATCCCGACCTTCCGAAAGCGTATCAGATCTCCCAGAACGGCCAGCCGCTCATGACCGGTGGCGCGCTGCGCGGGATCAAAGTGAACCATATCCACCTGGAAGAGGACGCGGGCAAGCTGATGCATGACGATGTGGGCGGCGGAACGCTCGTGGATTATAACCGGGCGGGAGTGCCGCTCATGGAGCTTGTGACGGAGCCGGACATCCATAGCGCGGAGGATGCGGTGGCATTCATGAAGGAGCTGCAGCTCATCCTGCGCTATCTCGGCGCATCCGACGCCGACCTTGAGCGCGGCCAAATGCGCGCCGACGCGAACATTTCCATCGCGCCGGACGGCAGCGCCGCGCTTGGCACGCGGGCGGAGGTCAAGAACCTGAACTCATTCAACTCGGTATTCCAGGCGATCAATTATGAGATCAAGCGCCAGGCGGAAATTTTGGATAAGGGCGAGAAAGTCACGCAGGAGACACGCGGCTGGGATGACGCAAAGCAAAAAAGCGTCCCGCAGCGCTCAAAGGAAGAGGCCCAGGACTATCGCTATTTCCCGGAGCCGGATATCCCGCCGTTCGAGACGGCGGTGCTCGGCATCGAGGCATTGCGCGATTCGATCCCTGAGTTGCCGGAAGCGAAACGCGTTCGTTTTGCGAAGGAATACGGATTGGACGCCCGCGCCGCTGACGCGCTGACAGGGGATATCGCGATGGCCAACTACTTCGAGGAAGCGGTTTCTGAGTTTCGTGAAGATATTCCCGATGGCAGTCCGACTATCGTTTATAACTATTTAACGAGCGACCTTCGGGGGCTTATGAACGAGGCTGGCACGTCGTTTGCCGACCTTAAGGTGCGGCCGGAGGGGCTCGGCGCGCTGGCGGTGCTCATTGACCAGCAGAAGATCACGAGCCGCCAAGCCAAGGACATGCTGGCAAAAATGTTCGAGACGGGCGCCGATCCGGAAGAGATCATAAAGAGCGAGAACATCGGCATCGGCGATGCGGATGAGGTGGAGGCCGTGGTGCTTGCGGTCATCGGGGAGAACGCGGCGGCCGTGGCGGACTATAAAAAGGGGAAGACGGCGAGCTTGCAGTTCCTGATCGGAAAGGCGATGGGCCGCCTGAAGGGGCGTGCACGGCCGGAGATGTTGCGGGAATTGTTCGAGAAGAACTTGCAATAGTTCATAAAGGTGGTATGCTATTGTTAGCTCATATAAGATTTTTTTACTGCCGCATTCGTGGAGACAGCCTTTTGTGAAGTGAGGAAATAATGTTCGTTTCCCAAGGGGCTTTCTTCACGAAGTTATAGCGAAGAAATCTTCGGTGCGCTCGTTCGCCCCATAGTTCTTTGTCCTCAATCTCATATCCCCAGCCAAAGGAGGCTTCGTGTTCCCGAAAATCACCCCTATCCGCCTTGTCTTTGTCACTCTGATCGTTATCTGCGCTTCGGTCGCCATGGCATGCTATTTTTCTAGCGCGCCGGAACCGAGCTGGATGGCGGAACGCAATTACTCGTGGCTAACCGTCAGGATCGTAGTCTGGTCGCCGATAATCATCATCCCGGGGCTGTTCGCGCTCTTGACATGGATTTCGATCATCCGGCATTGGACCGAATCCTCTTCCGAAAATGATGGTCCCACGCGGATCTTCACGGCCACGACCGCCGCACAAGATGAGCGGCAGCGGATGATGAGCCATCCTTATTCAAGGCGCAACCTCCCTGGCTCTTGGGCCGCAGGAGGTGCCAGAAAATAAAGGAGACCCTATTCAACGGGCGCTTGGAGCATTAATTTGCTTCAGGCGTTTTTTTATTGCAAAAATCTTTTTGTCGAAACGATCGCTTCATCCGTATCCGCTATCCATTGAACAGAATCGCCCTTCCTGAACCATGTCATCTGCCGTTTGGCGTAATGCCACGTGTTCAATTTTATATCCGTCATTGCTCCTGCAAGCGAGAGCGTGCCGTTCAGATGGGCGACGATCTCACGATAGCCGATGGCATCGAACGCCGCCTGCGCGCCGCCGTATTTTTTTACGAGCGCTCGCGTCTCTTCCACGAGCCCGTCGCGCATCATTGCGTCCACGCGCCGGTCGATCCGGTCGCGGAGCACGTCCGGGGAAGGGTCGATGCCGAGCGTGAGCGTTTCAAAGAGCGGGTGGTGTTTGCGTCGCTGTGCGGTGAACGGCTCGCCTGTGGCGCGCGCAACCTCGAGCGCGCGCACCACGCGCCGGGGATTTTTGGGGTCCACGATATATTCCGCTTCCGGATCGAGGGCGACGAGTTTCTTGAAGACCGCCGCGAGGCCTTCGTCCGCGATCTCGCGCTCGATCTCCGCACGGAGCCGCGGGTCGGCAACGACGGCCGGTATGTCGAGGTTCTCCACGACGGCGCGCACATAGAGGCCGGTGCCGCCGACAAGGAGCGGTACGCGGCCGCGCGCGATGACGTCGCGGATCGCGGCGATCGCATCGCGCTGGTAGTCGGCGACCGTGTAGTCCTCGTCGGGATATCTTATATCGATCAGATGATGGGGGACCGCGCGCCGCTCCGCCGCGGTCGGCTTTGCCGTGCCGATGTCCATCCCGCGATAGACCTGCCGCGAGTCGGCAGAAATGATCTCGCCGCCGAGCGCCTGCGCGAGCGCGATGCCGAGCGCGGTTTTGCCGCTCGCGGTGGGACCGACGACGGCGATCAATTTGGGAAGCGAATCGTTGATGGTATCCTGGGTCATTGTTAAAAATTATGCATAATTTGACAATTTTAGTCAATATGGTATATTAGAAACAGTGGTTCTCCCGCTCGGGAGGGCGGTCGGCATGAAGGAAGATCTGTTTATCGTTGTCTGCGCCGCCTCCGGTCTGGTGATTCGGTTTCTGCGCGTGGCCTCCCAGCCCACGCCGGATCCGCGACCGGATTTCGAGGCAGATGAGAGGCGGATCGTAGAGATCCGCAAGTGGAAAGAAAACCATCCTGTTCCCCAGACATGGATGAGAAAGGCGGAACGATGAAGTGCAAGACCCCCTAAGGGCTTTGATGCGAACGATCGCGTCGAAGCCCTTTACTTTGCCTGCGCTTACAGCGCTTTTTCTTTTATCTCCGCGCTGATATGCTTCAGGAACTCTTTGAGCGGCATTTCGCGCTCCTCGCCCTTGCGGTCGCGGACGTTCACGGAGCCGCCGCCCTCTTCTTTCTCCCCGACGACGAGCACGTAGGGGACCTTCATCAGTTCCGCTTCGCGGATGCGTTTGCCGAGCGACTCGTTCGCGGCCGCGAGCTCGGCGCGTATGCCGGCGGCGGCAAGCTCATCAAAAACCTTTTTCCCATAATCGGAGAATTTTTCGCTGACAGGAAGGACCGCTACTTGCACGGGGGAGAGCCAGACGGGGAATTTGCCGGCGAAGTGCTCGATGAGGATGCCGAGGAACCGCTCGGTCGATCCGAGGATCGCGCGATGGATCACCACCGGGCGCTGCTTTGAAGAACTTTCATCTATATATTCAAGCTCGAACCGTTGGGGGAGGTTCATGTCGAGCTGTATGGTGGAGAGCTGCCAATCACGGCCGATGACATCTTTGAATATAAAGTCGAGCTTTGGGCCGTAGAATGCCGCCTCGCCCACGCCGATATCATACTTCCATCCGCGGTCCTTTATGAGGTCGGTGAGCGCCGCCTCTGAATCGGCCCAGACATTCTGGTTGCCGATGTATTTTTCCTTATTGGCGGGATCGTGTGTCGAGATGCGCACCCAGAAATCATCAAAGCCGAACGTCCGGTATATCTCGGCGACCATGTCGAGCATCAGATTGATCTCCTGCTTGATCTGGTCCGGGCGCGCGAACACGTGGCAGTCATCCTGCGTGAGCGCGCGCACGCGCGTAAGACCGGAAAGTTCGCCGGACTTTTCGTAGCGGTAATTGGTGGTCGTGCAGACATAGCGCACCGGCAGCTCCCGGTATGAATGCGGCAGTGTCTTATAGAGCATCATGAAGTGCGGGCAGTTCATCGGCTTGAGGTAATAGTTCGCCTCGTCCTTGAGCTCCATCGGCGGATACATCGCGTCATATTTGTCGAGGTGTCCGGAGATCTTATACAGCTCGCCCTTCGTGATGTGGGGGATCCAGATCGGCACGTAGCCGCGGCGTTCCTGCAGCTCGGTAATGTAATTTTCCAGCGTGCGGCGCAGGATGGTTCCTTTCGGATAAAAGAGCGGAAGGCCCGGTCCGATCTCATCGATGATCGCGAAGAGCTGAAGTTCCTTGCCAAGCTTGCGATGGTCGCGCTTCTTGGCTTCTTCCATCATTTTTTCATATTCTTTTAACGCGGCCTTGCTCCCGAACGCGAGGCCGTAGATGCGCTGGAGCTGCTGGTTCTTTTCGTCGCCCTTCCAGTACGCGCCCGCGATCTTATCGAGCGTAAAAGCGTCCGCGGGAATTTCCGATGTGTTCTCCACGTGGCCGCCGCGGCAGAGATCCATAAAAACAGTAACTGGTTTCTGGGAACTGGTTTCTGGCGCACCCGTTTCATACACGGTCAGCGTCTTTCCGTCGGCCGCAAAGTCGTTTATTAGATCCAGCTTAAATGGCTGATGCGCAAAAAGCTTTTTTGCCTCCGCGGGCGTGACCTCGCGGCCGGTGAATGCCAGCTTTTTATTGACGAACGAGCGCATCGTCTTCTCGAGCACCTTCAGGTCGTCCGGCGTGACGGGGCGGGGGAGCAGAAAGTCATAATAGAAGCCGTTCTCCACGGCGGGCCCCACGCCGAGCTTGGCGTCAGGGAATTCTTTGAGCACCGCTGCCGCGAGCAGGTGCGCGAGCGAGTGGCGGATATGGTCGATCTTCTCCGGCGAGTGTTCGGTTGCCATGATTTGGATTATAGGCGAATAACATTGAATTTTCCAGCCTTTGGGATAGAATGAGCGTATGCTCGACATCAAGTTTATCCGCGAGAACGCAGCGGCCGTAAAGGATGCTGCGGCAAAGAAGAACCTGGGTCCGGACGTCATTGACGAACTTTTGGACGTCGACGCGAAGCGTCGCGAGCTTATGGCATCGTCCGAAGCGCTCCGCGCGGAACAGAAAAAAGCGAAAGACCGCGAGGCTGGCGCAAAACTGAAGGAGCAGTTCAAAGAGCAGGAGGAAAAGCTCAAGCCGATCGAGAAGCGGTTCAACGAGTTGATGGTGCGGGTGCCGAACATCATTTCGCCGGATACGCCGGTGGGAAAGGACGAGAGCGGGAACAAAGAGGTGTTCCGGTCGGGCGAACCGAAAAAATTTGATTTCACGCCGAAAGATCATATGGACCTTGGCCGCTCGCTCGACATTTTGGATTTTGAAAAAGGCACGAAGGTAGGCGGCTTCCGTGGCTATTACGTGAAGAATGACGGTGTCCTGCTTGTGATGGGCATCATGATGTATGCCGTGAACAAGATGGTGGAGCGGGGATTCAAGCCGATGATCCCGCCGACGCTCGTAAAGGAGTTCGCGCTTTTTGGCACGGGATATTTCAAAGGCACCGAATACGATCCCGAGGTGGACGAGATCTATCAGATCGCGACGAGCGACAAGGAAGCGAGCGGTGAAACGAGCGCCGAGAAAAAATTCCTGGTCGGAACATCAGAGCCGTCGCTCCTTGCGTATTATTCGGACGAGGTGCTGGATGGAAAGGACCTTCCGATCCGCAACGCCGGATACAGCCAGTGCTATCGGAGCGAGATCGGGAGCTATGGCAAGGATGTAAAAGGGATGTATCGCGTCCACGAGTTCATGAAGGTGGAGCAGGTGGTGCTTGCGGAAGCGGACATAGCCGCGGCCAACGCACTTCAGGATGAGATGGTGGCGATTTCCGGCGAAATGCACGAAGAGCTCGGTCTGCCGTACCGGCGGCTGCTTATCTGCACCGGCGACCTCGGCGCGGGCAAGTACAAGCAATACGATACGGAAGCGTGGCTGCCCGGCATGAACCGCTGGGCCGAGACCGGCTCCGCGAGCAATTTTTTGGACTGGCAATCCCGCCGCCTGAATGTGAAATATACCGACCCTTCGACGGGGGAGCGCAAGTTCGTCTATATGCTCAATAACACCGCGCTTCCGAGCCCGCGCGTGTTCATTGCGATCCTGGAAAATCATCAGACGAAGGACGGGAAGATCGTCGTGCCGGCGGTGCTGCAAAAGTACGTGGGCAAGAAGGTCATCGGGTAGCAGGTTTCGGTCCGCCGCCCGCGGTCGCGCGCGTGCGCCGTGCGGCGCCGGGGTGGTATCATTGAACCATGCAGATCGCGCCCTACATGTCTGACCGCAGAAGAAAGCGCAAGCGCATGCGCGCGTATCTTTTTACCGCGCTCGGTATCCTCGTGCTTTACGGGATCTTTTTCGTGACGCAATGGTTCATTTTACATTCGCCGGTCTTTCGCGTTGATCGGGTCGTCGTTGCCGGGAACAGTTCCGTTGCAAGCTCCGATGTCATTGCGCTCGCGGAGACCGCCGCCGCGCCGCGCGCCCACCTGTTCCGCGCCGCGATGACGTTCAATAACATGTTGCTGTGGCCGGATACCCTCGCATCAAGCGACCTCGCGACGGTTCCCCAGCTTGCGAGCGCGACCATTGCCAAGGATTATTTTTCCCACACTGTCACGATCACCGCCACCCAGCGGTCGCCGATCGGCATATGGTGCTTCTCCGGAAAGGATGCCGCGGCGGGCGGGGGAGCCAATGCAAGCTCAGGCATCGCGGTTGCCGCGGGCGCGTCCTGCTACTGGTTCGACAACACCGGCACGCTGTTCCAGAAGGCCGACACCACACAGGGCAACCTGGTCTTCGTGGTGTATGATAGCGCCCAAAAACCGCAGGGCCTGGATCAGAAGATCCTCCCTCCGGAGTTCCTTTCGAACTTTCTTTCCGTCGTGAACGTACTTAAGGAAAGCGGTCTCGGCGTGCGCTCGATCGATTTGAGCGACCTCGCGCTCGAAGAAGTGGACGTGGATCTCGCGTCCGGCCCCACGATCTATTTCAGCCTGCAGTTCCCGTCGGACGAGTACCTTCCCGTCATCCAAAAGCTGATGCTCCAGCCGAATTTCAACGATCTGCAATATATCGATTGCAGGACGCAGAATCGCCTATTCTATAAATAGGCGATACCGAAGCTAAAAAATATTAACGATGGCCTCGATGATCCCCGTGATGAGGTTCACGATGCCTTCAACGAACGTCTCGAAGAAGTTCATGCTCTTATATTAGAACCTTTTGTTCTTTTTGTCAAGTTTCGACACCCGGCGCTTATGGAAGGTGATAGATGAATATCGATGTGCCGGCGCGGGCGTCGGGGGCAGGGACATTGCCCATGGCGCCGCCGAGCCAGGTGCCCGACGCGTCTGCCGGCGGCCGGAGCGCCGCGAGCCACGCGTAGGTGTCCGATGCGTTGCGCGACTGGCCGGGCGCGAGCGGCTGGATCGCGCCCTCGAGCGTGTTCACGGAGACGGCAAGCCAGTGGATGCCCTGATCGGCCGGATCGCCCATCGACGATGACCATGGCACTGCCTTCGGGCCAAGATAATAGTGAGGGTCGCCCCCACCAAAGTAATCAACGGCGATCGTGCCCACCTGCGGATTTGCGTTTACCCACGCTTGCAGCCGCAAAAGGTCCTGCCCCCAGTCATAGTTGGAGTCCGTCACAAAGTGATAGCCGCCCCACACGCCTCCGCCGAACTCATTGAAGTACGAAAGGAAATATGGCGCGGCGGAAAGTGTTTCAAGCAGGAGCCATGCGAGGAGCAGGATGAGGACGATGTATTTAGCAATGGATGCTGCGAACGAGCGCGCGATCGCCGCCGCGGAATCCGCGAGCGAAGCGCTGTGCACCCCGATCGCTTTCCAGTCGAGCCGCATGATCCATTTTTTCCAGACGACCGCCGAGAGGATGAAGATGAGCGGAATGGTGGGAAGAATGTGCCGGATGCCGATGTTCAACGGGCTGTGCATGCTGTAGCCCCAATAGAGGACGATGAACGACGCGAGCGAGAACTCGTCAAAATGGGAAACGAGGTATGTGCGCATCCGCGCCCTGACGCCGCGCCCGCGGCGATCGTTCAATGTTCTTTTAACGGTCCACCAGAGCGCGAGCGCGAGTCCAAGAAGAACGATGATTAGCGTCGGTATCGGCTCTTTGAGCAGGAAGAGCACGGGGAAATAGATCCATCCGCCGCTGCCGCGTACGGCGCCAAGGAAGTAGATCGTATTTCCGCCGTCCACGCGCTGGAGCGCCATCAGGATGCCAAGCAAATATTCCGCCGCCGGGCGAGTAATGTAGTTTCCTGACATCCAGATATCCAGGTCTGCCAAGCATCGCATCCCGCTGCACATCTGGCCCGCCGGGGTGGGACCGCTCGCGAACGACGCAAGGATCGTTGTCGTGTCGGATATCTGTTTTTGGATCGGATAGCCCGTCGTGAAGAGCGTGTAGACGGGGTAGACGACGATCACGTAGCCGATCAGGAAGATCAGCAGCAACTTCCATGCGTAATGCCCATGGCGCCGCCAAAAATTCCCGTCGCGCACGGCGAGCACGATGATGAGAAAAATAAAAAGCGGGACGAGAAGCGGCGTGGAAAATTTGGTGAGCTGTGCCACGCCGAAGGCAAGCCCGGCCCACCAGAGATGTTTCGTGGATGGCGCCTCGATATATTTTAAAAAGAAGAACATGCCGAGCATAATGCCGAACGCCGCGCCGAGATCGGTCGTCACGTAATGCCCCTGGCCGAGCACGGTGGGATCGAGCGCGAACATGAACGTCGGCAGGAGCGCCCACAGCGTTCCCACCATCCGCCGCGCCAAAAAGTAGACGAGGATGATCGTAAGGATGGTGACGAGCATCGGCATCACGCGACCGACCTGGATGATCTCGTCGGCGTTGTTGCCGGAATTATAGAGGAATGCCGCGCCCATGTCCCATTCGCCATTTATCTCCGTGGTCCACGCGGGGATGTTCACCGGGAACGTCGGGTTCACGAATATCTCGACCGGCAGCATCGCGAGCGCTTTTATGAGCGGAGGATGCTCGGGATTCAGATCGTAGCTCAGTTCGTGCACATAGCCGTACCCGGCGGGGATATGCGCGAGCTCGTCGTCGATCGCGGAATCGCCGTGCGATGCGTAGAGCATCAGGCCGAACGACGTGATGCAGATGAGCACGAGCGCGGTGGTCGCCCAGTAGGTGGTGAGCCGTCGGAACATATCTTTTATTATATAACGTTTGTTATACTTATAATATGAAAATAACGGCCCAGACGGCGGATGAGCTGGCCCTCAAAGACGGGGATGCGAAGTCGGTTGTGGTGGGGATCATAGTCCTTGTTGTCGGCATCGCCGTGATGTTCTATGAGCGGTTTGCGCCTTCGCCCGCGCTGTGGATCGCGCTCGTGCTCTGCGTCGTGGGGATCGGGGCGATATTCATCAGTTCATCCATTGCGGTGGATATCAACAAGACGACCGGGCAGATCGCGTATCGGAAGAAGCGGTTGATCGGAGGAAGCGCGGCGACGTACGCGGTGGGCGATGTGCTCCGCATCGAGACGCGGAAATCGTGGAGGATGGAAGGCGGCACGCGGGCGGGGAACACGATCACGCCTCCGCGCCAGGTGCTTATTTCCCAATCGGTCATGGTATTCAAAGACGGGCGGGAATTGCCGCTTGACCATCAGAGCGGAGGGTCCGGCATGTCGATCGGCCCCGCGATGGTGATGGGCGGTTCGGGAAATGAAACCGCGCTGGCGAATCAGGTCGCCACATTTTTGGGCGTTCCGTTCCAGGAGATCGCGCCGCCGGGCGGACCGATCGGCATCAATATCGGAGGCGGCACCGGGATACAGCTTTAGCGTTCGTTGTATCGGCGATGGGCATGGTAAAATATCCCTATGCCGGAGAACGAAAAGAAACTGCATTCCGAGCAGGCCAAGGATGACATCCGCGCGGACGAGCTCGTGAAGATCACGCAGCGCGAGGCGCGCGAGAACAAGGACCATCTGCGCGACATTCCCGTCACGAACCGCAATTATTGGAGGTTTCGCGGTGAGGAAGAGCGCCATCCGCTGCCGCGCGGGATCAAATGGGGAATCGCGGGGATCATCGTCCTTTTTGTCGGCGGCTCCGTCGTCTCATACTATCTGGTGAAGCATCAGGTGGCGGCAACGATATCGTCGCAGATCGGGACGCTTACCGCCGGCGTGACGGACCTTAAGAACCTTGATCCGCAATCCGCGGAACAGGAGTTTTCCCTGCTTGGCGCGTCGTCGTCGCCTGCGGGAATATGGGGTTCGCTCGTATTGCTTTTTGAAGGCGGCGGCGGAGCGGTCAAGTCGTTCAGCGACCTTTCATCGCAGCTTGTGCTGCTTTCACAAAATATGGCGGCCGTGGAGAATGACATCTTTAGCCTTGTTTCCGGAAGCGGCACGAGCACGCTTGCAACGGATATGCAGACCACCAAGGATACCCTCGCCGCGCTTGATGCGGACACGAACGCGCTTTCCGGCGTTGCTTCTTCTCTTGGCGGTTCGGCGTCACCGCTTGGCGGCCAGAGTTTCCTGGCGCTTACCACGCAGATAAAAGGGGCGGAAACGTTCCTGAATGCCTTTGTCCCGTGGATTTCGGATACATCCACCACGCACCATATCCTGGTGTTGTTCGAAAATCCGTCGGAGATGCGCCCCGGGGGAGGGTTTTTGGGAAGCTATGCGGATGTTTCCATACGGGGAGGAGCGATCACCGATGTTTCCGTGCATGATATCGCGGACATCGACACCGCGTTCAAGCCGTTGATAGTGCCGCCGGTGCCGCTGCAGCTGGAAGAGGCCGCGTGGCGCCCTGCCGACGCCAACTGGTTCCTCGACTTCCCGACATCCGCGTCGGAAACGATAAGCATGTTCGAGGAGGCGACCTCGACCACGTTCAACGGTGTCGTGGCGGTGACGCCGCAGGTTCTGGAAGATCTTCTTTCCGTGACGGGTCCCGTCACGGTGCCGCCATCAACGCCGAAGGGCGCGTCGACGACGTTCACCGCGGATAACTTTGTGGTGCAGGTGCAGAAGATCGTACAGGCGGGGCAGTCAAAGACGAGCGGCGGCAACGCGACCTATCCCAAGGAGATCCTTGCGGAACTGTATCCGGCGATGTTGCAGCAGCTCGCGTCATCAACGAGCGCGGAGAAGCAGCAGATGCTCTCTTTTGCGGAAAACTGGGCGGCCGATAGGGATGTGATGGTATATTTCACCGATCCCGCGTTCCAGACGTTCGCGGAGTCGTATGGCGCGACGGGCGATGCTTATCAGCTTCCGCAGAATTTCAACGGCGACTATCTTGCGATCGCGAATACGGACGTGAACAGCGACAAGTCGGAGCTGTATGTCTCGCAGGACGTCACGTATTCCGCGACGATCAGCGCGAGCGGAACGCTGAATGCCGCTCTGACGATCAAGCGGACCCATGCCGGCAATCAGAGCCCGTATTGGTGGTATCAAACGACGAACCAGGACTACCTCCAGCTTTTTGTTCCGCCTTCGACGGTGCTTGATAACGAAAGCGGCGGCATCGCGAAGAGCGTGCCCGCCCCGATCAATTATGCGAAGGCAGGGTATAGCACCGATCCGTTGCTCCTTGCCATCGCCTCGAGCACGGAACAGGATTTCAGCTATCCAAAGGTGACGACGGCGCAGGAAGCCGGAAAGGAGGTGTTCGCGGTATGGGATCGCACGTACGCAGGAGCGTCATCTTCGCTATCGTTCAACTATTCGCATCCGCTCTTCACCGCGCCGGCGGACGGCGTGCAATACCAGTTCGTCTTCGAGCGTCCGAGCGGCGCGACGGGGGATTATCACATCGAGGTGGACGCCCCGCTCGGCTATGTCTTTGAGGAAAACGGGCTTGCCACGTATACGGACAATGTGACGAGCACCCCCGGACGCATGACGATAACGCTCACGTTGCAGAACATGTAGCTCGCGGGTATACTTGCGGCAATGGTCACCACTCAAGACATCCGCAATTTCGTCATCATCGCCCACATTGACAGTGGAAAATCGACGCTCGCCGACCGTCTGCTTGAGATCACGGGCACGGTGCCGATGCGATCCATGCAGGCGCAATACCTTGACCGCATGCCGCTCGAGCGCGAGCGGGGGATCACGATCAAAATGGCACCGGTGCGCATGGAATACACGGCGGAGACCGGCCCGCACGCCGGCACGTCGTTTATCCTGAATCTCATCGACACGCCGGGCCACTCCGATTTTTCATACGAGGTGTCGCGCGCGCTGAATGCCGTCGAGGGCGGCATTCTGCTCGTTGACGGCACGAAGGGCATCCAGGCGCAGACGCTTTCCAACCTGCGCGGCGCGCAGAAGGCGGGATTGAAGCTCATCCCCGCGGTGAACAAGATCGACCTCAACCTGCCGCACATCGAAAAAGTGGTGGAGGCGACGGCGGACCTCCTCGGCGTGATGCCCGAAGACGTCTTCCGCGTGTCCGCGAAGACGGGTGCGGGCGTCAAAGAGCTGCTCGAGGCGGTGATCGCGCAGGTTCCGCCGCCGCACGCCGCGCAGGGCGCGGAAGGCGCGATCTCGAAAGCGCTCATCTTCGACTCGGCGTACGACGACCACAAAGGCATCATCGCAAACGTGCGCGTGTTCGGCGGCGAGTTCGCCGCCGAAGAAATGCATCTTGTGGCAAGCGAAAATAATTTCAAGGCAAAGGAGGTGGGATATTTTGTGCCGGGCATGTTGGCGGCGCCGAAAATAAATACCGGCGAGATCGGCTACATCGCGACAGGGCTCAAAGAGCCGGCGCTCGTGAAGATCGGCGACACGGTACTGGTAACGAGAGACCTGGAACTAGTAACTGGTAACGCCAGAAACAAGTTACTAGAAACCAGTCGGCTGGCCGGCTATCGTGAACCGGCGCCCGTCGTCTTCATCTCGTTCTATCCTGACGCCGACACAAAGTATGACGACCTCAAGCGCGCGTTCGAAAAGTTGCGCCTCAACGACGCCGCGCTCAGCTTCGAGCCGGACTCCAACGAAGCGCTGGGGCGCGGATTGAAAGTCGGATTCCTCGGCCAGCTTCATTTTGAGATCATCTCAAGCCGCCTCGAGCGCGAATACAATCTGCAGTTCCTTACGAGCTTTCCGTCCATCGCGTATCGCGTGCAGGACAAGGGCCAGGTGTTCACGATCAAACAGCCGCAGGATTTTCCGGACCATCCGGAAAAAGTGTGGGAACCGCTCGTGGACCTGGAGGTGCTCACGCCGCAGCAATATCTGAGCGCGGTGCTCAATATGCAGACGGTGTTCGACATGGAGATCGGCGAGGTCAAAAACATCGGCGAGAATCTTTTGGTCAAGGCGGTGATGCCGCTCCGCGAACTGATCCGCGATTTTGACGACCGGCTGAAGTCGGTGTCGCAGGGATACGCGTCGTTCACGTACGAGTTGGCGCCCGGTGGAGGACGCGAGTCGGAGGTGGAAAAGTTGGAGATCGTCGTTGTGAACGAAGTGGTTCCCGCGCTCACGCGCATCGTGCCAAAGAAAGACCTGGAGCGCGAGGGACGCCAGACGGTGGAGCGCCTGAAGGAGCTTTTGCCGAAGGAACAGTTCTCGCAGGCGCTCCAGGCGAAGTCGCAGGGCCGCATCATCGCGCGCGAGACGATCAGCGCCATGAAGAAAGAGCTCGGCAACTTCGGCAAGAACGGCGGCGACCGCACCCGCAAGATGAAGCTTTGGAAGAAGCAGGCCGCCGGCAAGGAGCGCCTTCAGGCGAGCGCCCGCGTGGACATCTCGCCGGAGGTCTTCCGCGAGATACTCAAGAAGTAGAAGCGTTTGCTATACTTCTATATATGCCTAGTCAAAAAAGAGGAGTTGATCCTGTGTCCCACGGCTTCACCCTGATCGAGCTTCTCGTTGTGATCGCGATCATCGCGATCCTTGCGGTGGTTGTCGTCCTCACCCTGAATCCCGCTGAGCTTTTGCGCCAAAGCAGGGACGCGAACCGGGTCTCCGACCTTGCGACCTTGAGCACCGCGATCAACCTCTACAACACGGATCAATCGGGAAGCGCCTCGTATACCCTGGGAAACGTATCCTCCACCTATCTTTCCGTCCCCGATCCCACGGCCACGAGCACGAACCAGTGTACGGGCCTCGGCGTGGCCTCCGCCCCCGGTACGTATTTCTATACATGCTCCGCAAGCACTACCTATCGATCTATCAATACAACCGGCTGGATCCCCGTCAATTTCTCGAACCTTTCTTCCGGAAGCCCGATCGGCAATCTTCCCGTGGATCCGACGAACCAGACCTCAAGCGACCTCTATTACACCTATCAGACGAACGGGTCCCAATACGAGATCACCGCCTTCATGGAATCGCAGAAATACGCGAAGACGGGCACGATCGACGGCGGCACCGATCCCACCCTTGCCGAATCGGGATCCGGCATCTCGACCATCCCCGACGTGGGACGGGGCCTTGTGGGCTACTGGCCCCTCAACGAGGGGAGCGGGTCGAGCACGATCGACTGGAGCGGCGGCAACGCCATGGGGACATGGAGCGGAACCGCGACCGGCACCTCCGGCTACTACTCCACGGGCAAGACAAGCCGGTGGGCGGGGGCATTCGACGGAAGCACGGATTACATCACGCTTCCGTCAAAGGTCTTTTCGAGCACCAGTACGAGCTATACCCTGGCGTGGTGGTCGTATCGGACCGATACAAGCGGGTACCATGCCGTAATAGGTCAGAACAATTTTCCCCGGATCCAGTTCACCGGTTCCCAGCTGTATGTGAACACGTTCAGTCCGGATGTGGGTGTGAGCGCAAACGTGAGTGCTACGAATGTCTGGGAATTTTGGACGATCGTGATAACCTCATCTTCTGTAACAATGTATAAAAACGGCCAAAGCGTGGCCGCGGGTACGGGAACGGTCACCTACAACAACAATTCCACGACGATCGGTATCGCCGCGGCCTCCACCAGTTTCTTCCTGGGGTATCTTAACGATGTCCGCGTTTACAATCGTGTATTGTCCGCATCCGAGATCCAACAGATCTATAACGCGGAGAAATAAGGGGATTTTCTTTCCCTTGCCTGCTTCTTTTATTGCATTTACACTAAAGCCATGAAGATCGCCGCCGTTGTCGTACTTTCACTCTTCCTTGTCGTGATCGGGGTACGGGTCTTTTCGTTCGTGCGGCAGGAATGGTCGCTGGGGAGCGAACTGGCGGATGTTCAGCAAAATTTAACAAAGGCGCAGACGCAGGAAACGGCTCTTCAGGAAGAGAATCAATACCTTTCCAACCCCGTCAACCTGGAAAAAGAACTTCGCGCGCGCTTCAACTATAAAAAACCGGGCGAGACGATGGTGATCATCGTGCCCGGCGCAACCAGCACGGCAAGCTCCACATAATTGAAGAGCCACGCAAGGATCGCGTGGCTCAAGATGAGGTGGCTTTTAGGGATACTAACCGACGGAGAGGACGTGGTCCTGCCGTTTCCATCGGAGCTTGCGCACCGTGTCATCCAGCATTTTCCGGGTCGCAAAATCCTCGCTTCGAAAGAACGAGCACTCGGAAACTTTCCTGCCGGCAAAAAATATCCGGATCTTGGTGTAGCAATCCGCGTACGATGCTCCCTTCGGAGTTGCGGGACCGTCAAAGTTCCAGGCCTCGATGATGATCATTTCGCCGGTGTCCACGACCATGCCGCCTTCTTTCACGATCCGTTCGCGAAGGCCGCGTAAGATGATCGCCTTCTGGGGATCGGGCAGTGTTTTGGCATCTTCCATGCGGTCGACGATCCAGAATGAGCGCCCTTCCAGGCGATGCCTGTCGAAACGGGCGTTCGCCGTCTGCGCGATCGTCTTTATCTTCTTTACAGGAAGGAGCAATTTGCGAACCACCTGTCCGGAAGAGCGGATCATATTTCTTTTTGCCATAACATCCTCTCGGTCAATTTAAATCAGTTCAACGAACCGCCGTCATGATATCCCTTAATCATTCTGACGTCAAACTGCGGGATGCTGTTTTTGTTTGAGTATTTATACGTCGCGATTAGAACTCATTTTACCCAAAATCCGTGATTTCTGACAGTCGGTTTACCCCTTCAAATACCCCTTCAAATGCTTCGTATCAATTTGAAGGGGTAGCAACTCCAAATCTCCCCGTATCTCCTCGCTTTTCCGCCCTCACGCCGCGCAAACGGCAAGTCCTACTTCACTCCGCTCGGCCTGCTGTCCTCGCTCCGTTCAATGGTCGCGGGTGCCGCGCCTGTTCCTCGGCCTCCCTTCGTCTGTCCCGTCGTTTCTTTTTGCTTGTCGTGGGGGGTG
>DATJLR010000006.1:0-14881 GCA_035509435.1 Minisyncoccota bacterium | reverse complement strand
CCGCGATGCCGATCATCGCGCCGTTATCCAGATTGTATTTGAAGTCGGGCACGAGGAACGCGCAGCCGATCTTTTTTGCTTCGCGCTGCAGGCGCGCGCGGAGCGCTTTGTTCGCGGCGACGCCGCCGGAGAGCATCACCGTCCGTGCGCCCGCCTCCCGCGCGGCGCGGATCGTCTTTTTGATGAGCACGCCAAGCGCGGCTTCCTGGAACGATGCGGCGATATCGGCCCTCGCGCGCGCGGGATCTTTTTTGCCAAGCCCGTGGTCGCGCATATAGTAGAGCACCGACGTCTTCAATCCGGAGAAGCTGAAGTCATAGTTCTTTTCGGTGAGCATCGGGCGCGGGAACGCGATCGCGTGCGGGTTGCCGCGGCGGGCGAGGGCCTCGACCTGCGGGCCGCCGGGATAGGGAAGCCCGAGCAGGCGCGCGACCTTGTCGAACGCCTCGCCCGCCGCGTCGTCACGCGTTTCGCCGAGCCGCTTCCATTTGGTGAACGAATCAAGTTTGAGCAAAATGGTGTGACCGCCGCTCACGATGAGCGCGACGGCAGGGAAAAGTTTTTTTGCTTCGCCCGCGCCGGCGCCGGTTCCGCCTTCGCTGCCCGTTTTTTTCTGCGACAGCAAAAAGCTATACAAGTGTCCCTCCAGATGATTTGCGCCGACGAGCGGCACGCGGTATTCCTTGGCGAGCGCCTGCGCGAACGTGATGCCGGTCCAGAGCGCGGGCTCAAGTCCGGGGCCGACGGTGACCGTGATCAGATCGAGCTTCAAGTCCGGATGTTTCGCGCGAAGCTCGCCAAAAAGTATCGGAAGGTTTTTGAGGTGCTCGCGCTTGGCAAGGTTGGGAACCACGCCGCCGAACGGTTGATGAATCGGGATCTGCGTTGTCACAAGATTCTCTATCACGCGCACCCGCGGCGCCCGCGCGGTGCCCGACGCCTCGAGCAGGGCGATGCCCGTCTCGTCGCATGATGTTTCGATTGCAAGGATGTTCATATGAAATATTTTCTTATTGTACAACCGATCACGTCCGATAAATAGTGAAGAGGCTCTCATAGAGAGCCTCCATTGTTGGGGTGCTTATCCTTCGGGAGGGGGATCGGTTTCCACTTCCCGTTTTTCTCCCGTTCGCGCAGCTCGCAACGATCGTCGTGTGTGCCGTTGTACACGACGGCATCAAGGGTTGCTTCTTGCACGGTTCCGTAGTTTTTTATGGAACCATCCTTGAAGAGCAGCGAAAACGGCGCGTCCGTTTTTTCGATCTTCTTCTGATGCTTTGCCGTGGCCGATGCGGGAGTGACGAAAAACACCAGTAGGGCCATCAGAAATATGATCACAAGCTGAAGGATCTTCGTCATTGCGGTGGCCTCCTCTGCCACGGACGTTCTATCAGAATTATACTGTCTTCAGGCAAAATAGTCAAATGAAAAAAAGCCCGGACCATATTGCAGGCTCCGGGACTGGGAGGGTGGAAGGTGGGGATGTCAGGCAAATAATCTGCGCCCGACCGCACTTAAAAAAATGGCCGCGCGGACCAAAAAGTTGGGGACCCGTTTTGTGATCGGGCCGATGAGATCCAACTCTCTGTTCCATTGATCAAAGAGATTTCTGCGTCTCACGTCTGCCTCGCGTCATTGAACTTCCCCCATTATATCATGCCCACATTAAAGACCTGTTAACTGCTCGTGATCGTCGCGATGTCCTGCTGGAACGTCTGCTCCTGCTCCACGATCGCTTCGCCGTACGTCCAGAGGTAGCTCTTCCAGTTGCCGCCCGCGTAGTACTTTGCCGCGGTGCAGCGGTCGATGTCGAGCTGGGCGCTGTAGACCGACTCGCATCCCTGCATGGCGCCCTTGAGGTAGAGCGCTGTTGCCACGAACGCATCCGCGTTGCTCCAGGGCGACGGGGGATTGTCGCCCGTGATCTGGGCGATCTGCGATACATACAGCTCCCATGTTGACGGTTCGAACTGCGCCGGACCCATCGCGCCGCCGTACACGCCGTCCGCATTCGCGCACGATACGAGCATGTTATCGGGATCGAGGCCCAGCTGGGATGTTATCTGCAGGAATATCGGGATATTCGCCGGGCTCATGGAGGTTTTATAGCTGCATTGGCCGACGTTCTGGCCGAGCGCGGATTCGCGGTCGAGCACGGCGAGGATGATCGCGTCATCCACGCCCGTGGCCTGCGATGCCACCTGCGCGTACTGGTATGCCTGTTCAAAGGTGAGCTGGCCGCCGCCGAGCAGCTGGAATATCTGGTTGCGGATCTGCGCCGCCGTCGCCTTTGCCTGCGCCGCGAGCGCCGCCTTTGCCGCCTGGTCGCTCTTTGTGGCCGCGAGGAGCTGGTTCACCTGGCTCTTGTTCGCGGAAACCTGCTGCGCCTGCGCCGCCGCGTATTGTTCCGCCGTCGCTTCCGCGCTTTGCGACTGCGCGAGCTGCTGGCTCTGGTTTTGCAATTGTCCGGTAAGCGTGTCGAGCTGCGCCACGTCCGCGCTCAGGTTGGATTCAAAGAGCGAGATGTTCTGCGCCTCGTCCCACAGGTTGGAGATCTGCGGATCCGCCAAAAATGATTCAAGAAAGCTGGTGTGGTCGTTCTCATAGAGCACCTGGAGCAAATTGCCGATCGTGGCCTTCTCACCGGTGATCTGCCCCTGCGTGACGCCGATCTGCGTGTTGGTCTGCGTGATCTGGGTTCCGATCTCCTGGAGCGTGATATTGATGGCCTGTATCTGGAGGTTGAGCTTTGCGATCTGCGCGTTCAACGTGTTGATCTGTCCGGTAAGCGTGCTCCCTTTTGCCTGGTCCGCCGCGATCTGGCTCTGGTACTGGTCGATCTGGCCTTCAAGCTGGGAGAGCTGGCTTTCGAGCGCCGCCTGTTTCTCCGCCGTCGTTTCGGTGCTCGTGCTCGTTTCGGTGCTGGCGCCGGAGGTGGACTGCGCGAGCGCCGCGCGAGGGATAAGGGCGGTCAGCGCGAGCGGCGCGATGACGATGCCGCACAAAAAAACCGCCGCGGCGATCCCGGTCGCCGCGATCGCCACGCGCGTGCTGTGCTCGGAGGTGCTCATCGTTATCTATTATATATGAATAACGATGCGAATGGAAAAAAGTTTCGCTCGGCGCGGATGAGCAAAAAGAATAGGCGCCTCATGAAATGATGCGCCTATGGTGCTTCAGTAAATACCGGACTTTATTTTTTCCATCGACCGTATGTCGGTGACGAGATCTTTCGGGGGGTCGGGGAGGCGGGCCAGAAAAACTTCGCCGCTCCTTTTTATGAAGGAAATGCTGATGGCCCTATTCAGGACGATCCGATGGACAAAAGGGAACCGACGCGAAAACGAGAGCTCTTTTTCTTCAGAAACACCGAGGACGGTATCGCCGTCCATTATCGTCCGATAGATCCGATCTTCGGATGTGGTGAATGTGGCCACGGGTTCTTTGAGGAGTTTTGCTGCGAACAGGGAAGTGCGATGTCGCAGTAGCAAATCCTGCTCCTCATATTTTCGCTTCATCAGTTTCCAATATTCCTTTATGTTTTCGCAACGGCCCATTTCGATCACGTCAATGTGCAAGACCCGCATCCTGAGCCGATGGCGATCCCCTCCCAGGATAGCGAGAGACCAGCAAGCGCCTATCATGATGATAAGGGCGCCGAGGATCGCTTCGATGATTTTCATGACGCCTCCTTTATCCGATTTGCTGATTACTTTTTACAATACTATTGGGGGATGCGTCAACTTCCTGGAGGAGCGGCCCGTTTCAGGGTATGATTTTTTGATGGAGAACAAAGAGATCGAGTGCCGGGCCCCTATAAAAGCCCTCGGCGAGTCAAGATGAGGATACGTTCACATGGGTGCGCCTAAAGAGTAGCCCGGAGCGGCGTTCGCGTTTCCAAAATATGGTTTTCGCTGGAAAAGTTGGTTTTGACGGAAAGAAATTTGGGAACACGAAATTGACTAGCATTTATAAGCTTAATCAGGAATATGCTGGTCAAAAATCCCAATTGGTAGCCCTAACGATTCAGAATTCAAAACCTTTGATTAGCTTCCTGTCGGAGTTGGATGGCATACGAGTTAACACGGATATCGAGCGGAAAATGCTGGGTTCCGGGGTCTCTTTGGATACCCCTAACAGTCTTTAAATATCTTTAAGAGCCTTAATCTGCATATGCTTCTATCAGTCGGAGTTTGTTTTTGATATGAAGCTGCTCTGTAATTTTGGGGAAATTTTTGCCCTCCTGTAAATCTATAGCCAGATAATCTATGTTGGCAAAGCCAGGATATGGAAGCAGATCGTATGCTATGCCGTTCTTTTCCACTCCGCTGATAAGCATAGGAAGTTCGTCTATGACATAATTGCATAACTTTTCGTACTGAGAATCGTTGAGGTTGAGTTCCTTGAAGTGAGGAGTATCTTTCACGATGTTGAAAACGGCATCCCTGAATGATGTATTGTTTTTGAAGGCATCTGAAAAAATATGAAGCATATGATTATATGTTTCATTTTCTATTTCCTCCCAGTGAAGAATCTGCAATTTATCGTTGGGAATCTTGAACTCTTTTTTGATACCCAAAATAATTTCCTCTATCTCTTTGCCTTTTCGGGTTGCCAAAGCCAAAGCTCTTTCTGGTTTATATTGACTCTTCGCTTCATAGTTGATTGCGTGGATTTTGTCAGGAATGAGTACGGCAGTTTTTTCTTTAGTATTTTCAATAGCCCAAAGCACATAGTCCTTAATATGACTGTCTGTAAAGTATTTATTTCCTAAGCTGATCCCAATGAGGATATTGAACTTTTTTGCTTGGAGTTCTGCTTGGGTGGTGTTGAGATATCGGGTAATTCTCATTATGAGTTAAGCCATTCCGTTAGCTGCTTCAGATGCAAGATAAAGATAGTTGGGCTACCCGTTGCGTTTATATTAATAAAGGAATCTGTTTTTGCTTGGCTTGTTTCTACAATCTTCCTCCCTTTTTTTGTGGTTCTTTCAGTGGTGCGCTCGAATTGATTCACGCTAGAATAATCGAAGGTCGTGCTGGTTTGAATATTGACCATTTTATAGGATTTATTATCGTCCAGCAGTTTAATTATGTCTTTTGATAAGTTAGTTGGGTCGCTGTCGGAGGGGAAAAAGAAACCTTTGGTAGCCCCAGCGGGAATCGAACCCGCATTTACGCCGTGAAAGGGCGCTGTCCTAGCCATTAGACGATGAGGCCATGCGTGCGGCGCGCCAGCGCGCACGGATGCGCGCCAGGCCTGCCGGACGATGATGCTATAGTATAATAAAGTAACGGTTTTTGAAAGGTCGTGGCGGCGCGGGCAGGCATTGCGGCGCCGACCGTCAATCAAAATACATACAACCAACCTATGTCTACACTACTTTTCTGGTATGGCGGATTGGGGTTCGTGGTGCCGCGCATCATTCTTGGCGCACTGCTCCTGGTGCACGGCTGGTCCAAGGTGAAAGACCTGAAGCAGAACGCAAAAAACTTCAACGGGATGGGATTCAAACCCGGCTCATTGTGGGGGACGATCGCGGCACTCCTGGAATTCTTCGGCGGCATCGGGATCGTGCTCGGCGTGTGGGTTCCGTACATCTGCCTGTTCTTCATGGCGGAGTTCATCGTCATCCTCGCGTGGCGGTGGATCAAACGGATGCCGTTCGTGGGCGGATGGGAGCTCGACCTGCTCATCTTTGGATTCGCCCTCACGTTCTTTACGCTGTACGGCGGCTTCTATCTGTTTTGAGCCGGTTGTGATAGGGTGTACAACGTCATATGAAACGCTTTTTTGAGATGGTCCCCGGACTGCTGGCGTGGCTCACCCTCGTTTTGATGGTGCTCTTTTCGTGGCTCCTGCCGATCTGGGTCTCCATCTTTATCATCCTGTTCGACATCTATTGGGTATTGAAGACCGTCTATCTGTCATTGCACCTGCGCGCGACGTTCAGCGAGATGCGGCGGGTGATGAAGGTGGATTGGCTTGCGCGCACGCGCGGCGAGTTTCCGGAGGGCGTCACGGTGGTGAAGGGCGCCGCGCCGGCCGCGGGCGCGCGGCCGTCGCTTTCCGACATCTACCACCTGGTGATCCTGCCGATGTTCGACGAGCCATACGAGGTGGTGAGGGAAAGTTTCCAGTCGATCACGCGCGCGAACTATCCGCGCGAGCGGCTGCTTGTCGTGCTCGCGCTCGAGGCGCGCGCGGGCGCGGGCGCGCGGGCGACGGCGGAGAAGATCCGGGCGGAGTACGGTTCGTACTTCGGGAAATTTCTGGTGACTGAGCATCCGGCGGATCTGCCGGATGAGATCCCGGGCAAAGGATCCAACGAGACGTGGGCGGGGCAGCAGGCGTTGCGCGAGATCGTGGAACCGATGGGGCTCGCGCCGGAGCACGTGCTCGTCTCGGTCTTCGACATCGACACGCAGGTCTTCAAGGAATATTTCAGCCGGCTCGCGTACGTGTATATAAAAGCGGACAAGCGCACGCAGGCGATCTATCAGCCGATTCCGCTTTTTACCAACAACGTGTACGAAGCGCCGATGCTCGCACGGGTCGTCGCGTTCTCGACGACGTTCTGGCAAATGATGCAGCAGTCGCGGCCGGAGCGCCTCACGTCGTTCTCGTCGCAGTCCATCCCGCTGCGCACCCTCCTCGACATCGGCTGGTGGGATAAGGCGATCGTGTCGGAGGATTCGCGCGTATTCTGGCAATGCTATCTTCGCTATCACAGCGATTTTCGCGTTGAGCCGTTGTTCTATCCGGTCTCGATGGATGTGAACATGGCGCCGACGTTCTGGGGGACGATGAAAAATATTTACAAGCAGCAGCGGCGATGGGGCTGGGGCGTGGAGAACATCCCGTACATGCTGGAGGGATTCAGGAACGATCCGCAGATCCCGGAGGGAAAGAAACGCTACTGGACGTTCAACGCGATCGAGGGATTTCACTCGTGGGCGACGAACTCGCTCATCATCTTTGCGCTCGGCTGGCTGCCGCTCGCGCTCGGCGGCGCGCACTTCGGACATTCAATACTTTCGTACTCGCTTCCGCACGTCACGCGCGACATCATCACGCTTTCCATGATCGGCATCGCAAGCTCGGCAGTGCTCTCCGTTATGCTCCTGCCCGAAAAGCCGGGCGGTTTGCGCCCCGTGGACTATTTGATATTCATATTGCAATGGGCGCTCATGCCCATAACGCTCATCATCTTCGGCGCCTTCCCCGGCCTCGAAGCGCAGACGCGCCTGATGCTCGGAGGCAAATTTAGACTCGGTTTTTGGGTGACGCCCAAAGGGCGGTACCCAAAATCGGCGCTGCCGCCACAATAATGAATAGAGGGGTGGTGTTCCTCAGTGTGGCGGCGAACGATATGGGTATTCTTTAGGGATGCGGCACGGATCCTGTATTCTAAAATCACAATTTGTGATTTTAGAATACAGCGCCGGCCGCCGCTTTTTGTCTTGCGTCCTTACTGAATGCGAAAAGCGCAGCGCCCCCCGCAGATTTATTATTCCTGATGTACCCGTGCGCGGAACTCTTCCACCTTCTTACGCAGCGCAGGACTCTTCTTGAATTGCGGGTCTGAGGAGAGCGCCTTTGCGGCCGCTTCGCGCGAGTGCTTGACGAGCTCGGGATCCTTCAGCGCCTCCATTGCGATGTCGGGGAGTCCGGTCTGCACGGTGCCGAAGAACTGCCCCGGACCGCGGAGAGCGAGATCTTTTTCCGCGAGCTCGAAACCGTTCTTTGCTTCGGTGATCGCCTTGAGGCGCGCGTTCACGGTGGCGGCCTGCGAGTCCGCCATCAAAAAACAGTATGATTGGTATTCGCCGCGCCCGACGCGGCCGCGGAACTGGTAGAGCTGGGCGAGGCCAAAGCGGTCGGCGCCCTCGATCATCATAATGCTCGCGTTCGGCACATCCACGCCGACCTCAACGACCGATGTCGCGACGAGAACGTCGAACTCGCGGTCCTTGAACGCGCGCATGACGTCCTCTTTCTCTTTCGGCTTCATCTGGCCGTGCAGCATCGCGATGCGGAGGTCGGGGAATATCTTCTGCGACAATTTTTCAAACTCCTCCTTGACGGATTTTAATTCCAACTTCTTTGCCGCTGCGGCCTTTCCGCCCGGCGCGGCCTTCACTTCTTCGCCGCCTTCATCGTCCGGATCGATGCGCGGGCAGATGACGAACGCCTGGCGCCCCTCTTTTATCTGCGCGCGGATGAACTTGTAGGTGGCGGTGCGTTCGAGCGGGGAAACGATCTTGGTCTTGATCGCTTTGCGGCCGACGGGCAGTTCCGTGATGAGAGAGAGGTCCAGGTCGCCGAAGACCGACAGCATGAGCGTGCGCGGGATCGGCGTGGCGGACATGCTGAGGAAGTGGGGGATCGGCGCGGCGTTTTTTGCGCCACCTGCGCCGTTGCCGTTCTTCCGCGCGTTCAGCTCCGCGCGCTGGCGCACGCCGAAACGGTGCTGCTCATCTATTATTACGAGGCCGAGCGATGCGAACTCCATGGATTTTTGGATGAGCGCGTGCGTGCCGAAGATGATCGCGATCTCGCCCGCGGCCACCTTCTTTGCGAACTCCGGCTTCGGCACTTTTGATTCCAGCTCTTTTCCGTAGAAGACATGCGCGGATGCGCCGGTCACGAGCCCGACCGCGGGCTGGCCGCCGCCGTCTTTGTCGAGTGCGAGCGTGGCGAACAATTTTTTCATCGTCTCGAAGTGCTGGCGCGCGAGGATCTCCGTCGGCGCCATGAACGCCGTCTGCAGGCCGTTGTCCGCGGCGACGATCGCCGCGATCGCGGCAACGACCGTCTTGCCGGAGCCGACGTCGCCCTGCAGGAGCCGGTTCATCGGCCGCGCCCGCTCGATATCCTTGATGATCTCCCAGAGCGATTGCTTCTGCGACTGCGTGAGCTCGAAGGGGAGCTTGGCGAGGATCGCCTTCACGCGCTCGATGTCCGCCTTGATGACCGGCGCCTGTTCCTGCGCGAGGCGCATCTTCTGCTGCATGTTCAAAATTTGGAGAAGGAACAGCTCTTCGAACGAGAACCGCGCGCGCGCCGCGTTCGCATCCTCGATGGTCGCCGGAAAATGGATGGAATGGATCGCTTCGTTCAGTTCCGGAAAATTAAATTCCAATAAGATTTCGCCGGGGATCCATTCTTTGAGCACCGGTTTCTTGCGGAAGAGCGATTGGGTGACGAACCGGATCCCGCGCGACGTGAGCCCGCGCGTTTCGGGATAGACGGGGACGAGCCGCGCGGTGTGGTTCATCTCCTGATGCGCCGCGTCGCGCATGTGGATCACTTCATAGACGGGATTGCTCAGATATATTTCGCCTTCTTCCGAGAGCGATGCCTTGCCGGCGAGGTTCGCCGCGCGTCCGGCCTTCAAAACGTTCGCGACGTACGGCTGGTTGAACCACACCGCGCGGATCACGCCGCTGTCGTCCGCGATCGTGGCCTCCACGATGCTCATGCCGCGCCGCCAGCTGTGCTTGGTCTGCACTTCTTCCACGATGCCCTGCACCGTGGCCTGCTGTCCCGGCTCAAGCTCGGCGACGGGATACACTTTTGTGAAGTCTTCGTAGCGGGTGGGGAAGTGCCAGAGAAGATCGCCCACGGTCTTGATCCCCATCTTCTCAAGACGGCGCAAAGCGGGAACCCGTGCTCCCACAACTTCAAAAAGCGGCGTGTCGGAGGCTATCTGAAGCATTGATGTGCGAATAGTATAGCATATCCGGCTTCGCAAGGACAGCGCGACGTGTCAGGTTGACAAATGCATTGGATGCTGTATACTTTTGCCAGACCCTTTCAGAAGATCGATCGGGCGTGCCCGAGGAGGAATGGTATCGAGTGAATCACCATTCGCTGTATGATCATATTTTTGTTTTGAGCAACCATGAGCTGATCAGCCTGAACGCCGCCGTCGGCGCCGCCTGACGGCCGGCGGGCGTCCCTGAGAGCGCCCGCAAATGCGCAGGGGCGCGATTGCTGCCGGAACAACGTTCCCGCCTCCGCGCCCCGCGCATTCCACCAACGCATGCCTGCGCCAAAAGGAGAACCTCCGATGACGTAGCAAATCGATCTTGTGCTTCCCCCGCGACCGCGGCGTGCCTTCCCCCAAAAGGTGCGCCGCTTTTCATTTTATATATTATTAATAGAAAGATCGGCGCTCGCGGGGAGCGCCGATCAGGGAACGGGGATGCAGGAAGTGAACGGGGTCAGGCGGGACGTTGACGAAGGGACTCCCTTTCCTCCTCGCGCAGCTTATTCAGGTTTTCGAGGGCGTCCACATAGATGGTGCCTATCTGGTTGCGATCGGAAATGTGTTGCCTCTTTGCGATAAACTCCGCAAATCGATGGGCGAGATTCTGTACGCCATGATCGTCCATGCGCGAGAGTTCTCTTCTGAGTGCCCCAAGCGCCGCCATCATATCCAGCTCGCTTGACCTTACCCCGAGCTGTTCTAAAAGAAGGTGAGGGGATCCGTGGATCGAAACAGGGTTTGGCAGTGCCATTGTCTCTCCTTTGTCGCACGCAGCGGGCGAACCTTGCTGCTATCAAAATGCCACAGTCTTTGCGTTTTGGCAAATGAAAAAGGCGCTCACGGGGAGCGCCGGCGATGATGCTACAAAGGAACATATCCGGCAAGCAATGGCTTCCCGCTGCCATAAAACAATAAAAAAGCGCGCGCTTTTTTGTGCCCCCACCAGGACTCGAACCTGGGACCTTCTCCTTAAGAGGGAGCAGCTCTACCAACTGAGCTATAGGGGCAATATCAGAGTTATTGTATGAAGGATGAATGGAAATTGCAACGGCGGCGGCGCTATGCGATAATCACAAGTGGTTCATTCTCCACATCCTGTACCGAGGAGCGATGCATGAAGCGCACGATTGCGGTCCTGATCCTTGCGCCACTGTTCGGCGCGAACACCCTTCCTGCATTTTCCCAATCAACCATCTCGGCGCCGTCGGCCGAAGAACCCTCTTCCTTGGTCATCTCACGCCATCCGTCCGATCCCATCGACAAGAACGACTGGATGGCTTCCCGTTTTTCCGACGGGCATGCGCTCCGCGACCGGCAAACCGATCTCGGGCAAAGGCTCCAGGAAAAATTCTTGAAGACACCGGGATTTCTCCGGTTTGCCACCCGCTCGCGAGAGCTCAAATGGCTGTCGCGACACTGCTGCGACATCGAGAGCGACGCTCCCGATCCGCCGCGATGGGAGAGCGGTCCACCCCCATCGCGCCGCGTTTCTCCCCGCCATCACCACCCCCGGTGATGGCGTTCTGTTTTTTAAATGTTTTTAATGATAAAAGCGGCGACGATCCAAATTCCGGATCGCCGCCGCGATGACTTCAAAATGCACTAATGGTTGTAAAAGCCTCGGCCGATGGGGTCGGGGATCATAAGGAGCGTGACGCCGAGTTTTTCGCACGTTTCCTTGACCACCGCATCCCGCAGCGATCCGCTTGAGGCGAGTATCGCTTTTATGCCGGCTTTGGCAAGGACCTCCGGACCGTCGGGAAAGGGGAAGAAGCTGTCGCTGTACGCGACCGCACCTTCTATTTCGTGGCCTGCGTCACGTGCCCGCTTGATCGCGAGCTCGCAGCAGCCCACGCGATCCTGCTGGCCCACGCCGTTTCCGATCAGCCGCCCGTCTTTCACGAGGGTGATCGTGTTGCTGTTGCTCGTGCAGCCGATCGCCCACGCGAGCTTCAGATCTTCCAGCTGTTGGAGCACAAGCCTGCCATAGTGCTCAATGCGGGGATCGAGGAGATCGAGCACGAACGTGTAGTTGGGTTGCCGGAGGAAGCCGCCTCGCACGAAGCGGAAGCGGGGGTTGCGGTCGAGGGCGTCGCTGCCGCGCAGAACGAGCAGCGCCGGATTTTCGATCAACCGGCACTTTCCTTCCTTTCGCGACAGGAGCTCTGTTGCCGCTGGCGTGAACGATGGTGCGATGACGCCGTCGAGGACCCGTTTTCCTGTCGTCATCTGATAGCGAAGCAGGGTCATGGCGATATGGAGGTCGACCGGAAAGGTTACCATGACAAGGCCGCCGAAGATCGCGCGAGGATCTCCCCAGATCATTTTCTTGATGACATCCCCCGGATTGATGTCATGTGCGGCGCCGCAGGCGTTGCCGTGCTTCACTGCCACGGCAAGGAGGTCTCCGAGAACCGCTCTCATGTGCGTGATCGTCTGCAACATCCGGTCGATGTCGCAAAGGTTGTTGTAGCTCGGTTCGGTTCCCGCAACGAGCGTGAACCGGTGGAGCGCGAGCGCGTCTTCGTCATCGGTCTGGAAGAGCTGTGCCGGCGCTTGCCATGCGTTCTCTCCGTACTTGCATTCAGATACCAGGTTGCCAACGACCTCATAGCGATCGTCTTTCATCGGGTGATTCCTTTCTTGAACAGCCATTTTGGATACTTCAAAGAGCGCAATTATCCTAAAAGAGACCCGAGAAAAAGGCAAATGCATTCGCTTGATAAAATCCTGAGGCGCTGGTACCCTGAAGGCGTTTTCAGTTCTTTAACTCAAGGAGGAAGCGATGAACATGCGGGATGTTTTTGACAGCCTTTCGCCGGTGGATTACCGCTACTGGGATCCGGAGGTCGCAAAATATCTCTCGGAGAACGCCTTCACCGATTACAAAAAGCGCGTCGAGATCGCTCTTGTGCGTACGCTTTTTGTCCGTGAAGTATGCTCTGAGTCCGTCGTTTTGGAAGTGGAAGAGGCGTGCAAGCAGGTGACGACGGAGGACGTATACGAAGAAGAAAAGACCACGCGCCATGACGTCCGGGCGCTGGTGAACTGCATCGCCAGGCTCGTAAGCGATGAAGCGAAGCCGTTCGTGCATATGACGGCGACGTCATATGACATCGTGGATTCCGCAAACGCGGCCCGGTACAAGGATGTGGTCGAAAAGGTCCTCGTTCCGGCGCTCATCGCACTGGAAAGAGTCCTTATCGACATCGCGATCCGGGAAGCGGACACCGTCCAGGTCGGCAGGACGCACGGCCAGCACGCGGTCCCGATCACGTTCGGATTCGCGATCGCAAGCTACGTGAGCCGCTTGGGAATATCCATCCAATCGCTCGCAAAGCTGGCAGATCGTCTTCGGGGGAAGTTTTCAGGAGCGGTCGGCGCGTACAACGCCTCATCGCTTTTCTTCGATGACCCGTGGCTGTTCGAAGGCGAAGTGATGTGGAAGCTCGGCATTCATCCCGCTGAGCATTCCACCCAGATCGCTCCGCCGGAACCGCTCACGCGGCTTTTGGCGGAAGTGACGATCGCGTCGGGGATCCTTGCGAACATCGGGGACGATATGCGCAACCTTCAGCGGACGGAGATCGGGGAAGTGGGGGAGGAGTTCGGGGCGGCTCAGGTGGGATCGTCCACCATGCCGCAGAAGCGAAACCCTATCAACTTCGAGAACGCCAAAAGTTGTTGGAAGATCGTCATGCCGCGGATCATCACGGTGTTCATGGACCAGATCAGCGATCATCAGCGTGATCTGACGAACTCTGCTTCGTCGCGCACGTACGGAGAGATGATCTCGTACCTCGTAACGACCGCAAAGCGGCTCACCGGGGTCATGAAAAAGCTCAAGGTGGACAAGAAAAGCCTTGCGCGCAATGTTGCGATGGAGCGCGGGATGATCGTTTCAGAACCGCTCTATATCATTCTCGCCGCAATGGGGCATCCTCATGCGCACGAGAAGGTGCGCACGCTCACCCTTCAGGCACAGCGGGAAGATCAGCCGCTCGAATCCATCGTCACTCGTGATCCGGAGATCAGGCCGTATCTTGAGAAGATGACGGAGGCACAGCGGCAGATCTTCGCTGATCCAACCCTCTATACCGGCGTTGCGGCACAGCACGCAAGAAAGGTCGCAGAGGCGTGGAAGAGAAGGCTCTTTGCGGAATAGGAACGGTAGCAGTAGAGGCGTCGCCAGCAATATGGCGGCGCCTCATTTTTTTGACAAAAGCAAGGTTGTGGCGTATAATATGGCCAGTAGTCATTTTACAAGAAAGGAGCGGCGTCATGAAGGGATTCGATGCGATCATTTTCGATCTCGACGGGGTGCTGCTCATTTCGGAGCACCTGAACGTCGAAGCGATGTGTGCCACTATGCGGCTTCACGGGATGCCGCTTACCGAACAGGAGAGGATGACCATCCCCGGAAGATCATCAATGGACGCGATGCCGGGATTTCTCCGCGCGCGCGGCGTTCCGGACGGGGAACATACGGCGCTCATCACAGAGAATCGCGCTCGTTACGATGACCTGTGGGACGCGAATGTTACGCTTGCCCCGTTTGCCACTCCCGTTCTCAATTTTTTCCATGACAGGAAAATACCGCTCGCGATCGGAACCACCAATCGGCGATCGGTAGTGGAGAAGTTCATCGGCCGGTTCGGCTTCGACGGAATGTTTTCCGCGATCGTCACGGGAAAGGACGTCGTCCGAAGAAAGCCCGATCCGGAGGTGTACATCATCGCGAGGCAGAAATTGGATGTCCCGGCAGATCGCGTGCTCGTCGTGGGCGATACGGCGCTTGATGTCGAAGCGGCGAAGGGCGCCGGTCTTGCGTGTGCGGTGATCCCGAGCGAGTACTTCTTGCTGCAGGATTTCTCTCGCGCGGACTTTCGGGTCTCATCCCTGCTCGATATTATGCCGATCGTAACTCCAGGCATATTGTAAAGAAGGTGACATGCCGTCACCTTCTTTTTTCTATTAGAGGAAACCCCGGGCGAGAGCCGTCGTGACGCGGTATACTATGCATATCTCACGCTCGAGCCCGGGGATGAATCAATCCCGGAGCGAAGCGGAGGCCTGTTCCATGCAAACGCGATCCCTCAACCATTC
>DATJLR010000005.1:0-7903 GCA_035509435.1 Minisyncoccota bacterium | reverse complement strand
ATCAAGAAGTACATCGAGTGGCAGGACAAGAAAGAACGGAAGCCGCAGACGACCAAACTCTTCTGATCGCGTTTGCATGATGACCCGAAAAAGAAGCCCCGGGTGCAGCGAAGCGGAACCCGGGGAGTACGTCACTTATTTCTTATTGCTCGCAAAATCGCCTATAATCGCCTATAATCCTTTGGATGCTTGAAGGACTTAAAAAGATGTTCCAGGGCCGCTCGCTCGCGGGGCTGGAAGCAAAAGTAAAGGAGGTCAACGCCCTGGAGCCCGCGATGGAGGCCGTTTCCGATGGCGACCTGACCGCCAAAAGCCTTGCACTCCGGGAGCGCGTGAGCGCCGCCGCGCGCGAGGGGCGCGTGGACGAAACGCTGGAAGAGATCGCCGTTGAGGCGTTCGCGCTGGTGCGCGAGGCGGCGCGGCGCACGCTCGGCCAGCGGCCGTTCGACGTCCAGCTGATCGGCGGGCTCGCCCTGCACGGCGGCGCCGTCGCCGAAATGATGACCGGAGAAGGCAAGACGCTTGCCGGCGTCGCGCCCGCGTATCTGAACGCACTCACCGGGAACGGCGTGCATGTCGTCACCGTCAACGAATATCTTTCCCGCCGCGACGCGGTGTGGATGGGAAAGATCTATCGGCTGCTCGGGCTCACGGTCGGATCGATCGTGCCGGGCGCGGCATACCTCTATGATCCGGAGTGGGAGATCCCGAAAGAGAACGAGGCAGCCGAAGAGAAGAAGGTGGAGGCCACCGGCAGTTTTTTGGTCCAGCAGGAATTTTTGCGCCCCGTCTCCCGGCGTGAGGCGTATGCGGCCGATATCACCTATGGCACCAATCACGAGTTCGGCTTTGACTACCTGCGCGATAACCTGACGTACCGCGTGGAGGACCGCGTCCAGCGCGGCCACAACTTTGCGATCATCGACGAGGTGGACAGCATTTTGATAGACGAGGCGCGGACGCCGCTCATCATCGCCGCGCCGGATTCCCAATCGAGCGATTTTTATAAGGCCTTCGCGCGCATCGCGGCGAATCTCGAAAAGGACAAGGACTATGAAGTGGACGAGAAGAAGCGCACGATCAGCATTACGGACGCCGGCGTGGAAAAGGTGGAAAAGATGATCGGCGTGCAGAATATTTACGCTCCGGAGAACATCCGGCTGGTTCATTACATGGAAGAGAGCATCAAGGCGCGGGCGCTCTTCGAGCGGGACAAGAACTATGTGGTGAAGAACGGGGAAGTGTACATCGTGGACGAGTTCACGGGGCGCCTGCTCGTCGGACGGCGCTATCAGGCGGGGTTGCACCAGGCGATCGAGGCGAAGGAAGGCGTGGCGGTCCAGCAGGAGTCGCGCACGTACGCCAAGGTCTCCATCCAAAACTATTTCCGCATGTACAAGAAGCTCGCGGGCATGACGGGAACGGCGCAGACATCCGCGGAGGAATTCTTTAAAGTATACACCCTTGAAGTGGAGAGCATTCCGCCCAACCGTCCGCTTGCGCGGAAGGATATGAACGATCTCATCTACAAGAATTTTACGGCGAAATTGAACGCGATCGCCGCAGACGTGAAGGAGCGCCAGAAAAAAGGCCAGCCGGTGTTGCTCGGCACCACTTCTATTTCCAAGAATGAGATGATCAGCGCGGCGCTCTCGCAGGCGGGGATCAAGCATGAGGTGTTGAACGCAAAGAACAACGAGCGCGAAGGCGCGATCATCGCGCAGGCCGGCCGCCCCGGCGCGGTGACGGTCGCGACGAACGTCGCCGGACGCGGCGTGGACATTCTGCTCGGCGGCAATCCGCCCGATCCAGAGGAGGCAACGAAGGTGCGGGAGCTGGGCGGCCTGCACGTGATCGGCACCGATCGCCACGAGGCGCGCCGCATCGACAACCAGCTTCGCGGCCGCGCCGGCCGCCAGGGCGACCCGGGCTCATCGCAGTTCTTCCTTTCGCTTGACGACGACCTGCTCCGCATTTTTGGCGGCGACCGCATCAAGGGGATCATGGAGCGCTTCGACCTTCCGGAGAACGAGCCGATCGAATTCGGCATGGTCACGAAAGCGGTGGAGCAGGCGCAGGAAAAGGTGGAGGGCGCCAACTTTGACATGCGCAAACACCTCCTTGAATACGACGACGTGCTGAACCGCCAGCGGAGCGCGGTCTACAAGCGGCGCACGGAATTCCTTGAGCTCACCGACAAGACGGCGATCGCGAACGTCATTGAGGAGGCCGCAACCGCGCACTTTACGGCGACGTTTGGCCCCGGCTTTACGCTCTTTGGAAATGACCGCGACCAGGCCGAGGAAGAGGCGCGGAAAGCGATGAAAGAGGCGGCAATCGTCGCCAATTCGGCTGCCCTGAAGATCGAAGATGATTTTATCCAGGCCATCAAAGAAATGAGCGTAGCCGTGGCAGAGAGCCCAATGGCAAAGAATCAGCTTTTGCAGGTCTTTGATATGCTCTGGATGACGAACCTGGAGGACTTGGAGGCGGTGCAGGAGGCCGTCGGTTTGCGCGCGTATGCCCAGCACGATCCGCTCGTGGAATATCGCCAGGAAGCGAGCCGGCTCTTTAAAGGTTTCTGGAACAATTTCAACGGCTGGATATTCAATAATATGTTCAAGCTGGCGACGGCACAGGGGCAGCAACAAGGGACGGCGCCTGCATCGGCCGCTCCCGCGATCGGCCTCAACATCCCAAGCGCCGCGCCCGCAAGTGAGCGCGGTCCCGGCCCCAAGATCGGCAGGAATGACCTCTGTCCATGCGGCAGCGGTAAAAAATGGAAGCGGTGCGGCCTTCTGAACACCGAAGAGCACCAGCGCAACATGGCGTCAGGCGGCAAGAAGCACGAAGTAACGGGCGGATAACGGGTGGATTTTGCCGCGGCAATTTTTTTGTGCTAGGATAAAGTCCACGATGACCATCGACGAGTTCCAGAAAGCCGACCTGCGCGTCGGCAAAATAATTTCGGCGGAGCGCGTTGAGGGTTCGGAAAAGTTGCTGAAGCTTCAGGTCGAGATCGGCGAAGCGGCGCCGCGGCAGATCCTGTCGGGCATCGCAAAGGTGTATGCGCCGGAGGATCTCACAGGGAAAAGCGTGGCCATCATCGCAAACCTTGATCCGCGGATGATGATGGGCATGGAATCGAACGGTATGCTGCTCGCCGCGCACGGCGACGGCGGCGCGCCGGTCATCATACAGCCGGCAGGGGACGTCGCCCCGGGCGCAAAAATTTCATAATATTTCTTAAAAATACAAAAAACATCATGAAAAAGGGATTTTCAATTGTGTTATACATAGTGATTGCGGTAGCGCTTATCTGGACGGGGATCTGGTATGCGAACAGCCTGATCTGGTCAACTGCAAACACAGGTGCGGGGACGGGCGGAACGGCACCATCAACTACAACGACAGGCAATACAAACTCAACATCAACACAAACCATGAGCGACGGATTGATCATTCAGGACACGACGGTAGGGACGGGGACGGTGGCGCAGAACGGCGACACGGTGACGGTGAATTACACCGGCACGCTGGACAACGGAACGGTCTTCGACAGCTCGCTGAACCCGGGCCGCACGCCGTTCACGTTCACGATCGGCAGCACGGTTCCGGGCCAGTCGGTCATCCAGGGATGGAACGAAGGCGTGGTGGGCATGAAGGTGGGCGGCACGCGCGCGCTCACCATCCCGCCGGCCCTCGGCTATGGCGCAGGCGGCGCCGGTTCCGTGATCCCCCCGAACGCAACGCTCCACTTCACGATCACGCTTCTCTCGGTCTCCACCTCAAGCAGCCAGTAGACGGAGGAAAGGAAAGATAGTGGGCAAAACGCATGTCATTTGCCTGCATTTTCTTTATCTTTTCTTGATAAAAAATTTAATATATTTTTAATGTCCATCCTGTATTGTGGATGGTATGAAAATATTATTAGTCGAGGACGAGCGGGAGATAGCGCATTTCATAATAAACGGGCTTAAGGCGGAGCACTTCACGGTCGATTGGGCGGAGGGCGCGGCAAAGGGGCTCATGTGGGCAAAGGTCAATCCGTACGACATCGCGATCATCGACATCAACCTCGGGCACGGCGAGAACGGCATCGATATCGTCCAGGCGATCCGGGCGAAAGGAAGGATGTTCCCGATCATCATGCTGTCCATCGTGAACGATGCGCACACGAAGATCGAGGCGCTGAACATCGGCGCGGACGATTATCTGACGAAGCCGTTCTTCGTGGCGGAACTCCTCGCGCGCATCCGCGCGCTCCTGCGGCGCGAGAAGAAACTGACCGGGCCGAAGCTCACGATCGCGGACCTTACGATGGATACGCTCGCGCACACGGTGACGCGCGCGGGGCATGAGATCAAGCTGAACCGCAAAGAGTTCACGTTGCTCGAATACTTCATGCGCAACGCCGGCACGACGCTCACGCGTGGCATGATCCTGGAACATGTCTGGGACGTGAACGCCGACCCGTTTACGAACACGGTGGACGTCCATGTGCGCTTCCTGCGCGCCAAGATCGACGAGGGCAACGAGCATAAACTGATCAAGACCGTGCACGGGTACGGCTACAAGATAGAGGAATGAGTTTGTAGTATAATAGATACACCATGACCGATCCTAGATCACATCTGCCGACCACGTTCGTCGTGCTCGGCGTCACGGGCGACCTGATGACAAAAAAGATCGCGCCGGCGCTTTTCAACCTGCACGAGAAGGGGCTTTTGCCGCCGCACTTCCGGCTGGTGGGCGTTTCGCGCCGTGATTGGAACGATGACGACCTCAAGCGCCACATTCAGGCAATTTTAGAGGTCAAGGTAAAAGACGCGTCGCCCGCGTCCATCAAATCGTTCTTGAAGACCGTCGTCTATCACAAGATCACATTCGATGTCTTTTCGGATTATGTGGCGCTCGGCGACGCGCTCCGCAAGATCGACGACGAGCACGGCCAGTGTTCCAACAAGCTGTTCTATCTTTCCGTGCCGCCGCAGTTCTATAACACGATCTTCGAGAACATTCACAAGGCGCGGCTCACGGAACTCTGCGACGCGGGCGCCGGTGGCTGGACGCGTGTGGTGGTGGAGAAGCCGTTCGGGCACGACGAAAAGACCGCGAAGGCGCTCGACGAACGCATCGCGCGGCTCTTTACCGACAAGCAGGTCTATAACATCGATCACTACCTCGCCAAGGAGACATTGCAGAACATTCTGACATTCCGGTTTTTGAACAATCTTTTTGAGGATAACTGGGGCCGTGAGCTGATCGAAAAGATCTATGTGCGCGAGCTGGAGAACATCGGCGCGGAGGATCGCGGCCCGTTCTATGAGGGCGTGGGTGCGCTGCGCGACGTGGGGCAGAACCATCTGCTCGAAATGATCGCGCTCGTCACAATGGATCCTCCGCGCGATATGAGCGCGGATGCCATCCGCGCCGCCCGGGCCGCGGTGCTCGAGACATTGAAGCCGCTCACGCCGTCGGAGATCGCAAAGAAGACTTTCCGCGCGCAGTACGAGGGCTATCGCGGCATCAAAGGCGTGGACCCGAAGTCCGACGTGGAGACGTACTTTAAGGTCGGGCTTGAGCTTACGCATCCGCGCTGGCAGGGCGTGCCGATCTATATGGAGGCGGGCAAGCGCATCATCGATCCCAAGCGCGATGAGGAGATCACCGAGATCGAGGTGGTGTTCAAGCATGAACAACCATGCCTCTGCGGGCTGTACACCGTCGACGGCGACGGTCGCAACGCGAGCGCAACGCCGCGCCACTTTACGAATTCCATAATCTTCCAGCAGGATCCGCATGAGAGCATCACGATCCGCTTCTGGGCAAAGAAGCCGGGCATCGAGATGAAGATGCAGGAGCGCGTGTTCAACGTGGACCTGCGCGAAGGCGGACACAAGTCGCAGTACACGGAGGAATACGAAAAGCTCCTACTCGATTGCATTGACGGCGATCAGACGCTCTTTGTCTCGTCGCGCGAGATCGCCGCGATGTGGCGCTTCATCGATCCGATCGTCCGCGGATGGTCAAAGGGTCTTGTGCCACTGCGCCGCTACACGCCGGACTCGGAGGCGGTCGTCGCAGAGGCGGCCACCATCGTGGAGCCGCGCGAGGACTTTGGCTGGGAAAAAAATTCCACAGGCGCCGCCGCCACGCGGCCGCCGCTCCGGCGCGAGATAGGCATCTTCGGTCTCGGCAAGATGGGCGCGAACGTCGCACGGCAGCTGCACGAGAAGAGCTGGCGCGTCGTCGCTTCAAACCGTTCGCCTGCGCCGGTGGAAAATATCATCAAAGAGGGAATCGAGGGCGTCTTCTCGCACGCCGATCTTGTGGCACAGCTCAAAACGCCGCGCGTGATCTGGCTTATGATCACGGCAGGAAAGGGGAATGACGATCTGCTTTTCGGCAAAGACGGGATCGTTCAGCATCTCAAGAAGGGCGACATTATAATAGATGCGGCGAACGCGTTCTACGAAGACACCGTGCGCCGCGCAAAGTTGCTCAAAAAGCGCGGCATTCATTTTATGGACGTCGGATTCTCCGGCGGCCCGTCGGGCGCGCGCAACGGCGGATCGCTCATGATCGGCGGCGAGCGCGAAATGTTCCGGCGCTTGGAGCCGCTCTTCCGCGACCTTTCCGTGCCGGGCGGCTATTCGTACTTTGGCCCGTCGGGCGCGGGCCACTTCGTAAAGATGGTGCACAACGGCATCGAGTACGGCATGATGCAGTCGCTCGCGGAAGGATTCGCGATCATGAAGAGGTCGCCGTTCAAGCTGGATCTCGAGCAGGTGGCCGCCGTCTACAATCGCGGCAGCGTCATCGAGTCAAAGCTCGTGGGCTGGCTTGGCGAGGCGTACAAGCTTTACGGCCAGGACCTCAAGTCCGTGTCCGGCTCGGTGGCCTACACCGGAGAGGGCGAGTGGACGGTCAAGACCGGCAAAAAACTGAAAGTGCCCGTGAAGGTGATCGAGGACTCGTTCAAGTTCCGCGTGAAGTCAAAGAAGTCGCCGAGCTACATCGGAAAGATCCTGTCCGCGCTTCGCAACCGGTTTGGGGGCCATGCGGTGGACCAGGGAGAGAAGTAATTGGGGAAGTTATCCACAAGCGCCACTTTCCAAGATTGCTATACTGAAAGCAATTCCATGAGGCAACGATTACTGGTCGATCGTATAGCCCCCTCCGCCATTTTTAATGCTGTCCTTCGAGGTGGTTTTCTTTGAAATATTTAATCCGAGAAGAGTATAATGGCTGGGATTATTGATATTTCCACCCCACATACAGATGGACCTCTAGGATTATTCCAACCCTGAGTATAATCTATAAAAAGAATTCAATGAAAAAATATCTTATTTATATCGCAATCGGATTTATCACGGGATTGGTAGTGATTATTGGCAGTGGGATGTTGACTGGAAATGTTGGGATACCTGGGTTTGATGCGCTAAGTCATTTTCTCCCAAGTATCCATTCGATGGAGACACCATTCGTGTTATGGTACTCCCTCTTTATCGGATTTATTATTACGCTTCTTTATTGGATAATTCTCTCTATAAAAAAGATGAAGATAACCCCATTAATTTTATTAGGATCATTCCTATGTTTTTCTGTAGGAGTTTTCCTTGTCTATTTAATCTATGCAATGTTAATCGCCATAGCTTTTGCAAACTGGAAAGGTTCTTCGTTCCTATAAGAAAACCAATCACCCCTTATGAAATCTAGTCGTGGGTTTACGTATCTCTTCCTCGCATTTGTTGCCATTGGTATATTCCTCCTCCCTTCCGCCTCCCACGCCTCAGTTCTCCTGACCTCGGGCACCTTCACTCCTGCCGGTACGTATACCTGCAATGGATGGGGCTGCGACGCCACAAAAACCTGCTATCGTGATCTCTACGGCGTATAT
>DATJLR010000004.1:0-55402 GCA_035509435.1 Minisyncoccota bacterium | reverse complement strand
ATCAAGAAGTACATCGAGTGGCAGGACAAGAAAGAACGGAAGCCGCAGACGACCAAACTCTTCTGATCGCGTTTGCATGATGACCCGAAAAAGAAGCCCCGGGTGCAGCGAAGCGGAACCCGGGGAGTACGTCACTTATTTGCACTTGAAATGACCCGCGAATGGAATTTGACTCAAAATCCATTCTAGGTTATAAATATTCCACCAATGAATTCTGACCGGGCGGAGAGTATTTGGCAGAGGGCGAAAAGGACGTACAAAGAGTACGGTTTTTGGCTGCTCATAAAAAGGATATTGGATCTCTATTATTTCCCCACGTACCGCCATTATTTTCCCGAAAAGAACGTGACGACGACGCTTTTCGGCAAACCCTTCATCGGAACGCCGTCTCTCACGAAGGGACTGGTCAACGAGGTGATCCTGTGCGACCAATATCATGTCGGGCTTGCTCATGGAACGATCGTGGATGCGGGCGCGAACATCGGCGCTTTTTCGATCTTCGCCGCGGTCACGCATCCGGAATCCACGATCTACTCATTCGAACCGACACCCTCCACGTTTGAGATGCTCAAGGAAAACACCAAGCACTATCCGAACATCAAGATCTTCAACTGCGGATTGGGGGAGCGGAACATGTCCGCGTCGATCGTAAAAGTGCCCGAAAACTGCGGGCAAAACCACATTGGCGATGGGGGCGAGCCGTGTGAGATCAAAACGATCGATTCATTTGATATCCCGATGGATTTTTTGAAGATAGACAGCGAAGGATATGAGGCGAACATCCTGCGCGGGGCCACCGAGACGATAAAGAAGCATAGGCCCATTGTCGCGATGTCCGCCTATCATAAACCGGAGGACAAGACCGAACTGCCGAACGTGCTCAATTCGATCGCGTCATATGACTGCGTTTTGAGCTTCTCCGGCGAAGAGGATCTCATCTGCAAGCCCTTGTAGGTGATAGGGCGATCTTTCTGTCCCGCCAGGAGTTTCACGTCACTCGCCGGAGCGAGGCACGGGTGCTTTTGTTTTCTGTCGGTGCCCCCGCCAGGAGTTGAACCCAGACTTCATGGTTCGAAGCCATGCGTGATATCCGTTTCACCACGAGGGCGCGGCACGATCCTGCCGGGAGGGTCGTATATATAGGGAGGGGCCATGACGGAACCCCGGTTGCCGTCTGCCGCCTGCTCCGTATCTATGCTCTAATGCTACAATTATCCCTATGACCATTGCAATCATCGTGTTCGAGTTCGTCGTCCTGCTGTTTTCCGCGGTGCTCCACGAAGTGGCGCATGGCTACGAGGCGGAGCGGCTGGGGGACGATACCGCGCGCAACGCCGGCCGTCTCACGCTCAATCCGCTCAAACATCTCGACCCGTTCCTGTCGTTCTTTATGCCCGTCATATTATTTTTGACGACGGGATTTTTCTTTGCCGGCGCAAAGCCGGTGCCGTACAATCCGAACAACCTCAAAAACCCGCGCGTAGACGCGGTGAAGGTGGCGTTCGCCGGGCCGGTCACCAACTTGTTCATCGCGCTCGTGTTCGGGATGCTGTCTGTAATTTTACCGATCGCGGGCGCCACGAAGGATGCGCTCTTTGCCGCCATCGCGAATGGCGCGACGCCGACGTTCAGCGGCCCGCTCGACGGCGCGTATTTCTTCTTTTTGATCATCGTCTATATCAACGTCCTTTTAGGGATCTTTAATCTTGTGCCGATCCCGCCGCTCGACGGCTCCAAGCTGTTGTTCCTCATCCTGCCGCCCACGCCCGGCACCTACAAGTTCATGTACTTCATGGAACGATGGGGGCTGATCCTCGTGCTCATCTTCGTCTTCTTCGGCTTTGAAGCGATCTTCCCCGTCATCAACTTCTTCTTCGCGCTGTTTACGGGAAGACTGTTCTAGTGCTGTGGACCCGAGGGGAATCGAACCCCTATCTATCGGATGCAAACCGATTGCTCTACCACTAAGCTACGGGCCCTTTTTTATCTCTATAGTTATATCCCGTGCGTGCGTTGAAATCAAATCATTAAAAAAAGATGAAAAACTTTTTGACTTCGCGTGCGGGAAGTTTATTGTTGTCCTATGACAATAGAACAACTGGCGCTCGCCACACAAAAAGAATTCCAGATCATTCACGATGAGTTCCGGACGATCCGTACCGAAATGCGAGGAATGGCTACCAAGGCCGAAGTTGCGGAATTGCGCGAAGGTCTTGAGAAGGTAAACCGCTCCATTGCCGACCTTCATCAGCTTGTGGAAAAGCTTGCGGTACAGGTCTCCGTCTATATAACCCGCACAAACGAGGACATTCGTAATCTTCAGGCAGCCGATAAAGATCTTGATCTGCGTCTCCGGATGATGGAAGAACGGAGATAGCAACGGGATTTATTTGACATACCGGCCTGCTTCGCTTACAATTCTTTGGTATTAGTCATGCCTACCATCCGCCAACTCATCAAAAAGGGCCGAAAGCCGCTTGCCTCAAAGAGCAAAGCGCCGGCTTTGGCGTACTATTTTAACTCCATCCATAACCGGCCGGTGGATTCAACCTCGCCGTTCAAGCGCGGCGTGTGCGTGAAGGTGTTCACCCAGACGCCGAAAAAGCCGAACTCGGCCATCCGCAAAGTGGCGCGTGTGCGGTTGACGAACGGTATGGAGGTCACTGCGTATATCCCGGGCATCGGCCACGCGCTCCAGGAGCACTCCATCGTGATGCTGCGCGGCGGCCGTGTGAAGGATTTGCCGGGCGTGCGCTATCATATCGTGCGCGGCGTGCTCGACACGACGGGCGTGGAGGGCCGCAAGCAGCAACGCTCCAAATATGGCGCCAAGCGCGCGAAATCAAAGTAGCGCGTTGCAAATTTAATCAAGATCTAATCTTTCAGACCCATGCGCAAAAAGCGAGTATATAAAAAATATCACACCCCCGACGTCGTTCACGGACGCGTTGAGATCGGCCGCCTTGTCAACTATGTGATGAAGGATGGAAAGAAGTCCACCGCAGAACGGCTGGTGTACACCGCGTTCGATAAAGTGAAGGAGATCACAAAAGAGGACCCGATGGTGGTCTTTGACCGCGCGATGGAGAACGTGATGCCGCTGCTTGAGGTGGCTTCCAAGCGCGTCGGCGGCGCAAACTATCAGGTGCCGCGCGAGGTCCGTCCCGAGCGCCGCTTCGTGCTCGCGCTCCGCTGGATCATCGGCGCCGCCCGCGCCAAGAAGGGAAAGGGCATGGCCGACAAGCTGGCAGAAGAGATCATTGCCGCGTCCAAGAACGAGGGCAGCGCGATCAAGAAGAAGCTCGATATGCACCGCATGGCGGAGGCAAACCGCGCCTTCGCGCACTTCGCCCGATAGTTATTCATCCGCAATTGTCGTGTAAAAATAGCCCAGCAAAGGGTTATTTTTTTAAGACAGTTTTAATCGAGCGTTTGTTATCGTGGCCGGATGGAAAATCCGGCTTTTCGATTTGAATATGAAAAATTAAAAAGAGATGCGTGGACTATATATAAAAATATCGGGCGCCCATGGTGTCCAGCGCTGAACGATTTTGTCGTATTCAGTCGCGTGGGGTTTCAACATCTTATCCGTCTTAAAAATATTGAGCGGGCGAGAAGTGAGCAGGTGAGGCGGTTCTTATTGCTCGCAATCGTGAAAGATGCGATAGAAGACCCGCGTGCATCGGTGCAATTTCAGCGAAAGCCGACGGTACGCATCATTAAGGCAAATAAAAAAAGGATATCTGTACCATCGTACGCAGATTTCTGGGAGTTTACCGTGAGAGATGGAGAAGAAATTATCAAAGTTATTGTCCGACAATTCCCCGGTGGACAAAAGCATTTTCTCAGTGTATACAGGAGAAAAAGAAAATCCCCTCCATCGTAAATGGAGGGGATTTTCTTTCCGCCCGCCGTCTACATGTAACATAGACAGGGACTACCGCCCCACGGGCATAATTCAATGCTATGTCACATCTATCTTTCAGTCAAATATCACTTAATGATTTTTTAATAAATTACCAAGCACACTTGACGGTTTTGAATTTGCGCCCGACAGGCGAATATGCTATTCTCATCAGCGTGCAGCAGGCGGCGCCCGCGCCGCTTTTATAGAATCACCGTCACGAAAAATTGCTAAAATATTAACCAACTCTATTTATGCCCCGGCAGTACTCGATAGAAAAGACCCGCAACATCGGCATCATCGCCCACATTGATGCCGGCAAGACGACGGTTTCCGAACGCGTGCTTTTTTATACCGGCGTTTCGCACAAGATCGGCGAGGTGCACACGGGCGACACCGTCATGGACTGGATGGAACAGGAGCGCGAGCGCGGTATCACGATCACGTCCGCCGCGACGACCGCCTTCTGGACGCCCACGTATCACGCCGCATCCGCCGACCATAAAAAGTGGGAGCATCGCATCAACCTGATCGATACCCCGGGGCACATCGACTTCACCGTGGAGGTGAAGCGCTCGCTCCGCGTGTTGGACGGCGCGGTCGTCGTGTTTGATGGCGTCGCGGGCGTGGAACCGCAGTCCGAGACCAACTGGCGCTACGCCGACGACTACAAAGTGCCGCGCATCTGCTTCATCAACAAGCTCGACCGCGCCGGCGCATCGTTCCAAAAGAGCTATCAGTCCATCCTCGACCGGCTGACGCCGAACGCGATCCCGATCCAGCTGCCGATCGGTTCCGAAAGCGACTTCAAGGGCGTCGTTGCGCTGCTTGAGAACAAGGCATACGTGTTCGAAGGCGAGCACGGCGAGAAGATCACCGAGGTGCCGATCCCGGCCGACATGGCGGAGACGGTGGCCACGCACCGCCACGACCTCGTGGAAAAGATCGCGGAGAACGACGACGCGGTGATGTCCGATTACCTGGACGGCAAGGAGATCTCGCTCGACGACCTTCGCAAGACCCTCCGCAAGGCGACGATCGCGAACACGATCGTGCCGGTGCTCTGCGGTTCGGCGCTCAAGAACAAAGGCGTGCAGTTCATGCTGGATGCCGTCATAGAATATCTTCCGTCGCCCGCGGACATCCCGCCGGTAAAGGGCCACGATGAAAAGACGGGCGCGGAAGTGACGATCCATCTCGTTGACGACGCGCCGTTCGCGGGCTTGGCATTCAAGATCGCGACCGACCCGTTCGTGGGCAACCTGGCGTTCGTGCGCGTCTATTCCGGCGTGCTCAAGCGCGGCTCGTACGTGTACAACTCGACGAAGGGCGAGCAGGAGCGGGTGGGCCGCATCGTCCGCATGCACGCGAACGACCGCGAGGAAGTGGAGGAGATCTATTCCGGAGAGATCGCGGCCATCGTGGGATTGAAGGCGACCACGACGGGCGACACGCTCTGCGAAGTGGGCAAGCCGCCGGTCATTCTGGAAAAGATCACGTTCCCCGAGCCGGTCATCGGATTGCGCATCGAACCGAAGACGAAGGCGGACCAGGAAAAAATGGGCGTTGCGTTGCATCGCTTGGCGGAAGAGGACCCGACGTTCCGCGTAGCGGGGGACAACGAGACGGGCGAGACGATCATCAGCGGCATGGGCGAGCTTCACTTGGAGATCATCGTGGACCGCATGAAGCGCGAGTTCAATGTGGACGCGAACGTGGGCCGGCCGCAGGTTGCATACAAGGAAACGATCATGGCGGAAGCCGACGGCGAAGGCAAGTACATCAAGCAGTCCGGCGGACGCGGACAGTATGGCCACGCGAAGGTGCATATCAAGCCCCGCGAACGCGGCGCGGGATTCGAGTTCCTCGACGAGATCAAGGGCGGCGCGATCCCGCGCGAGTTCATCGGTCCCACGGAGAAAGGCGTCAAGGAGGCGCTCGACAAAGGCATCCTCGCCGGCTATCCGGTGGTGGACGTCGAGGTCGCGCTCTACGACGGATCGTTCCACGAAGTGGATTCCTCCGAGGCGGCGTTCAAGATCGCGGGTTCCATGGCGTTCCAGGACGCGGCCAAAAAGGCAAAGCCGGTCATCCTCGAACCGATCATGAAGATCCAGGTCATCGTACCGGACAACTTCATGGGCGAGGTGACGGGCAACGTGAACTCCAAGCGCGGACGCATCGAATCCATGGACGACCGTCCGGGGCTCAAGGTGGTCAACGCCAAGATCCCGCTTTCGGAAATGTTCGGCTACGCGACGGAGCTCCGCTCCATGACGCAGGGCCGCGGCAGTTTCAGCATGGAGTTCGATCACTACGAGCCGGCACCGAACAACGTCGCCCAGCAGATCATAGAAGGCAAGAAGAGATAGAAAACACCTCTGCGGGGGAAAACAAAAAGACCCCGAAGGATCTTTTTGTGGGCTCTGCACGGTTGGGATATACCCCCAGCCAAGGTTCCACCAGCCCCTGATTAGATCAAGGACATGTCTAGTATAAATTGAAATGTCGCCCAGTCAATTTTGATTTAATGATTTTTTAATCATTCCGTACGGGCGGTGGAACCCTGGGAATCACCATGCGAGTCCCACCGCGCAACAAGCATACACATTGCAGATTAAGCGGATATTAAAAGCCCTCGTGGTCTAATGGTCAGGGCACCTCTGTTCTAATGAGGTTGATGCGGGTTCGAATCCTGCCGAGGGCGCTAAGAAAGTTGACAGAGTAGCACCAATTATGTAATATGTTTCCGTAAGAAGAAAGGAGCTCTTTGTGATGGAAGAATTGGAAGTTCTTGAGGAGTTTGAAAAGAAGTGGGACACGTGTCCGAAGAATCAGGTAATGGAATTTTTGGTTCCGGGCATGCGGCAATGCTTCGGCTTCGCGTACGAAACCTCATTGCGGGTTTGGGCGGGGCTCGCGATCGGAGAGCGGAGCGGGATCTACGAGTTCCTCACCGTGGTCGATCCCACGAAAAAAATTCTGATCGATCAGCTCGTGATGAACGAGATCACGAACGCGGAGGGGTTTCTCTTCGATCTGGCGTCCGTCCGGCGCGAAGTCCATTCGGGTGGCGACCCCCTCGCGGTGTGTCGGCGGCACATTACGAGGGTTCTCGCTCGCGCCAATGCGGACCCGGCTGATTTCACGCGCCAGGTGCAGAGGGCCGCTATGCCGTCCCGACCGCGACGTTCCGTGTCGTTCCTCAGGATCGTTCCCGGCTGTTACGGCAGCCGGCAGTAGTGCAGGGGTGTGCGGCTTTTATGCTGCGCACCCCTGATTTTTATATTAGGACGTGATGCGGACGCGCCTTGTAAGAAGCGCCTATCCGGTGATAAGCTGATTGGAGAGGAGGGGAGCGCCATGCCCGAGAAGAAAATGGCACATTTGAAGTTTTGTCCCCCGTGCGGGCGGCTCGCGTGGATCGTCCTCGGGGACGGGAGAAGGACCCACGAGTTCGGCTCCCGGAGGATCGGGCGCGCTCTCGTGATGTTGCTCGCGAAGAACGGGCACATCAGCCACGAAGAGGCTCTCGCATTCAACAACCAGATCAACACGTCCCGGCTTCGCGAAAAAGTGTGCGGCTGGGAGGATGAAGACCTCATCCTGGGTTCGCTCCTTGCAAGCGAAAAGATCGAAGTGGAAGCCGCGGTCGATCCGGCCGTGCTCGATGACGGGGATGACTTCAACGTCCCGTTTCAGAAGTATCCCATGTGATGGCACTGCCGCCACCCTGACCAAGCCACCGGCAACCCGGTGGCTTTTTGCTTGGCGATCCTTCTGATAATATTTCAGCCCGCTGGTACGTATCATCTTGTGACAGGTCGAAAAAGGTCGAAACCAACCCGATGCATCCCATGTCAAAAGAGGCATATAAATGGTCCGCGATCGTGCTTGCGGTGGTGGTCATCGTCCTTGTGGTCTATATCTTCACCCGGCCGAAGCCGGTGAACACGGTGGCGCTGTCCCAGGACCTCTCGCAATTCTCCGCGGAGCTCGAGGCCTGGAACTCCCAGTACGGGCAGAATCCGACCCCCGCCCAGCAACAGCAGCTGTCTGCGGAGCTGGCCACGTTCCAGCAGAAGTTGCAGTCGGACGAATAGCTAGAAAACACCCTTTTGTTTCGGGGGCGGGTCGCGGCCTGCTAGCCACGCCCTAACGCTCGGCACCTTCGTGCCTCTGCGATTCCCCTCAACACAAGGGTGTTTTCTATCTCTTTTTGCACCCATCATCTGCCGGCCGCTTTGTTCTTATGCCGGTGGTGAAGGGGATAACTGCCCTCGTGGTCTAATGGTTAGGGCACCTCAATTCTAGTGAGGCTGATGCGGGTTCGACTCCTGCCGAGGGCGCGGAAGAATTCTAGGATGATTTTTCCTTATTTATCAATCGGGTTGCCGCATGAAGCGTCGCGAGATAAAAATAGAACATCCAACTTAGCCAAATATTTTTATCGTAATTTGTTTGTTGTTCTGAGTTATGATGTCTTATCCCAAAATTGTTGGCGATATTAAAAAGGTCGCTTTCGGGGTGGTTCGACGCCCTCTCGTTTTAAGCATGTGATTAAAACCAAATCTGGGAGATTGCGTAGATTGACGCCAATCGAACTTGAGAGATTATGTATGTTTCCTGATGATCATACAAAGGGACAAGCTGATGTTAAAAGAGCATTCTTTATGGGAAATGCATTGGTGGTGGGGGTGATTAATAAATTAGGTAAACAGCTTCTAGGGAGAATGCACTAGTTTTAGCGGGTATAAATGATATTTATAGTGAGTTGACTAAGAGGCTAATCGATGTAGAATTGGGGCATGGCAGAAGAAATCGAAATAACACCTTCAGCTGTGGGGCAAAAGGTTAAACCTTCTAAAAAAGCTCCACGCTCCAGTAAAACTAAAGAGGTTAACAAACGGCGAAAGCGCACAGTTCGACCATATCCTGGCAATTCATTTGAGGATTCTCTTGAATTAGCCTTACAAATTCAGAAATTTGCAGCTGGCGAAAAGGTTCGTCGTTTAACTTTGCTCAAGGAAATGGAGAAATCTCCCACGAGTAGTAGCACACAGATGCTCATAACCAATTCAGCAAAATATGGCATTACAACCGGCAGTTATGTGGCGGAATGGTTAGAATTAACTCCGGATGGGAAGATAGCATCCGATGTCAGTTTACCCGAAAAAGAAACGCTTCAAGCAAAATTTCGTTTAGCCATCGAGAGCGTCCATCCATTTAAAGCTCTTTATGATGAATATAAAGGCAAGAAGATACCGTCGCACGAGGTGATAAAAGATTTTTTAAAAGGGGCAGATGATAAAGTTGAAGATCTGCAGGAATGTATAGATTTATTTATTGTAAATGCCAAATACCTTGGCCTTTTACAAACCATCGCCGGGAGTGAGATGTTGATTTCGATTGAGCAGGTCGTTGATGAAACACAAAATACTCACCAGCCAAGTGGTTCAACTTCGTCTGTCGTGCCGGCAACGAGTATAAAGTATGGTCCGTTAGGCGATACTGCTAAGCCAGCCGATTTAAAAAATGTTTGTTTTTACATTGCCCCAATTGGGGCTGAAGAAAGCGACGTGAGAAAACACTCCGACCTGTTCCTGAATTCAATTATTGAGCCGGCTCTGAAAGATTTTAATCTATCCGTTGTTCGGGCTGACAAAATTGGAGAATCTGGAATCATAACCTCTCAAATTTTAGAGCATCTTTTAAAAGCGCGATTAGTAATAGTCGACCTCTCGTTTCATAATCCAAATGTTTTCTATGAGCTCGCCGTTCGACACGCGAGCAAGCTTCCGATTGTTCAAATTATTAGAAAATGTGATAGGCTACCGTTCGATGTAGATCAAGTAAGAACAATTGAAATTGACACAACTGATATTTATAGCTTGGTCCCGAAGTTGGAAACTTATCGCTCAGAAATCGCCACCCATGTTCGGCAGGCTTTAGCTAATCCAGACAGTGTCAGTAATCCCTTAACCGTTTTCTCCCCTGGCTTCCAAGTTATCTTTCCTAAGTAAAGGCGAGGGCGTTCGTGGTGGCGATCTCGCGCTTTATGTCGTTCAGGGAGTCGAGGCCTTCATGGATATCCGATACCGGCAGAGGATTTCCTGGATGATGAGGAAGATCAATATTATCTTGAATTATGCCGCACTGAGCGTTGGCGTTCGATGAGTTTTTGATATGAAGCTAGAGAACCTTTGTAGATGAGATGCTTTAATGCCCGATAGTCGTCTTCGTAATCGATCGCACAGAGGGCATCGAGGTAATGGGCTTTGTTTTCTCCTTCATATCGAATATCGGTTGGTTGGAATCCGAAACGGTAGAGGATAAGGTTGGTCATCAATCGTGCCATACGACCGTTGCCATCGCAGAATGGATGGATTCTGGTAATTTGATATTGGGTCCATGCTGCTAGATCAATGATATATTCATTTCGTGCCTCGAGCGCTTTTCGTAGGGCGTGCTTGCCGAGACGTTTTGGGAACGGAGGCACTTGCGCCATCTTTGTGTCGAATTCTCTCCAGAAAACATAAAACTGCTCCATCACCAATCTTCCTGGCGGCGGGGTCATGCATTTTAATTTCTTTATATCCTCGCCATTCTTCCTGAACCTTCCCGCGATCTCTGGCCTAACTTTTTGGAAGAAAATTGTATGGATGCGCAAAATAATGTCGATAGTGATCTTCTGGGAACTCTCAGCGATTTGTTTGGTCAAGGCTTGAGCTTGCCATAGCCCAGCAGCTTCTCTCTCTTTCAGTTCTGCTTCGGTTTTAGGCCGCGAGCGCTTCTTTGCCATTGATGGCGTTGTCTATCATTTCGTTGGTCAAGACAGAGCCCTCTAATTTGCTTGAATAATAAAGCTGATCAATTGCTAGTTCCAACTCAAACTTTGCCTTTTCCACGGCGGGAAGTTGAGGCAGACCTTTTGCTGTTAATTGAAGTTCCACGAGCTCACGAAGAGACTTCTCGTTCATGCTCTCGAGGGCCTTCTGTTCCTGAGCTTTTTTGAAAATCTTCATCATATAGCTGGTACGTTCTTGAGACGGAAATTGTAACAAAATCTACGATTTCTATCAAGTACCTCGTATCTATGAATTGTAGCACGAAGCACTCGGGGGCAAATTTAGGCTTATCCACAGGCAATATAGCATACTCGCATTAAAAAAATATTAAAGCTGTTTCATTTATATTGTTGTGTGATACCTACAGAAAAGCGGCACCTTTCGGCGCCGCTTTGTTTTTGGGTGGAAATACTAGACGGGACTGATGAGTTCCTCCGCATCTTCGAGGGCGGTGAGGCGGGATTCCTGCCGCTTCAGATGCGCTTGGAGCTTCTCGCGGATGCGCTTTGCGAGGCCGGCCTCCATCGCGTCGGCGATGGCGCGGGCCGTGTCGAGGTCGATGATGGAAGCGGTTCCCACCGGGACCTTGTAGTCGCGCTGTCCTATGCGGTATCCCACGTTGAGGTAGAGAGTGAGCAGCGTACCCCGATCGATGGAGCAGTTCGCGCCGAGATCCATGGATGGTATGTCGTCCGGAATGGCTTTGAGGATCCGATCGACCAGCCGCTTTGCCGAGGCGATCAGCTCCCGGTTTGATTCGGACAGCGTGCTCCCCAGTTGTTCAACGCCTCGCACGTCGTTCATCACTTCTGCGTTCATTGCTGCCACCTCCCGTTTTGCCGATGTACTGCTGCCTTGGTTATAAGAGAAGCGGGGAGTGTTGTCAAATTGTATTGCCAATCGTGCGCGCGAGTGATACCATTTTGCCAGCAGCATACATCATGCGGTCGCGGAGGCAATGGTGAAAAAGAGCCGTGCGGAAATGGATGCGGAGTTGGTCGAGCGTGCCCGGCGCGGAGACTGGGAGGCGTTCGAACAGATCTCTTCAACATGTCGGAAACTTGTATACGGCGTTTGTGTTCGGATGCTCCGGAATCACAGCGACGCGGAGGACGTTACCCAGGAAGCGTTCCTGCGCGCATACCAAAAGATCGGTCAATTCCGCGGAGAGTCGAAGTTGTCCACGTGGATCACCCGGATCGCCGCTACCTCCTGCCTCATGAGGCTCCGGCGAAGGGATCACAGGGACCATTTCTCCATCGATGAACTGATCGAAACGAAGGACGGCGGATTTCAGCGGGAAATCGCGAGCGTCGATCGCGCGCTGGCGTCGGTGATCGACAATGTCTCTTTCGAAAAAGCGTTGAAGGCGATATCGGCGAATGATCGGCTCGTTCTCTATATGTTCCACGTCCAGGGGTACAACCACAACGAGATCGCGGCGTTGTTAGAGATCTCCATCCCGGCGGTGAAGTCCCGGCTCCTCCGGGGAAGGCTGGCGGCGCGGGCGGCCATGGCGTGTTCCCAGTTTAACGGACGGCCCTCACCGGTCGATCCCTGAAGGCAGGTCGATGCGGGGTCCGGCGATTCATTTCGCCGGGCCCTTTTTCTTTTTACAATGAATTGACGATTTGCTGTTTTTATAGTATTGTTCCCGCAGAAAGGATGGTGCGGTATGGAACTTTTACAAAGAGATGACCCGCGTCGGCAGTGGAGATCGTTCAGGCGGAATGCTGCGTTCGTATGCAAGACGCTGTTTCTTGCCGCGGCCATCACAGGAATTTGGTATTTCATGTGGCTCCGCGGGTGGCATTTCCCCAAAGATGAGCTGGAGATCCAGATAGGGCAGAACACGACGGGCCAGTTCACGATCTACGGGATATTCATCGCGTGGATCATTTACGGATCAAAGCAGAAGTATGACGCGACCATCACTGCGGTGATGATGCGGGACAAGAAGACCTATCTTCGCTTTCGCGACGAGCGGCAGCCGATCATGTTGCATCTTATGGTCGGCATGCTCTCGGTTCCATCCCTTGTGATGGTGATGCTTACGGTATATCGGCATGCCATTACTGGCATAGTGTCGGTGTTCTCGTTCGCTATGGCGATCGTGGGATTCTGGTTCATCATTGCGCTTCTCGAGAACCCCACAAAAAGCGCGTGGGTGGACGAGCGGACGCCGGCATCATGGAAGACCGCGAATGTGGACAAGTTCTTTGGACTTGGCAAGAACACGCCGCTTCCGTCACCCGATTCTAAATTCTGGGATCAGTAAGCTGATAGTGCCGGATTTTTCGGCTTGGGGCTGTCACTCGCGTGGCAGCCCTTTTGATAAAAAGAAGATCGCAGTCGGGAGACTGCGATCGTGGTGGCGGATAGCGTATGAAAAGATCAGAGATCGATCGGCGCGGTGATCATGATCACCCGGCTTCCCTTGATCGTGTTGACCTTGGGCCGTGACCTTTTATTCTCGTTGCTCCAGATCACTGCCTGGATCTTCCTGTCGGGAAAGGCCTTTTTGAGCCTTTTCTCCAGGCGCTTTGTTCCTTTTCGGACGTCGGCGAAACGATTGCTTCTGTGGCTATGGGCCGCATTGATGGATACCTGGATCCGTTTCTTTCCGATCCCGCCGCGGACCTCGGTGACGCCGTTTCCTTGCTCGGTTCTGTATTCTTCAAGAATTGCCCGAAGAACTTTTTGCTCTTCCATGAGCCCTCCTGAGGGAGAATATACCTCCGTGCCATAAAAAAGTAAATGGACGTGCCGCCTCCGGAAAATTTTATCATGCGGGCAGCGATGATCGTTCAATGCAGTGATCCGACCAGTTTCCCTTTTGCATTTTTCCGCGGCGTATTCTATAACGATGAAAGCAGTATCTTGGAAAGCGCTTCAGAGAGGGAGGGGTCATGGCCTGCACCACGCTCGAATCGATGAATGGCCGGGAAGTTGTCCGGTGCGGATGGTGTTCCGTCACGCAGTTCAAAACGCAGAACGGTCTTTGCCGGGCGTGCCACAAGCCGTTCGATACGCTTCCGGCCCTCGTTCCAACGCCAAACAACAGACCGCCGGATCGTCCGGCAATGCCCGCGTGCGGCACGCTGATCACCCGGCTTCCCGGCGTGATCACGGACATCCGCCGTTCCCGCGGGCTTAGCCAATATAAACTCGCGAAGAGAATCGGGATGAAGTGCTGTCACTACGTCTCGAGGATCGAGCATGGGGACGTAACTCCCACGGTCATGGTCCTTGAGCGCGTAGGCGTCGCGCTTTTGGTGAATACATCCCAGATCATCCAGTTGGCCGAAGAGCCGGGAATAAAAGTGGATGGGATGTTTCGTGCCGTTGAACCGAATATTGGCGCAAGGATCCCGCACGTGCTGGATGTGGTCATACAGGAAACGGGTATGAAGGTTTTTGATCTGGCGTGGAAGATGGGCGTCGCTCCTTCTTGCCTTTACAACACCTTGCACGGGAAGAAATCTGTTCCACGCCTGCCGAGCTTGCAGGTTTGGGCGGGGGCATGCAGCACTACGGTGCATGCCATCATCCGTCGGGCCGAAGAAGGTGTCTGAGCCTGAGAAAAAGGGGTTGCCATGCGCAACCCCTCATTTGTTATTATTATAAGATGACATCCGGCGCGAAAAGAGGATTCGCACTGCTTGAACTATTGGTCGCCGTCGCGGTCGTTGCAGCGCTCGCCGGCGGCGCGTGGTATTTTGATGATCTGCGCGGCGGTTCGGCGGGCGGCGTCTCGCCGCAAGGCGGTGTTGCGGCAGAGCAGGCAGCCACGCAAGCGGCGCAGGAAGCCAACTCATCAACCGCGCAGGAGCAAGCTGCGCTTGATCAGCTGGGAACGGGCGCGAGCGCGACCACAAGCGGCACTGCCACGGTAAGCAGCGTGAGCGTCGCCGACGCGCTCGCCGGACTTGGCGGCGACATCTACGCGGATGGCATCCTCCCGCTCGGCGACGGCAAATATACGACGACCGCGCCGAAAAAGGGATATGTCTATTTATGCAACGTCGCATCCGGCGGCGAAGGTGCGGAAGTGAACGGGCCGTGGATCGGAACGTCAACGTGGAACAGCAACGAGAAGACCGCCGTGGAGGGGAATGTGTCATGGCCGAACGCGAAGGTCACGATCACCGTTGCGAACGGCACGCGCACGATCGTCACGAACGACCTGCCGACCATCGGCACTACGGGGATCTTCCCGATCCAGCGCACCGATCCGGCATATCAATATGACGGGAACCCGAATTCCGTGGAGGCGCAGGATCTTACTTTTGATCTTCCCGCGTCGCCGACGGCAGCCGCCGCGCCGCAGTGCATCTACGGCGAGGTCGGCGTGATGACGAACGGCGTGCTCCTGCTTGATGCGTTCGATGCCGAATATCGCGATGCGGAAGCCCATGAGATGCAGGACAGCTGTCAGGGGCATCCGCACGAAGGCGGCATGTACCATTATCACTCGCTCTCGTCGTGCATTCCGGACCCGACGGTGACGAACATCATCGGCTGGGCATTCGACGGCTATCCGATCACAGGACCGGAGATCTCGCCCGGCCGCTATCTTACGACGGCAGATCTGGACGAATGTCACGGCATTACAAGCCCCGTGATGGAGAACGGCACGCTCGTTGACACCTATCACTACGTGATGACCGAGGACTTTCCGTATTCGGTAAGCTGTTTTCACGGAAAATCATATGAACCGAATCCGGGAGCGATGTCCGGCATGAGCGGGACGTCCGGCATGAGCGGAATGTCGGGAATGAGCGGCGCGAGTGCCGGCACCGGCGGTACTCCGCCTGCGCCGCCGCAAGCCGCGATCGACGCGTGCGCGGGCAAGGCGTCCGGCGCGTCGTGCACCGTCGGGCAAACTTCCGGCACCTGCGCCACGATCGGCGGGGATTTTGCCTGCAAGCCTAATTGATTCCTACCGGTACACGCAAAGGCCGCCGATGATCGGCTGGACCACGAGATAGATCTCGACAAGGAAGATGACGGTGAAGACGAGGAAGACGGCGGTCGTTATCACGCGCCGCACGGTCCACATGCTCTTTTCTATCTTTTTGAAGTGGCCCTTGATCGCTTCGTAGAGCGATTGCACGAACGCGTACGCGATATAGATGACGCCAAGCAGGATGAGCGTGCGCAGCGCGTCGTCGCCGGCGGCGCTCCGCAGCGGCGTCTCGCAATATGATTGCGCGACGAAGATAAGGAGCGAGAGCTCCGCGGCGATAAGGAAGAGCGACTTTACGACAACGAATCCGGCAAGGATGCCGATGAGCGCCACTGCGATCGTAAGGATGGTGCTGACAACGATCCACGCGGCGCCCAAAAGCGACACGCTCGAGATGTACGTGACCGCGAATATGACGATCGCCGAAGCGATGGAAATGATGACGGCAAGGGTGGTCTTCTTCATTGCTCTTTATTATACCAGATAAACACGCCTGAATTCACAGCTTTTCCCCGTTCCATTTGACAAAACCCGCTTCTTTGCTACAATCTCTTGGTAACTCCTTTCTCTAAACCGGTCGATTGGTTTAGGTTTTTACAGCGTAACAGCTGTTTTTATTTGAGAGGGGGTGGCAAAATGGCAACTGGGAGACGGTAACTCGTTGCTCGGTACCAAAAAACAAAAACTAATCTATTTTTTAACTATGGCAGAAAAAGAAAAATTTGATCGGTCCAAGCCGCACTTGAACGTCGGCACGATCGGTCACGTTGACCACGGCAAGACCACCTTGACCGCGGCCATCACCCACGTTTTGTTCCTGAAGGGTTGGGCAAAGAAAGAAGAGAAGGTCGACCAGATCGACAACGCTCCGGAAGAGAAGGCGCGCGGCATCACGATCGCGCTCCATCACTCGGAATATTCTTCGGAGAAGCGCCACTATGCGCACGTTGACGCTCCCGGCCACGCGGACTACATCAAGAACATGATCTCCGGCGCCGCCCAGATGGACGGTGCGGTGCTCGTCGTTGCGGCGACCGACGGTCCGATGCCGCAGACCCGCGAGCACATCCTGCTTGCCCGTCAGGTAGGCGTGCCGTCGATCATCGTGTTCCTCAACAAGTGCGACATGGTGGACGATCCGGAATTGATCGACCTTGTGGAGTCCGAAGTGCGCGAGTTGCTCACGAAGAACGGCTTCCCGGGCGACACGGCTCCCGTGATCCGCGGATCGGCCTTGAAGGCGCTGAATGCCACCGATGCTGATTCGGCCGACGCAAAGCCGATCCTCGACCTCGTGAAGGCGATGGATGAATTCTTCCCCGAACCGGTCCGCGAGCTCGACAAGCCGTTCCTTATGCCGATCGAGGACGTGTTCTCGATCGAAGGCCGCGGCACTGTCGTTACGGGCCGCATCGAGCGCGGTGTCGTCAAAGTGAACGATGAAGTGGAAGTGGTGGGCCTCAAGCCGACCGCGAAGACCGTCGTCACCGGCATCGAAATGTTCAACAAGTCATTGGATCAGGGTCAGGCAGGCGACAACGCCGGTTTGCTCCTCCGCGGCCTCAAGAAGGAGGACGTGGAGCGCGGACAGGTGCTCGCAAAGCCGGGCAGCGTGACCCCGCACTCGGAGTTCGAAGGCGAGATCTACGTGCTCTCCAAAGAAGAGGGTGGCCGCCACTCTCCGTTCTTCAAAGGCTACAAGCCGCAGTTCTACATCCGCACCACGGATGTGACGGGCGAGGTGACCCTTCCGGAAGGGATGGAAATGGTCATGCCGGGCGACACGGTCAAGATCAACGTCAAGCTGATCACCCCGGTCGCAATGGAAGACAAGATGCGCTTCGCCATCCGCGAAGGCGGCAAGACCGTCGGCGCCGGAGTCGTGACGAAGATCATCAAGTAGCAGAAACAAAAAAGCCCCTTCTTTTTCCGACCGCGCAGCGGACCGGCGGTTCGGAAAAAGAAGGGGCTTTTTTGTTTCTGCTTACATTAATAGTATCTCCCGCAAAACAAAAAACCCGTTAGCGGGTTTTTTGCGAATCCAAACATAATACTGGAGGGTCCGAGGTGACACCATGATCATAATAACAATCCAAGAATATTCGTCAAAACATTTTTAATCTTTATTTAATGTTCTCTTGGTGTCTATGCGCGGGGGTGCGAGGACTTGCGCCTCGTGGGTCCATAGTGTCACCTCGTCCCCAGCACTATGCCACCCCCGCAGGGAGCCTAACAAATCACCGATTAAAACTATCTAAAGCAATTTGCGGCCGCACTTATTGACACTTTTGCATGGTTTGCTATACTTTCTTTTATTGACCATGGCAAAGACCGATACCCCACAGAAGCTGCGCCTGCGCATCAAATCGTACGATCACAAGCTGATCGACAATTCGGCGCGCCAGATCATAGAGGCGGCCGAGCGCAATGACGCGAAAGTGACGGGACCGATCCCGCTTCCCACCGAAGTGAAGCATTACACCGTCAACCGCTCCACGTTCGTCCATAAAGACGCGCGCGAGCAGTTCGAGCTCCGGATCCACAAGCGCCTCGTCGAGATCCTTAACCCCAGCCAGAAGATCATCGAATCTCTTTCTAATCTGAACCTTCCCGCCGGCGTCGACATCGAGATCAAAATGGTCTAAAAGCTGCCACTGGCAGCTGCAAAAATCCCCGCGAAAGCGGGGATTTTTTTGTTATACTTAATTTATGAAGTTGATTCGTTCGGTTGCTCGAATTGAAGTGAAGAGAGCTTTTGTTGCCGCTAACGATACGCGCGGCCACAGTAAAGGAAGGCGGGCAAAACTTTCCAAGGAAGATTTTGAAAAGAATTTTAAAAAAGCAAAAAAGCGTGTGAAGGAATTGAGTAATTCTCAACTCGATCGGATTATAGGAAGGGAATTTACGAAACGTCGAGATGCATATAATCAAGTCGATTGGTATGCGGGGACGGTAAAAACAAACGAGGTCGCAGTATGGCGCGGAGCCGGTGGATTGCCGCCTGTATGGACACGCGGATCTTTGTCTCAGACGGGGAAGCTCGTTGCATTGGCAATTAAAAAGAAGTCTAAACGGCTAAAAAAACGTGTTAAGTTGGCAATCCCTGGAATCCTTGCGATATCGGCGGACGCGGTGCAAAAAGAGAAATATCTTTTGCCGATCATTCTTCCCGCCGACACCATCCCAGGATGTCGTAGAGGCCTGAAGAAATTTAAGGGCGATATTGATGATGGATGTATGCGGTCAATAGCGCTGGCAGTAAGCGGGAAGAAAGTTATTAAGGCGTATATTGGGGTAAAGAAGAAATAATGTTGTGAATATATTAAAAATTCGTTAAAAAGTTTTTGACTTCTTTTTGAGAGCTTCTAAAATTAGTGAATGCTCGAAAAAGAGAACATCGTTTTAAAAAATCTGGATAAAAGAGTGGGAGCCCTTGAGGACAAAGTTGACCATCTAAAAAAAGAAGTGGATGGGAGGACACTTCTCATCCTTACTAAATTGGATTCAGTAGCTAAGCGAGTTGATGAAAGAATGGATTTTTTCGAGAAAAAAATGGATCAATACGAAGAATCAAATCGAAAGACCGGCTTGCTTCTCGAAAAGCTTGATTCAAAATTTGACTTTGCGTTGGAGGGATACGGTTCTCTCAAGGCGCTGATAGAGGGGATGAATGAGCGCCTGATCCTCTTGGAAGAACGCGCCTGAAGTTGTGGTATAATAGAGATATGGACGACGAAAACAAGCCGGATCAGCAAAATGACCAGCCGACGCACGAGCACGTGCATATTTTCGGCGCAGAGGTGGATAGCGGGGCGGGAGAAAACGGGGGCGGCGCCGAGAGGTCAACTTCCGATGCGGCAACGTCCGGCACTACCGCGCAGTCCAAGGCGGAGTGGCGCGCTCGCCGACGCCAATGGAAACAGGAACAGCGCGCGCAGTGGAAGGCCCAGCGCGCAGAATGGCGCCAGGCGCATCGCCACGAGGGCAGCATGTTTTGGGGATTGATCATCCTTCTCGTCGGCGTGCTCGCGCTCCTGGACACCACGGGGTATCTCTCATCGGCATTTTGGACCGCGATCGTGCCGTTCTGGCCATTGCTTCTCATACTGTGGGGTGCAAGTTTGGTGCTCGGCCGACACTGGTTCGCGCGGTTCATCATCTTTATCTTCACGATTGCGTTCCTCGTCATAGTGATCATTTACGGCCTCGTGCGCACCAATTCGCCGCTCGTGAGCTCGCTTTCGCCCAATGTCGTCCAGGCGGTGCATTCGGCACAGCCGCCGCAATACTAGAATTTTCACCACGCCACATACCATGATATTCGTCGGCATCATCCTTATTCTCATCGGATTGAGCGCCCTCACCGGGATCTCGCTCTTTAATTTTCTTTTTGCCATCATTCTGATCGTGATCGGCATCCGGCTCATTGTCGGCCGCTCATGGAACGGCGCGTGGGACTGGCATTGGCATCATCACGACGACGTGAACGACCGGAGCTATTACAGCCACCATCACGCCACCGTTTCGGACGATGACTGGATCAATGAAGTGTTGGTCTTCAGCCCGATCAATAAATCGTTCACGTCGCAGAACCTCAAGGGCGGCAGGATCGTGATGGTCTTCTCCGGCGGAGCTGTGGACCTTAGCCGCGTAAAGACGAGTGCCACCGAGATCGATATCGAGCTCTCCTCGGTGTTCAGCGACCTCAAAGTGATCGTCCCCACGGACTGGAAAGTGCGCTCCGCCGCCGCCGCGTTCGCCGGCAACGTGGACACCTATCGCGCTCAAGGCGGCGACGGCCCCGTCACCCTCACCATCCGCGGCCAAGCCGTGTTTGGAAATATTGAGGTGAGGAAGTAGGGTTAGTTAGCTGATGAACATTCTCATCGTCACCGGCGGGAATTCCTCCGAGCGCAAAATATCTTTGATCTCGGCCGGTATGGTCGCGAAGGCGTTGCGCAGGAACGGGCATCGCGTGAAAATGTTCGATTTTCGGAAAGGGTACGCCGAGCTTAAAAAACTGGTCCGCGATTTTGATATTATCTTCCCAGTGATACACGGGAAGGAAGGGGAGGATGGAACGCTCTACGGCTTTCTGCGCGCACGGGAAATGCGTTTTGTCGGCTCTGATCCCAAGGGCGCACGGACAGCGTCAAACAAAATTTTGTTCAAAAAATATTGCGAAAAGAAGCGGATCCCAACGGCGGGTTGGAAAATAATAAAGACCGGGAAGGATATTGTCCGATTCGGTTTCCCGTGCGTCCTCAAGGCGGCCACCGGCGGATCGTCCCATGAGGTCGCTCTTTTATATTCCGCCCGGGACCTGGCGAATCCAAAAGTTAAAAAAATATTAAAACTGCACGATACATTTTTTGTGGAACGATTGATAGACGGCACGGAGATCACTATGGGGATCGTTCTTGGAAAGGCGTATCCCGTGGTCGAGATCGTCCCGCCAAAAGGTTCGTTGTTCAATTATCAAAATAAATACTCCGGGAGATCCAAGGAGATCCCATTTGCGCCATCGGTGAACAAGAGCGTGCAGAAGAAGGCGCAACAGATAGCGTTGCGGATCCATCAGGACCTCAAACTGGGGAGCTATTCCCGGACTGATGCCATGGTGAAAGACGGCAAGATCTACATCCTCGAAACGAACACGCCCGGAGGAGTTGGGCTTACCCCGCATAGCCTGCTTCCCAAATCCGCAAAAGCGATCGGGATCTCATTCGAGCAACTGGTGGAGCAAATGCTTAAGTAAGGGTCTTATATTCGAAATAAAATATTTGACGAATAAGCAATGTAATGATATACTTTGCGCAGTAGTTTGAAGTACGGGCCGAGTATGGGCTGAGTAGAAGTACAATCTGCAGTCGCCGCAAGGCAGAAAGGCAGTGGGTATGACAAACGTATATTGTGTGCTGGATGCACAGCAAATTCTGGTGCTGGGAGAAACGTATCCGGAAATTGTCGGATCGGTAGGCCGCTACTGGAGCCCCGACCGGCTCCTGGAGAGGAAGCATTGCTGCCCATCCTGCTCGTGTGTGTACATCGCCAATCCTCAACGCAAAGAATTTGAGGCGGCGGTGAAAGCAGCGAAAGAGTCTGGCCGCTTCCACTCTCTCGAAGTGTACTGGAGCCGGGATTCCCAGTTGATCGCGCTGATCGGATTAGAAGCCTGCAAATCCTTCCTCCACCCCTTCCGAAAGGTTCTGGTCGATCAGTGGCATCTGACGGGAACTAAGGCGGAGATCCCTTCGTACAATGAAACACTCCGCGGGTTGCGGGAGGAATATCTCTCGCCATGGTGCTGGGCTGCTCGCGGCATTCTGTTGGGGCTTATGGCTCTCGGTGTCTATCTCGTCGTGTCATCACTTCCTCACCTCTGGGCACGCACCGATCCAAACGGTGGACATGTGTTTGTCGGAGGTTTGTGCGTTATCTTCTCGCTGATGGTGGCATACCGCAGCATCAAGAGGTATCGGGCCCTTTTTCAAAGAGATGCCCCGATCCCTCTTTAGTTTGGGGTAAAAGTACAAATGGCGACTCGCTTTTTACGGGGTCGCCACTTCTTTTTATATTTTAAATGAGTTTGTGTGCCAAAAGGAGGTTTGCCCTCCGACCTTGCGACGTTGTTTTTGAGAGGCGTCGCGGAGCCGCGAAGGCGGCGAGCGCCGTCCTCGAGAAAGCTGTGCCGCAGGGCCGGAGGGCGGAGCCCATTTGACATATAGCCCTGCTTTGCTATAATCGTCATCAAGGTTTGCTCGGCAGTTTTATGCATATACTCACCTCAGAAAAACGGCCACCGTTTTATCTGGATCCCGCCTGACAGCGGGGGAGGTAGGTTGGTTTTGCAAAAAGCTCCGGGAATGACCCGGAGTTGTTAAATTTTTACTGGATTCCGCGACGGTGCATTCAAAGCGCACCACCCTCCGGACGATCAAGAAAATGTCATATATTTTAGGCAAAAAACTCAAAATGACGCAGATCTGGAAGGACGGCAAAGTCGTTCCGGTTACTGTTGTCCATGCGGAGCCCAACAAGGTCTCGCTTTTGCGCACTGCGGAGCGCGACGGCTACGAGGCCGTGCAGGTTTCGCTCGGAAAGAAAAAGCGCGAGTTCAAGAATCGCCCCAACCAGAAGGTGGATGTTTCGGCGTTGAAGCTCGATGACGCGATCGGCGTCGATTCGTTCGCGGAAGGCGACAAGGTGCGTGTGAGCGGCATCACAAAGGGACGCGGATTCGCGGGCGTCGTCAAGCGGTACAATTTCCGCGGCGGCCCCAAGACCCACGGCCAGAAGAACCGCCATCGCGCGCCGGGCTCCATCGGATCCACCGCGTTCCAGCGCGTCGTTCCGGGTCGCCGCATGGCGGGCCACATGGGCGTCACGCGCGTGACGATCAAGAACCTCGTGATCGCGGCGATCGACAAGGAGAACAATCTGATATTCCTGCGCGGCGCGGTGCCCGGCAATAAGGGTGGTATCTTGGAAATAGCAACTAGTAAACCTAACAAGTAACCAGGTCTACGAGAAATCATTTACTAGCATGAATGTCGACGTCTATAATTTGAAGAACGAAGTGGTGGGAACGGTTGAATTGCCGTCGGCGGTTTTTGGCGCAAAATGGAACGCGACGCTCGTCCAGCAGGTGCTTGAAGCCCAGCTTGCGAATGCGCGCGCGCCGTGGGCGCATACGAAGGATCGCAGTGAGGTGCGTGGTGGCGGCAAGAAGCCGTGGCGCCAGAAGGGGACGGGCCGCGCGCGGCACGGCTCCACTCGCTCGCCGATCTGGGTGGGCGGCGGAAAAGCGCACGGACCGCGCAACGACCGGGATTATTCGCAGAAGGTCAACAAGAAGATGAAGCGCGTCGCGCTCTTCTCCGTGCTTTCCAAGAAGGCAAAAGACGGCGAGGTCAAGGTGTTTGACTCGCTCGTGCTTGATGCGCCGAAGACAAAGTCCGTCGCAGCGGCGCTCACGGCCGTGCTTGCGCCAAAGAAGGGCGATAAGCGCTTTGATGTGCTCCTTGTTGCGGACAATGCCAACAAGAACCTGTTCCGCGCCACCGCGAACCTCCAGAAAACGAAGACCCTCGAAGCCGGCTCGCTCAATGTGTATGACATCATGAACCACAAGAATCTCTTCATCGATAAGAGCGTCGTCGAGACGATCGAAAAGCACTATAAGATATGACACTCGCATGACCGACCGACTTCTCATCAAGAAACCCTGGATCACGGAAAAAGCGACGGCGCTGACCGCTTCCAATCAATATGTTTTTCTGGTAAAATCCACGGCGACGAAGCCGGAGGTAAAGAAGGCCATCCATGCGCTCTATAAAGTGGATGCGCTGGCCGTCAATATCTTGAACCGCGGAGGCAAGACAAAGCGTTCCGGCCGCGGCATCAGGGGCAAAACAGAAGGGTACCGCAAAGCGATCATCACCATCAAAGAAGGTCAGAAAATAGATCTCAACTAGCGAGCAATGAAAAGTTATAAACCCACAAGCGCTTCGCGGCGCCAAATGACATCTTCGGATTACAGCACCCTCACCAAGGGCGCGCGTCCGTATAAGCCGCTGCTCGCCAAGGTGAAGGCGTCTTCCGGCCGCAACTCGCAGGGCCGCATCACCGTGCGCCATCAGGGCGGCGGCAACAAGAAGCGTTACCGCGTGATCGATTTCAAACAGAATCGCATGAACCAGAAGGCAGTGGTGGAGACACTGGAATATGATCCATACCGCACGGCGTTCATCGCGCTTGTAAAGTATGCCGACGGATCGCGCGCGTACATCCTGGCGGCGGAGAAGATGAGAGTAGGGGACGAGTTGGTAACCGGGGAGACTAGCCCACTGAAGACTGGTAATAGGATGCAGCTAAAAAATATTCCTGTTGGCCAGCAAGTCTACAATATTGAGATGACGCCTGGTCGTGGTGGCCAGTTGGCTAGATCCGCCGGCGCATACGCGGAAGTGCTCGCGAACGCGGACGGCTACACCGACCTCAAGCTCAACTCCGGCGAGGTGCGCCGCGTCATGTGGACGGGCCTTGCGTCGCTTGGCCAGGTCTCCAATTCCGAATGGTCGCTCGTCAATTTCGGCAAGGCAGGCCGTTCGCGCTGGATGGGCATCCGCCCGACGGTGCGCGGCAGTGCCATGAACCCGGTTGACCACCCATATGGCGGCGGCGAAGGCGCCCAGCCGCGCGGTACCCGCAAGCCCAAGACCCTGTGGGGCAAGGTCACCGGCGGTCACAAGACGCGCAACAAGAAGAAGCGGTCGGGCCAATTCATCGTCAAGCGCCGCGTCGGCGTCCGCAATCGCAACAACAAGTAACCAGTAACCAATTACCAGTACAATGTCTCGCTCACTCAAGAAAGGTCCGTTCGTGGATCCCAAGCTCATGAAGAAAGTGCAGAACGCAAAGTCCGGCAGCGGCGCCGTGATAAAGACGTGGTCGCGCGCGTCGGAGATCGCTCCGGAGTTCGTCGGTCACGTGTTCGGCGTCCATAACGGCCGCACGCACGTCGAGGTGCGCGTGACGGAAGAAATGGTGGGACATCGCTTGGGCGAGTTTTCGCCGACGCGCAAGTTCGTTCGTCACGGCGGCAAGATGCAGAAAGAGCTCGAGACCGCTGCCGCGACAAAGGCCGCGCCGGCCGCCGCGGCAAAATCTGCACCCGCAAAGAAATAGCATTACTACATCCCCATGGCAACGCAATACATCGCAAAACTTAGTTTCCTCCGCATGGCGCCCCGCAAGGTGCGCAGCGTTGGCGACCTCATAAAAGGATTGCCGGTGAACGAAGCCGAGGCGCAGTTGCTCGTGCAGACGCGTCGCCCGTCCAAGCCGCTGCTGAAACTCTTGCGTTCGGCCGTCGCGAATGCTAAAAATAGCAAGACCGTGGATCCCGCGCATCTCTTTGTCGCAAGCGTCCGCGTCGATGGCGGACCGATGCTCAAGCGGATGCTTCCGCGCGCGCGCGGCAGCGCGTCTCCCATCCAGAAGAAGATGAGCCATGTGACGCTCGTCCTCGGTGTGAACGAGAACCTGAAGTCGCGCTTTACGATCGTCCCGCCGAAGAAGACAAAGCTTCCGCCGGGCGAGGACAAGCGCGTGAAGACCAAGAAGCCGAAAGCGCCGGAAAAGGAAGCGCCGAAATCGAAGCAATCCCAGGGATTCTGGAAGCGCCGATTCGGCCGCAAAGTGGTTGGCGAATAAAATATCATGGGACAGAAAATAAATCCAAATTCATATCGCTTGGGGGTTTCGAAAGGCTGGCCGGTGCGCTGGTTCCTTAAGGGCGGCTATGCGAAGTTCCTCCAGGAAGACGAAGCGATCCGCAACGTGATCAACGAGAAGATCGGCCTCGCCGGCGTGGCCGCGATCGAGATCGAGCGCACGCAGGGCAACCTCCGCGTGTTCATCCGCGCCGCCCGTCCGGGCCTTATCATCGGCCGCGGCGGCAAGGGCATGGAAGACCTCAACAAGGCGGTCGTCGACGCGCTCCAGAAAGTGCGCAAATCGCGCTCCAAGGTTGCGCTCAGTTTGAACGTTGAAGAGCTCAAGCGTTCGGACGTCTCCGCAAAATACACCGCCCAGCAGATCGCGTGGGACCTCGAGAAGCGCATCCGTTTCCGCCGTACCATGAAGAAATATTTGGAACAGATATTGCAGAACCGCGATGTCAAAGGCGCCAAGATCCTGATGAAAGGCCGCCTGGACGGCAACGAGATCGCCCGCAATGAGCATCTTTCAAAGGGGTCGCTCCCATTGCAGACGCTCCGCGCAGACATTGATTACGGCACGGCCACTGCATACACCACATACGGCACGATCGGCATCCGCGTCTGGATATATAAAGGAGAGGTCTTCGCCAAAAAGACGAAAGAACAGGAAGAGGAATCGGATCGTTCCCGGGCGTCTTCTTCCGGCCGCCGCGGCGCGCCGTCATCCCGCTTTTAATATTTACGACCATGCTTCTTCCTAAGAAAGTAAAACATCGCAAGTGGCAAAAGGGACGCTCCCGCAAGCGCCTCGTTGAGACGCGCGGCCTCGACCTGAGCTACGGCTCGTTCGGCCTCAAATCCACGGAAGCGGCGTGGGTGAACTCCCGCCAGATCGAAGCGGCGCGCAAGACGATCACGAACTATCTCAAGCGCGACGGCCGGCTCTGGATCCGCATTTTCCCCGATAAGCCCATCACCCAGCAGGCACCTGAAAAGACGCTTGGAGGCGGAAAAGGTTCCGTTGACCACTACGTGTTTCCGGTCAAGCCGGGTCGCGTGCTCTTCGAGATCGACGGCGTTACGGTGGAGCGGGCAAAAGAGGCGTTGCGCCTTGCGTCGTTCAAGTTGCCGGTGAAGACCCGCGTCATCATAAAATAATCCGATCACCATAACGCCATGAAGAAAAAAGAAGTACAAGATATGAAGAACAAGCCGCTCGGCGAACTCGAGCGTCTGGTGATCGACAGCGAAGAGAAGCTGCGCGCTTTGCGATTTGACCTTGCGGCCGGAAAAGTGAAGAATGTGAACGAACTGCACCATACGCGCAAGACGATCGCGCGCGCGAAGACGTTCATCCATATGCAAACCCATGACCAAAAATAACGAACAGGTGAAAAAGCGGAAGATCATCGGCACGGTTGTGTCCGATAAGATGATGAAGACGCGCGTGGTAGCGGTGGCTTCGCTTAAAAAGCACCCCAAATACCTCAAGTACTACAAAGTGACCACGAAATTCAAGGCGCACGACGAGAACAACGAGTACAAGATGGGGGATACGGTGACGATCGAGGAATCCCGCCCGCTCTCGCGCGAGAAGCGCTGGACGATCATCAACAAGATCTCATAACACTAATTTTTTACCATGATACAGGAACGGTCGGTCATAAAAGTTGCGGATAACAGCGGCGCCAAGGTGGTGCGGTGTTTCCGCATTCTTGGCGGCACGCATCACCGCTATGCGGGCGTGGGCGACGTGATCGTCGCGTCCGTGCAGAGCGCGGAGCCGCGCAAGGCGGTCAAAAAGAAGGACGTCGTAAAGGTGCTCGTGGTCCGCACCAAGAGCGCGCTGCGCCGCAAGGACGGTTCGTATGTGCGCTTTGACGAGAACGCGGTGGTCCTTATCGACGCCAAGAAGGAGCCGACGGCGACCCGCATCTTCGGCCCGCTTCCGCGCGAGCTCAAAGAGAAGGGCTATGAAAAACTGATGACCATGGCAGAAGAGATTGTCTAGTAAACCATAGGGGACCTAGTTACTAGGAAACCGCGCAAGAACAAGAAAAAAACATGAAACTCAAGAAAGGCGACAACGTAAAAATAATGTCCGGCAAAGATCGCGGGAAGACCGGGGTGATCATGACGGCATTCCCAGGCTCTGATCGCATCACGATCGACGGTTTGAATGTCTTCAAGAAGCGTTCGAAGCCCCGCACGCAGGGCGAGAAAGGCCAGATCGTCGCGGTATCGCGCCCGATGGCCGCTTCCAAAGTGATGATCATATGCCCGAATTGCAAAGCGCCGACGCGCTTGGGCGGACGCACGGAAGGCAGCCGAAAGGTCCGATACTGCAAAAAGTGCCAGGCAACGATATAACACCAATCCCATGGCAGAAAAAACGAACACCAACCGAAAAGCAGTGCGCGCCTTTGTGGAGAAGGTCGTCCTTGACGCGGGCGTCGGGCGTCTTGCCCAGCAGCCGAACTTTGAGGAGAAGATCCTCCCCCAAGTGATGCGCGACATCGCCGCCATCACGGGCCAGCAGCCGCAGGTGCGCAAAGCGAAAGAATCCATCGCCGGATTCAAGGTGCGCGAGGGGACCATTGTGGGCCTCCGCGTCACGCTTCGCCGCGGGCGCGCGGTTGATTTTTTCGAGCGTTTGATTACAATAGTGTTACCTCGTGTTCGGGACTTTGTCGGCTTGGAACATTCCGCGATCGACCAGGGCGGCACCCTTAACGTGGGCATTCGGGACCATTACGTGTTTCCGGAGATCTCGCCGGAAAAGTCGCCGGTCTCGTTCGCGCTTGGCGTGAGCGTGGTGCCGAAGACGCGTAATCACGCGAAGTCCGTCGAGAAATTCGCCGAGTTCGGCGTGCCGATGAAAAAAGGAGCTCCGGCGCCGAAGGGCAAAGGAAAGAAGAAGAAATAATATCATGGCAAAAGAATCCGTCATCGCGCGATCGAAAAAGCGCCCCAAGTTCTCCAGTCGCATCGTGCGGCGCTGTTTCCGCTGCGGCCGCAAGCGCGGTTATATGCGCGACTTCGGGCTTTGCCGCATCTGTTTCCGCGAGATGGCGACCGCCCAGCAGATCCCCGGAATAAAGAAAGCAAGCTGGTAACCACGACCCATGCATTACAACATCCTTTCCGAACTTAAAAACGCCACGAGGGCAAAGAAAGACAAGATCACCTTCCCGTTCTCGAAGATGGATTTTGCGATCCTTACGAAGCTCGTGGAGAACGGATATGTAAAGAGCGCGGAAAAAGAGGCGGTGGGCAAAAAGAACGTCATCGTGGTGCGCCTTGCATACAAGAGCAAAGAGGCCGCACTGAACGACTTCAAGATCATGAGCAAGCCGAGCCGCCATCTCTATACCGATTACCGCAGCGTGCCGACGGTCAAGCAGGGGCACGGCCTCGCCATGCTTTCCACCTCGCAGGGCATCATGACCGGCCGCGAGGCGAAGAAGAACAAGATAGGCGGAGAATATCTTTTTGAGATCTGGTAATATTTTCAATCCCATGAGCCGACTTACGAAAAAATCCATCCCCATCCCGAAAGAAGCGACCCTCACTGCGAGCGGCGAGGTTTTGACGATCAAAGGGCCGAAGGGTGAACTCACCCTCACGATCCCGAAGGGAGTGACCGCGAAGATCGAGGGCGATGCGTTTTCCGTTACTGGCGACGGAGCGGGGGAGACGATGGCGCTGCAGGGGACGTTGTGGGCGCTCACGCGGAACGCCATAGAAGGCGTCACGGCCGGGTTCACGAAGGTGCTCGAGATCGAAGGCGTCGGCTATCGCGTAGCGACGGAGGGAAAGGAGCTCGTGCTCTATCTTGGCTATGCGTTGCCGGTGCGCATGCCGATCCCCGCGAACGTCACGATCGCGGTGGACAAGAACGTCATCACGGTAACGGGTATCGACAAGGATGCCGTAGGCCAGGCTGCCGCGGAGATCCGCGCGCAGAAGAAGCCGGAGCCGTACAAGGGCAAAGGCATCCATTACCAGGGTGAGGTCATCCGCAGGAAAGTCGGCAAGAAAGCCGGAGCGACCGCGGCATAACATCCATCCATTCCCATGAAAGCAAAAAAGAAACTCAATCAAAAAAGGATCCGCCGGGTCGCGCGCGTCCGCGCCGTCGTTTCGGGCACCGCGTCGCGTCCGCGGCTGACCGTCCGTCGCAGCAACCGCTATTTCTACGCGCAGCTCATTGATGACGTAAAGGGCGTCACGCTCCTTTCGGCATCCAGCTTTTCTATCAACGCCCCCACGGGGGGCGGCGCGGCCGCGAAGATGACAAAGACGGCGAGCGCCGGAATGGTAGGTGAGCTGATCGGCAAGAAAGCGGCCGAGAAAGGGATCAAGTCCGCGGTGTTCGATCGCCGTTCCTATAAGTTCCACGGTCGCGTAAAGAGCTTTGTCGAAGGCGCCAAGAAAGGAGGACTCACTATATAATCACTATCATGCCCGAACAGACATCATCCCCAAGGACATTCAACCGCCGCCCCAATCGTGACCGCCCCGTCGTGCGCGAGGAATTCAAGGAGCGCGTGCTCGACAATCGCCGCGTCACGCGCGTCGTCGCCGGAGGCAAGCGTTTCCGTTTCCGCGTCACGATCGTGATCGGCGACGAGCGCGGCCGCGTCGGCATCGGCGTGGCAAAGGGATTGGACGTCCAGCAGGCCGTCGCAAAGGCAAAGACCGACGCGAAGAAGCATATGCTTGTCGTGAGCCTTAAGGACAGCCGCACGATCGCGCACGAAGTGAGCGCAAAATACAGCGCCGCCAAGGTGATGATCAAGCCGGCCAGCAAGGGGCACGGTCTCCGCGCGGGCGGCTCGGTGCGTTTTGTGCTCGCGTTCGCGGGCATCAAGGACGCGACGGCCAAAGTGCTCGGCCGCACGCCGAACAAGCTGACGAACGCGATGGCCACGATCGAAGCCCTCAAAAAATTGAAGGCATAACCGCAGTAACTAGTAACCATGAAACTACATACCAGGACATCCATTCGCCCCAAGCGCCTCCAGCGCATCGGCCGCAGCGGCAAGCGCGGCAGCTATTCGGGCCGCGGCGTAAAAGGACAGCACTCACGCTCCGGCCGTCGCATCCGTCCGGCGGAGCGCGATATCATCCTTAAGATCCCGAAGATGCGCGGATTCCGTAACAAGCCCAAGGCCGACGCCCCGATGGTCTTCAATCTCGGCGCCCTCTCCGGCAAGCTCAAATCACACGCAAAAGCCGGCACGCCGCTCACGATCGATCACGCCTTCCTGCGCTCGGTAAAATTGTTAAAAAAAGATTATAAGCGCACGGTAAAGATCCTGGGAACCGGAGAGATCGCGTTCCCGATCGCGGTCAGCGGATTAGAGGTGTCCGCGAGCGCCAAGGAGAAGATCGAAAAGGCAGGCGGGACCGTTGGTAAATAGAAACCGGAAACTGGTACACTAGAACCATGGAACGATTCCTCCAGATTTTCAAAGTAAAAGAACTACGTAACAAGATACTGATCGTCTTAGGTCTGCTAGTGGCCTATCGCGTGCTGGCCGCGATCCCGATCCCGGGCGTTGACGCGACAGCGCTCCAGAATTATTTCAACTCCAACCAGCTGCTCGGATTTTTGAACTTCTTCTCCGGTGGCGGCCTTGCGAACCTTTCGGTCGTGATGCTTGGCGTCGGCCCGTACATCACCGCCACGATCGTGATGCAGCTCATGACGATCATCTTCCCGAAGATGAAAGAGATGTATTACGAGGAAGGCGCCCGCGGCCAGGCGAAGTTCAACCAATACTCGCGCCTGCTCACCGTGCCGTTCGCGTTCGTACAGTCGTATGGATTCCTCAGCCTGCTCATGTCGCAGGGCGTCATCCCGCGTCCCGACCTGTTCGACCTCATCCGCAACGTCATCGTGATCACGTGCGGTTCCATGATCGCGCTGTGGCTTGGCGAGCTCATCACGGAAGAGAAGGTGGGCAACGGCATCTCGCTCATCATTCTTGCGGGCATCATCGCGCGGCTGCCCCAGACCATCGGTGTCGCGTTCGTGTCCTTTACCCCGCAGCTGCTCACCCAGTACCTCGGTTTCGCCATCGTGGGCCTTCTGCTCATCGCGGGCGTCGTGTACCTCAACGAGGGCGAACGCAAGATACCGGTGGCCTACGCGCGGCGCGTGCGCGGCAATAAAATGTACGGCGGCTCGCAGAGCTACTTGCCGCTCAAAGTGAACCAGGCGGGCATGATCCCGCTCATCTTCGCGATCTCCGTCCTGCTCTTCCCGCAGTTTCTCGCGCAGATCGTCGTGCTCTTTTCGCCGGCGTGGGGGCTCAAGGTGAGCAATTTTGCGCAGGGCTTCGTGGCAAACCAGCTGTATTACGGTATTTTCTACTTCCTGCTCGTATTCATATTCACCTATTTCTATACGGCGATCACGTTCAATCCGGAAGAGGTGGCAAAGAACCTCCAGCAGAGCGGAGGATTCGTACCGGGCATCCGGCCGGGCGAGAGCACGGAAAAGTTCTTTAAAGGGATCGTGAACCGCATCACGTTCTTTGGCGCGGCGTTCCTCGGCCTCATCGCCGTGCTTCCGATCATTGTGCAATCGATCACGGGGGTTTCTGTGCTCACGATCAGCGGCACTGCACTGCTTATCGTCGTCGCCGTGGCGCTTGAGACGATGCGCATGGTGGACTCGCAGCTGACGGTGAGGGAATACGAGGGAATAGAGTAAGCGCTCAGCATCTCTTTTTTCTGACGGATCATCGGGGGACGAGAGATCCCGAAAAAAAGAGATGCAGTCGCGCTGCGAGAAAATTTTAATATTTGGATTTTGCGGAAATCCTTGATATACTGGAGGCATCAATGGACTACGACATCATTTTCATTGCCGGGCCGCAGGGATCGGGCAAGGGAACGCAAGGGAAAAGACTGGCGGAAAAGACCGGTTTTTTATTTTGGGAGATGGGAGGCACGTTGCGCGCGATATTGGCAAAAGGCGGCCCGCTCGCGGACAAGATCAGGGTGATCGACCACGGCACGCTGCTTTCTGACGAGACCATCATCGAGGTGCTCAAGGATCAGCTGCCGCTCATCCCTCCGCAGAAAGGGATCATCTTTGACGGCGTTCCGCGCCGCCTCGGGCAGGGACAGTACATCGTTGAGTATTGGCGCGAACATGGAATGGATAAGATGGCGACGCTTTTTATCGATGTGCCGCGCGAGGAGTCGATGAACCGGCTCCTGCTCCGCGCCCAGCACGAGACGCGCATGGACGACACGCCGGAGGCGATCGCAAAGCGCCTGGATTGGAGCGTGAAGGAGATGGAGCCCGCTATCGAATATCTAAAAGCGCAGACGACATTCATCGAGATCGACGGCGGTCCCTCGCCCGACGAGGTCACGGCGAGCATCAACAAGGCGTTGGGGATATAATGGCCGAAAAAAAGCACATCATCACGATCGCGGGACTGCCGGGGAGCGGGAAATCAAGTACTGCGTCGGGCGTGGCGAAGGAGCTCGGATATGAGCATTTTTCTTCGGGCGATCTTTTCCGGAAGATGGCGGCAGAGCGCGGCATTTCGATAGAAGAGATGAACTTCACAGCGGAAAAACAAAAGGAGATCGACAAAAGCGTTGACGCGCTCCTGCGTTCGCTCGGCGAGGAAAAACAAAATATGGTGATCGACTCGCGCATCGCGTTCCATTGGATACCGGACTCGTTCAAGGTGTTTCTCCGGCTTGAACTCACGATTGCCACGGAGCGCATGTTCGCGCAGGTGAGCGCCGGCGAACGGATGAGCCAGCATGCGGCATCGGCACGGCAAATGCTCGAAAATACGCTGGGGCGTATCGAGAGCGAAAAGAAGCGGTTCAGCGACCTGTATGCGGTCGATTTTACGGACGCCCGGAACTATGATCTGGTCGTCGACACCGGCGCGAACGACCTTGCCGCCGTCATTACGACGATCGTCCAGGCGTACCAGGAGTGGCTCGCACGATAACATGGAACTAAAAAGCCAAAAGGAAATTGATGTGATGGCGGAAGGCGGCCGGCGGCTGGGTGCCGTGCTTCTCGCGCTCAAGGCCCAGGTGCGGCCGGGCGTGACGACGCTCGCGCTCGACCGCCTCGCGCGCTCGCTCATCGAGGCCGGGGGCGACAAGCCGGCGTTTCTGAACTATCGCCCCGAGGGCGCCGCGAACGCGTACCCCTACACGCTGTGCGCTTCGGTGAACAGCGTCGTCGTGCACGGCCAGCCGTCAAAATACGTCCTGCGCGATGGCGATATCATCAAACTTGATCTCGGTTTGAAACACAAAGGATTTTATCTGGATGCCGCGATCACGGTCGGCGTGGGGCATATCGGACCGCGCGCGAAGCGGCTGATGGCCGTCACGGAAGAGGCGTTGCGCGAAGGGATCAAAGCGGCACAACCGGGCCGGACGCTCGGCGATATCGGCTGGGCCGTTGAGCGCGTCGTGCGCAAAAATAAATTTTCCGTCGCGGAAGGGCTGACGGGGCACGGCATCGGCCGCGCGCTGCACGAAGATCCAACGGTGTTCAATTTTGGCGACAAGGGAACCGGGCAGCGGCTGGTGCCCGGCATGGTCCTCGCGATCGAACCGATGGTGGCCGTCGGGAAGGGCGCGATCATCCAATTGGACGACGAGAGTTATGGCACCGCCGACCGCTCGTGGGCGGCGCACTTCGAGCACACCGTCGCGATCACCGCGGATGGGCCGATGGTTTTAACAAAAACTTAACGCCGGCCGTATCATGGTATTATATTCTTGATGGCACAGCCCTACCTCTCCATTATCATCCCCGCGTATAACGAAGCGGAGCGCATCCCGAAGACGCTCATCGATATCGACAAGCGCCTCGCGGGCGTCGATTACTCGTACGAAATTCTGGTTGTGAACGACGGGTCCACGGACAATACCGCATCTGTTGTGAAGGGGATGGCAAAGATGGTGAAAGAGCTCAAGCTGATCGACGGTGCCGAAAATAAAGGCAAGGGCGGCACGGTCAAAGAAGGAATGCTTCGCGCGTCCGGCAAAGTCCGCCTGTTCATGGACGCGGACAACTCCACATCGGTGGACCAGTTCGAAAAGATGATGCCGTTCTTCAAGGAAGGATACGGCGTCGTGATCGGCTCGCGCGCCATAAAGGGTGCCGAGCTCGATCCGCCGGAATCGCTTTTCCGGCGCTTTGTTGGAAAGTCATTGAACTTCTTTGTTCAGCTGCTGCTCTTGCCCGGCATCTGGGACACGCAGTGCGGGTTCAAGGCATACACCGACGAGGCGGCGCAGAGGATATTCGTGGCATCCCGGACGACGGGATGGGGATTTGACGTGGAAACGCTTGCCCTTGCCCATCGGATGGGCTATCGCATCAAGGAAGTGCCGGTCCATTGGGTGAACGATACCCGGAGCCATGTGCGGTTTTCCGGGGGCTTGCAATTTCTGGCCGAAACCTGTACAATTCGTTGGAGATTATGGCGGAAAGAATACCGCTATTAGCCAGTCAAAACCGCTTCTAAGCGGCTATTATTAACCCGATGAGCAAACAATATGTCACGAAGGAGCGCCTGGAAGAGTTCAGGGCGGAGCTTGAAGAACTAAAAAGCAAGCGGCGCAATGAGGTCGCGCAGCGCCTCAAGCAGGCAAAAGAGTACGGGGATCTCTCCGAAAATTCCGAATACGCGGAAGCGCGCGAGGAACAGGCCAATGTTGAAACGCGGATCTTCGAATTGGAAGACCTTCTTAAGGATGCCGTGATCATCGAAAAGACGGAAGACAACGGCGTCGTGCAAGTGGGGTCGGTCGTGACGATCAAGAAAGGCGACAAGACGTCCGTCTACACGATCGTCGGCAAGTACGAAGCAAAGCCCGAAGAGGGAAAGATCTCCGACGAATCGCCCCTCGGAAAGGCGTTCCTCGGACACAAAACAGGGGACAAGATCCCCGTTACTACGCCTGCGGGAGTGATGACGTACGAGATAGTAAAAATAGATTAGCAGTTCTCAAAGGAGCGGCTTCGCGGTATCATTAAGCAATGGCAATGATAGACGAGCTCGCGGAGGAGCGGCGCAAGAAGCTCGAGGCAATAAAAAAAGCGGGGATCGATCCATATCCGGCGCGGGTAAGACGGTCATTCGAGGTGGCGCATGCGCTTGCCGGGTTTGAGGCCCTTGCGGCGTCCGGCGAACCTGTCTCGCTTGCGGGGCGGGTGCGCAGCCTGCGCGATCAGGGCAAGATCATCTTTGCGGACATAGAGGACGAGTCGGGAAAGATCCAGGCGGTGCTCAAGGAGGATGTTTTGAGCGACCTGGCTTTTTGGCGCTCGGTTTTGGACATGGGCGATTTCATCTCCGTCACGGGGCCGTTGTTCGTCACCAAGCGCGGCGAGAAAAGCCTTGAGGTGCGCGAGATCCAGATGGCGTCGAAGAGCTTGCTTCCGCTGCCGGACAAATGGGAGGGGTTGCAGGACGAGGATATCCGCTTCCGCAAACGGTATCTGGACCTTGTGGCAGGGGATGAGCTTCGCGAATTGTTCCGCAAGAAGACCGTGTTTTGGGAGACATTCCGGAATGCGTTAAAGAACGAGGGGTTTTTAGAAGTGGAAACGCCGGTGCTCGAAAATGTGCCCGGAGGCGCGGAAGCCGAACCATTCCGTACACATCACAATGCGCTCGACGAGGATTTTTATCTGCGCATCTCGCTCGAGCTTCCGCTCAAGCGCCTCCTTGTCGGAGGATTCGATAAGGTCTTCGAGATCGGGCGCATCTTCCGCAACGAAGGCATCGATCGCGAGCACTTGCAGGATTATACCCAGCTCGAATTCTATTGGGCATATCACGATTACGCGGACGTGATGAAGTTGACGGAAAAAATGTACAAGGAGGTCATTCTGAAAACGTGCGGCGGCCTTGTGACGGCGCTCGACGGCAAGAAGATCGACTGGTCAAAAAAATGGCCGACCGTGGATTACGTGGAGGAGTTCAGGCGCGCGAATGGCATGGATCCCGTTACGGCGGATCGCGCCGAACTTGCAAAGAAGGCAAAGGAGCTCAAGCTTGAGTTCGAAAAGAGCGCCGGTAAAGGGCGCCTCATCGATCTTATTTTCAAAAAGACCGTGCGGCCGACGCTCGTTGAGCCGTGCTTTTTGGTCGATCCGCCCGTGGAGATCGAGCCGCTCGCAAAGCGCCATCCGGTGAAGCCTGGTGTTGTGGAGCGGTTCCAGGTCGTTGCGTGCGGCACCGAACTTGGCAAAGGATTTTCGGAATTGAACGATCCGGACGATCAGCGAGCGCGATTCGAGGAGCAGATGAAGCTTCGCGCGGCGGGGGACGCGGAGGCCCAGCATCTCGACGAGGACTTTCTGGAAGCGTTGCAATATGGCATGCCGCCCGCCGGCGGTTTCGGCGTATCCGAGCGGCTCTTTGCGGTGCTGATGGACCGTCCGATCCGCGAGACGGTGTTCTTCCCGCTGATGCGGAAGAAGAAATAAGAAAACCACCGCGGGGGAGCGGTGGTCGATGGCGGCGGTCGAAACCGCCGTCATTTTTTATTGGCCGTGACATTCCGGATGTAGGTCTTTCGCTCAAGATCGGCGAGCGCGGACTCGTGATGATTGACGATCTTGTTGGTCGCGCCTTGAAGTATATCTTTCACATCGGGGATGCTTCTTTTGACGATCTTCGCGATCTCGGTCGGCGAGTGCCTGCCCATGTCAAAGAAGTTAAATCGAAGGGAAAAGATCTCTCTTTCAAGCGGCGAAAGGAGCATCAGGACGATCGCTTCCCGGATCGCGCGGTTCTCCCTCTCCAAAAATTTCGTTTCGGGGGTTTCGCGTTCTATCTCTCCCTGCTGGGCTTCCGAAAGAGATACTGTTTGGATGAACGGGATCGGATTTTTTTTGGGGTGTCCTTCTGCCATATTCCCTCCAGAAATCAAAAAGCCGCTCGTATTATATTAGTAAAAAGAAGATCGGTCAAATCTACTCCAGGCGCTTGGCGTTCTCGCAGAGCAGTTTGGTCTCGCCGTCGCGGTGGGAGACGCGGCCGTCCACGATGACGCATGCGTTCTCCGCCCACGCGGCGGCGGTCTTTTCGAGCACGCTGTTGAATACGACGACCTCGATGGACTGTCCCGACTGATTGTCCTCAATGGTGGCGAAGATCATCGGCTGGCCTGCCTTTGTGAATATCTTCTTCATCTTTGAGACGAGGCCGGCGGTGCGGACGATCTTCTTCTCGTCGGTCATCGCGGCGACCTCGCTGATCGGCTTGCACTTGTAATGGTCGATCGTGGATGCGAATCCCGTCATCGGATGCGCCGAGATAAAGAATCCGATCAGCTCTTTTTCCCAGATGAGCTTTTCGCCGCTCGTAGCCGGCGCCGCCGGTTTTAGCTTGAGCGTGATCGCGGGCGCCGCGTCGCCAAACAGGGAATTCGCCTGCGAGCCGCCTTTCTTGAGCGCGTTCACGAAGCGCAGGATATCGTCCATGTTTTCCAGGATCTGCTTTCGCTCGACGCCGAGCGAGTCGAAAGCGCCGCTCTTTGCGAGCGATTCAAGCGACTTTTTATTGAGGTCCTTGTGCTGGATCCGGGAGAGGAAATTCTCAAAGCTTTCGAACGGACCGCCGCGGGCGCGTTCTTCTATGATCGCCCGCGCGATCTCGGAGCCGACGTTCTTGATGGCGAGCAGGCCGAACCTGATGCGCGGCCCTTCCGGCGTGAAGTTGATGAAACTGCGGTTCACGTCAGGCGGCACTATTTCCACGCCCGTCGTCTTTGCCTCCTGGATGAGGAATGAGATACGCTCGATATCGCTCATTTCGGCATTGAGCACCGCCGCGGTGAACTCTTCCGGATAGTTCGCTTTCAAGTATGCCGTGCGGTAGCCGATCATCGCATAGCATGCCGAGTGCGCGCGGTTGAATCCGTAGCGGGCGAACGGCTCAATGAGCCCCCATGCCTGGTCGGCGACCTTCTTCGGAATATCGTTTTTGGTGCAGCCGTTGATGAATTTTTCCTTCTGCTCGTCCAGGAGCGATTTGATCTTTTTCCCGACCGCTTTGATGAGGAGATAGCCTTCGCCGCGCGTAAGCCCGGCAAGTTTCGTGGCAAGGTCCATCACCTGTTCCTGGTAGACGATGACGCCATAGGTGCTTTTGAGCGTCTCTTCCATGAGCGGATGGATGTAGCGGATCGCCTCCTTGCCCTGCTTGCGGTTGATATACGTGGGGATAAGTTCCATCGGGCCGGGGCGGAAAAGCGCCACGAGCGCGATCAGGTCGTCGATCTGCGTCGGCTTGAGGTCCTTCATATAGCGCCGCATACCGCTTGATTCGAACTGGAAGATCGATGTGGTGTCGCCGCGCTGGAGCAGCGCGAACGTCTTCTTGTCGTCGAGGGGGATGGCCGAAATATCGATCGTCGTGCCGTGGAGCTCGCGGATCAGGTTGATCGTGCTTTCGATGATGGTCAGGTTCTTGAGGCCGAGGAAATCGATCTTAAGGAGGCCGAGCTCTTCGACGGCGTGCATTTCGAACTGGGTGATGATGATGTTCTCCTCGCCGGGAGCGAACTGGAGGGGCACGCGCTCCATCAGCGGATCCTTCGCGATCACGGTCGCGCACGCGTGCACCGACGCGTGTCGCGCGACGCCCTCCAGGTGCCGCGCCGTGTCGATCAGCTTCTTCGCTTCGGGGTTCGTATCGTAGAGCGTTTTAAGCTCGGCCACTTTCTTGAGGCACTCATCGAGCCAGCCCTCTTTCATGCCCTGGGTGGGATTGAAGGGGATGAGCTTCGCGATCTGGTCGCAGAACGCGTATGAATACCCCATCGCGCGTCCGGCGTCGCGGATCGCGGCGCGCGCGGCCATCGTCCCGAACGTGATGATCCGCGCCACGCGGTCCTCCCCGTATTTTTGCCGGGCGTACGCGAGCACCTCGTCGCGCCGCGTGTCCGCGAAGTCGATGTCGATATCCGGCATCGAGATGCGCTCCGGGTTCAGGAACCGCTCGAAGAGGAGCCCGTACCTGATGGGGTCGATATCGGTGATGTTCAGGACGTACGACACCATACTGCCGGCGGCCGAGCCGCGGCCGGGACCCACAGCGATGCCATGCGCTTTTGCCCAGCCGATCAGATCCTGCACGATAAGGAAGTAGTCCGCAAAACCGGTTTTCTCGATGACGCCGAGCTCATATTCCAGACGTTCCCGCACTTCCGGCGTCTGCTGGTCCGGCGGATATTTCTTGGGCAGGCGCTCTTCTATAAGCTCGCGCAGGTAGCCGTTGGCGGTCTTGCCCGCGGGTTTCGGGAAGTCGGGGAGCAGGGTATGGCCAAGCTCGATCTCCACGTTGCAGCGTTCCGCGATCTCGTGCGTGCGGGCCACCGCCTCGGCGCCACCCTTGATGCCGGAGAACTTTTTGAGCATGTCCGCGCCGGAGAGGATGGAAAAATCGTCCGACTTCATCGTCATCCGGTCGTCATCGGTCAGCTTGTTGCCGGTCTGCACGGCAAGAAGCACGTCGTGATACTCGGCATCCTCGGAGTGCGTGTAGTGGCTGTCCTGCGTGGCGACGAGCGGGATGCCGGTGTCTTCGGAAAGCTTCACAAGAAGGGGCTCTATCTTTTCCGACTCGGGGATGTTCGGATGCTTCTGTATCTCAAGGAAGTAATTTCCCTTGCCGAATATCTCTTCGTGCTCGAGCGCGATCCGCTTCGCTTCTTCGTAGTGATCCGAGAGGAGCGCGCGCGCCACTTCTCCTCCAAGGCACGCGGACATGGCGATCAATCCTTCGTGGTGTTCACGCAGGAGATCCTTATCCATGCGCGGTTTGTAATAGAACCCTTCGAGGTGGGCCTTGGAAACAAGCGTGATGAGATTTTTCCAGCCGGTCTGATTCTCCGCGAGCAATATCAAATGGAAATACCGTTCGCCGTTCTCTTTGGAGAAGCGGTCGCGCGGCGCAATGTATGCTTCCACGCCAAGGACCGGTTTTATGCCGTTCTTCTTCGCAAGCTTATAAAATTCAACGGCCCCGTAAAGGACGCCGTGATCGGTGATCGCAATGGAGTCCATTCCCGTCTCTTTCGCCCGAGCCACCATCTCATCGATCTTGGTGAGCCCGTCGAGCAGGGAATAGTGCGAGTGGATATGTAAATGGGTGAATTTTGGTTCCATTGTTCGCGTGTTGGCCCCCGCAAGCGAGGATGCAGAACATTAATTTGACCCCTCTATTATAATTAAAAACTAATTAAAAATACAGCACGCATTGCCTCACGTCTTTTGAAGGCAATGCGTGCCATCGTTTTACATTATTATTTTTTAACTATAATATAGGGGTGGCTTAATAAATGGAAAGAAGCCACCTTAGCTCAGCTGGCAGAGCGCCATTTTTGTAAAATGGATGTCCCCGGTTCGAATCCGGGAGGTGGCTCATGGATCCACAGACTATTAAAACCTATGACGAAATGGCGGCGGCATATGATGAAGAAACCAAAGATTTTTGGGAACGCTTTCCGCGCACAATTATCGATAAATTTATAGAATCGGTAAAAGGAAAGATTTTAGACGTTGGCAGTGGTCCAGGCAGGGATGGTTTGATCCTTAAGGATCGAGGGCTAGATGTAATATGTCTGGATGCGTCTGAAGAAATGGTAAAACTGTCGTCCCAAAAGGGACTAATCTCAATTGTGGGAGATATACTCTCGCTTCCATTTTCCGACGAAAGTTTCGATGGGGTTTGGGCTTATACTTCTTTGCTGCATATTAAGAAAGCAGAGATTAAAACCGCGCTAAGGGAAGTAAGCCGGGTTGTGAAGAGCGGTGGGTTTTTAGGATTGGGTCTGATCGAGGGAGATACAGAAGAATATCGAGAGAGTTCTGGAGTAGGAAAACCGAGACTCTTTGCTTTCTATAGAAAGGAAGAATTAGAAGAAATCTTAAAAGAAGTTGGATTTAGAATCGTCTATTTTGAACAGTTTAAGCCCAATTCAAAAAATTATTTGAATTTTATTTGTCAGAAAATCGGCAGTTGAAAAAGATGGGGACATCAAGTATTCTTTATCTGGTGCCGTTGTAGCTCAGCTGGTAGAGCAACTCCATGGTGGACCCACAGGGTCATGCCCGCGGAAGGGGAAACCTTTTCATGAAACCCGAATTACGGTCAAAGGCCGGCAGCGGCAGAGACCGTGGCGAATCATCAGGTATGATCGCCCGAACGACTGACAAGGGGCGCTGCGCCGCAAAATGCGGTATGCGCAAGATACAGTCTAATCCTCATATAAGCGCCTACGCGAAGTTGGGGTAGCAATGAAGGAGTAGGTCGCCGGTTCAATTCCGGCCAACGGCTCAATTGAATACGCAGCACGCCTTTTCGCCTCCAGGAAGATGACCGTTCGGCGAAGAGGCGTGCTGCGTATTATCGCTTTTCACTTATGCAGGAATGGCAGGACCGCCTGGATGATGGCTGCGGCGAGCGACAGCCAGAAAAAGAGGGAGCTCATCGATCGATATGATAGGGTTGGTTTGTATTGTAAAATCACGACCTTTTGTATGCTGATTTGGGGCAAGCATACCAAATTGGCGATTAAAACTATTTTAAAACACGGTGACTGTTGCTTTTTTTGAGGGAATAGGGTATCATCATCCCCATGGCAAAGGTTAAGCATGCTGACCGGTTGATCACGCTCCGCTGCAGTGTCTGCAAGCGGCGTAATTATTACACCAATAAGAACAAGAAGACCGTGGAGCGCAAGATCGAACTCCAGAAGTTCTGTGAATGGTGCCGCGTGAAAACCCCGCACAAAGAGGCAAGGATCACGGGAAAGTAGGATTGGATTTGAAAATGCGCTTGCCTCTTACGAAGCAGGCGCATTTTTGAAATCTGTATTAGAATAAGTTGATTGGGGGCGTAAGCTCAATGGCAAACTGCGGCTCTCCAAAAGCTGACTTCCAGGTTCGAATCCTGGCGCCCCCGCAACCGACCGATCAGGAAGGGAAGTTGATCGCTTCGCCGTTGGGCAGTGTGATGCTGTCCAGGATGGTGTGCAGCTCCGATTGCAGCGCGTTCTCGTCCGCCGTGGTGAACTGTTTGATGGTGCCGGCCGGATAGTTCGCATAATCCGTCTGGCCGATGCGTGTCTCAAACTCGTAACATGCGCCGTTATAGAAGACGCGGTAGAGGGTGCCGCTTGAGAAGTGGCCGGCCGCCGCATCGCCGAGCGGCGTGAATTCGCTCACTGAATAGTCGCCGATCGTGGTGCTTGTGGGAGTAAAGTTGCTGTAGCCGGTAGGCGCGGTGTTCATGCAGGAGCTCTGCGTGGTAAGGTCGGTGCGCTTATCGATGCGGATCCCGGCGCTTTCGAAGTTGGTGCCTTGATATGCCGTCCCGATGTAGTAAAGACAATAATTGAATGTGGGATCGCACGGAGGGATGTACGACTTCGTGAGTATCTGCTGCTGGTTTACGGCAAGGCCGAAATCGCTCGGGACAGTGAATGTGATCGTCCCATCGGAGACGCTCTCGGTGCCGCTTGCGGTGCTCGTCGTGGTATTGAGCACGAGCGTTGGCACTGTGCCGGAAGCGGTGCTTGAGGCATTGGGAGCGATCGCGCCGCCGTTATTGCCGGCTCCCACGAACCACAAAACGCCCGCGGTAAGGATCGCGATGACGATAATAAAGACGATGACGATGCCGAATTTGCTCATACATAGTATTATACTCCCAACGTGGCGATCGGTTACACCCCGGCACGGGCTGTTGACAAATCTTGGCGCTCCGCTATACTTAGACCAATTCCAAAGACCATGGGTTTTGCCTCGAAAGCGGGGCATATAAAGTCCCATGAGAGGAGTGATAAAACCGATGGTTTGATCATTGCTCGCGGCCTTGGAACGGCCGCTTTCGTTTATTAAAAGGCCATTAAATAACCAAATCAACCATGAAGACCCGGGCACAGAAGGAAACTGAATTGGCACATGCGCGAGAGCTTTTTGATAAAAGCCAGGCGCTCATTTTCGCCGACTTTACCAAAATCACGGCCGAGAATCTCCGCAAGCTGCGCATCGAGCTCAAAAAGAACGGGGCGAACTTCCTCGTCATCAAGAAGCGCATCCTCGGCATTCTCCTCAAAGAGAAGGGGATCGATGTTGACCTCAAGCAGTTCAAGACATCCGTCGGTACCATCTTTTCCGAAGCGGACAGCGAACGCATCGCCGGTCCGGCATTCAAGTTCTTCTCCGGCATGGAGGTTGCCGAAGGCGAGGCAAAAGATGTTTGGATAAAGAAGATCCTCGCGGGCTATGACATCAAAGGGAGTGCTGCGATGGATGCGGAGCAGATCATCTATATCGGCAAGCTCCCGCCTCGCGAAGTGGTGCTGGCACAGCTGCTCGGCATGCTCGCCGCTCCGGTCCGTTCATTCCTCTACATCTTGAGCGAGAAAGCAAAGATGGGCGGAGCCCCTGCCGCAGCTTCGGAAACCAAACCCGATACCGAAACTCCTGACGAAAAGGTCGAGCTAACGCAAGCACAATAAGCGACAAAACAATGGCAAATCACGAAGATTTGATCTCAAAAATAGAGTCTCTCACGGTAGTTGAGCTCGCGGAGCTCGTGAAGAAACTTGAAGAGAAGTTCGGCATCACTGCGGCTGCGCCGGTGGCGGCGGGTGCGGGAGCCGGAGCGGGCGGCGCGGCGGCGGAAGAGAAGACGGCGTTCAATGTCATCCTCAAGTCCGGCGGCGCGAGCAAGCTGAACGTCATTAAGGTGGTGCGCGAAGTGACGACCCTCGGCCTCAAGGAGGCGAAGGACCTCGTGGACGGCGCGCCGAAGCCGATCAAGGAAGGCGTCAAGAAGGAGGAAGCCGAAGAGATCAAGAAGAAGATCACCGAGGCAGGGGGCGAAGTGGAGATCCAGTAGGACCCCACACCCGCAAAAAGGCGCCGTTGAAATCGGCGCCTTTTTGTTTTATTATGACTTGGCAAACGAAAGGGCGTTTAGCTCAGTGGTAGAGCGTTCCGTTCACATCGGAGAGGTCGCAGGTCCGATCCCTGCAACGCCCACAAAAATAACCCGCAGCTGTTTCGCTCCGACGTCGGAACGTCCACTCGCTCAACATCTGCGGGTTATTTTTGTGCCCGGCGACAGAAGATCAGAAAGAGCCGAAGATGCGGGTCAGCGCTTCTTTGTTCTTTTCCAAAAAGCTCGGAGCGCCGGAGTGAAGGGGAGCGGGCAATGTTTTTACTGTGAACCAACCGATATCGTCAAATTTGTGCGGTTCGCCGTTTTTTACCTTATTGCGATCGACAAGGACGATGAAATCCAACGTGAGCCAATAGGTTTTCTTTCCGTTGTGTTCCCGGTGAAGGTCGCGATAGCCGAGAAACGTGTGATCGAGGACGTCGGTGCAAAATTCTTCTTTTATTTCTTTCCTTAGGGTTTTTTCGACGGTGTCGCCGAGTTCCAGCGCGCCGCCTCCGCCGTCCCACTTTCCCTGTTCGTCGCGCGCATTTTTGCCCCGCTTATTGAGCAGGACATTTCCATTGCCATCATGGCAGAGATAACACACCGTGATCCCGACGAAATCAACGCCTTTTTCCATAATAAAAAAATTATAACCGAAAAAAAGAACCGCGATAAGGCGGTTCTCGTAAAATTTTTTGGCGGCCGGTTTTCTACGGATTTTCTTGATTGTCTTCGTCTTCGGATTGTTCGTCTGGGCCGTTCACTGTCTCAACCAGTTGTTGGCGTTCTTCAGGAGAAAGGAGAGGGGTGCAATACCTTGGATCGATCTCCGTATCAATTTCTTCTCCCTCCAATTCATCAGGAAGATCGGTTTGAGCCATGATCTTGCCTCCATTCTGATGCTAAGACTATCCGAGATTTTTATTTTATGCAAAGCCGACAAAAGGAAAGTGGGGAATCTGAATTTTAGTCATAGCTATCATCCTGTGCATATCTGGCGTGCTCGCGGCGGCTTTATTTTAAAAAAACCCAGCAAAATCAATATTCTTTAACGATCCACCCTATTTTCTAGGCCGGTTTTGACAGTAACAGGGAGTGGAGTACAATAGTATATAAGTGGTGGGTTGTGGAGGAAACTGGGGATAACTGCCACTTTCTGTGCATAAGTCAAAATCACTATTTTCATGCTATTAGGAGAGTTCAAACATAATTTGGATACCAAAGGTCGCATGGCGATTCCCGCGAAATTCCGCGACAAATTGACGGCGGGCGCCATCATCACGCGCGGAATTGATAATTGCCTTTTTGTGTTCGCAAACACCGAGTGGGAAGCGTTGGCTTCAAAGCTGATCGCGTTGCCGCTCGCGCAGGCGAACTCACGGGCGTTCACGCGGCTTATGCTCGCGGGCGCGACCGACGTGGAATTGGACAGCCAGGGAAGGATATTGATCCCTGACTATTTGCGGAAATATGCAGGATTGAAGAAAAGCGTGGTCGTCGCGGGACTGTACAACCGCATCGAGATCTGGGATGAGGCCTCGTGGTCCGCGTACAAGACGAAGACCGAGAGCTCGTCCGAATCGATCGCCGAACAGTTGGGCGAGTTGGGAATATAACGATGGAACGTACGGAGTCGGTCCATACGCCAGTTCTTTTAAACGAGGTAATAGCGTTATTGGGGCCCACGCAGGGAGATTTCATCATTGACGGCACGGTGGACGGCGGCGGGCATGCGGCGGCGATCGTTGAACGGATCGGGCCGAACGGGAAACTGCTCGGACTTGACTGGGACGAACGCCTGCTCGAACGGACGCGCGCACGGTTCGCCGGCCGGCCGAACGTGATCTTGCTTCACGGCAACTATGCCGACATCCGGGAGATCCTGCGCGAACACGATCTCGAAAAAGCGGATGGATTGCTGGTCGACCTTGGATTTTCCACCGAACAGCTGGAAGCAGCGGGCAGGGGATTTAGCTTTGCCGACTTCGCAAAGAACGAGCCGTTGCTCATGACGTACGACGATTCGATGACGCCGGTATGGCAGATCCTTCGCGAAGAAAATGAAAAAACGCTTGCGAACATCATTTATGAGTTCGGTGATGAGCGGATGTCGCGGCGGATCGCGAAGGCGATCAAGGATCACGGGCGGCGGGAGCCGATCATGACGGCCGGAGCGCTCGCGGATGTGGTGCGACAGGCGTTGCCGGGAAGATACGAGCATGGCAGGATCGATCCCGCCACCCGGACATTCCAGGCATTCCGGATCTATGCGAACGGCGAGCTCGAGAACCTTAAAACGTTATTGAAGGATCTCGGAGACGTCGTCAAACCCGGCGGCCGGGTGGCGATCATCAGTTTTCATTCGGCGGAAGACGGGATCGTAAAACGCGCGTTCCGATCGCTCGCGAAGGAATCGACGATAGCGATCATCACCAAGAAGCCGCTGGAAGCGTCGCGGAAAGAAATCGCGGAGAATCCCCGAAGCAGATCGGCAAAAATAAGAGCGGCGCGGATTATTTAAAAAAATGACATTCATACAGCCAACAAAGCATATCAATACATTGAACGTGGCCATCGCGTTGTTGGTCGTCGCGCTGCTCGGCGGGACATTTTGGCTGGTTGTCGCTTATAATAAGACGGTAGACCTCAGCCAGGATATCACTTCGGACAAAGCACAGCTTCAATCTATCGGCGCGCAGAATACGGCGCTCAATAATCAGGTGCTCGACACCTTGGGAGGCGCGGATTTCACATCGCTCGCGGCGGCGGACGGACTGGTTGAGGACAAAAATCCCCAATACTTCACGATCGATCAACAATGGCCTATCGCTTCACAATAGTAGTCGCACTGCTCGTATTTGCCTTTGCTTTTTTAGGATTCCATCTCTATCAGCTGCAATTGGTAAAAGGGGATTATTACTACGCGCAGGCGGAATCGGAGCAGTCGGCCGCCGCGAGCGTGAACGGCGACCGCGGCGCCATCTATTTTACCGACAATAACGGCAACACGCTCCCGGCCGCGATCGACCAGGAATTTCCCATAATTTATGCAGTGCCGACGGCGGTGAAAGATCCGGCGACGACCGCTGCCACATTCGCCCCGATCCTTGGCATGCCGGCGGCAACCCTGCAAGCGATCTTTTCGCGGCCAAAGGACGAGTACGAGCTTTTGGTGAACAAAGCCGACCCGGCGGTGGCGCAAAAAGTGGATTCGCTGAACATCGCCGGCGTATACACGGAGTATGAGCCGGAGCGGTATTATCCGCTCGGCACCGTGGCTTCGCAGGTGCTCGGGTACGTCGGTCCGAACGCGTCCAACACGGGCGAGAGCGGAAAATACGGATTGGAGAAATACTACAATACTTCGCTTGAAGGGAATTCCTCCGATGGCGCCGGCGGTTCCGATCTCGTGACGACGATCGACCCGAACATCCAGATCGAGGCGGAGAAGATCCTGGATAATCTTGTGTCGACGACCGGCGCGACCGGCGGCGACGTGATGGTGATGGATCCGATGACCGGAAAGATCCTTGCGATGGGCGGCACGCCGGGCTTCGATCCCAATAATTACGGCCAGGCGCCGCTCGCGGATTTTCTGAACACCGATGTGCAGGGCGTGTATGAGCCGGGATCCATCATGAAGCTGCTTACGATGGCCGCGGGCATCGATTCGGGCAAGATCACGCCGGATACGACGTATGACGACAAAGGATACGTGAACATCGACGGGGCGCACATCACGAACTACAACCTGACCACGCACGGCCCGTACGGTCCGGACACCACGATGACACAGGTGATCGAGGGATCGATCAATTCAGGCGCCATCTGGGCGGAGAACGCCACGGGCAATGCCACCTATCTCAGCTATATGAAAAAATTCGGCCTCGACCAGAAGACCGGCATTGACCTTCCCGGCGAGGTTGCGGGCAATCTGAGCCAGCTTACGCCGACCGCGCCGCAGGTGGATTGGGACACTGCGGGTTTTGGCCAGGGCGTCGCGGTGACGCCGATCGAGCTCGTGGACGCGATCAGCGCGATCGCGAACGGAGGGCTTCTCATGCGGCCGTACATCAATGCTTCGCTCAAGCCGCAGGTCATCCGACGCGTGATCAGCACGAGTACGGCACAGCAGGTTTCGCAGATGGCGGTGGATGCCGTGGATCTCGCGCAGGTCGCGGAGATCAACGGTTACACAATGGCGGGAAAGACCGGCAGCGCGTTCATCCCAAACCCGGACGGCGGCGGATATCTGAACGAGCTCGACGATTCGTACATCGGCTGGGGTCCGACATCGAACCCGAAGTTCATCGCGTACATTCGCCTCAATACCGTTTCGGTCAACTCGCTCGCCGCCGAGACCGTAGTGCCGGCGTGGAACCAGCTCGCGCAATGGATCATCAATTATTACAACGTGGCGCCCGACCGGACCACGAATGACGTCATTCCGAATTGCAAAAACTTGATCTGTCCAAGTAATTGATATGCCCGTACGGACCTTGAAAGCGACATTGCGGCGCCTGGCGCGGCTTACCATATGGCGTTACCGGCCGGCGGTGATCGGCGTGACGGGCAGCGCGGGAAAGACATCCACCAAGCTCGCCATCAAAGCGGTGCTCGAGCGCGACCGGCGCGTGCGCGCGGCGGCGGGAAACCTGAACAGCGACATCGGTTTGCCGCTCACGATCCTCGGCGATTGGAGCGCCGCGGACCTCGCGCTCATAAGCCGCGCGACGCCCGCCGGCACCAAGCGGCTGCGCAAGGCCGGCTTTTGGATAAAAGTGATCGTCCTTTCGCTGTGGCGCATTATTTTCGCCTCGCGCGCCGATTATCCGGAAATTTTGATATTGGAGTACGGCGCCGACCGCCCCGGCGACATCAAACGATTGTTGAACATCGCGCGGCCGAACATCAGCGTGATCACGGCGATCGGCGACATTCCGGTGCACGTGGAATTCTACGCGGGACCGGAGGAGGTGGCGCGCGAGAAGGGGCGGCTCATCGAGTACCTGCCGTCCGGCGGCTTTGCCATTTTGAACGCGGATGACGAGACGGTAATGAACCTCCAGCCGCGCACCCGCGCGCACGTGATGACGTTCGGTTTCGATAAGAGCGCGGAAGTGCGCATCTCGCGGTTCGAGAACAAGATCAAAGACGGCCAGCCGTCGGGCATTTCCTTCAAGCTGGAGCATGGGAGCGCCGTCGTGCCGGTGCGGATCGACAACGTCTTCGGGCGCGCGCATGCGTACGCGGCGGGCGCGGCGGCGGCGATCGGCATCGCCTTCGGCATGAATCTCGTCACGATCTCGGACGCCCTCGCGCGCTACGCGCCGCCGGAGTCGCGCATGCAACTTCTGCCCGGCGTGAAATATACGAACATCATTGATGACTCATATAACGCGAGCTTGATCGCGATGCGGAGCGCGCTTGAGACATTGCGCGACCTTCCGGCGAAGCGAAAGGTAGCGGTCCTCGGCGATATGCTCGAGATCGGCAAGTACACGCCGGAGGCGCATGAGGCGGTGGGACGGCTCGCGGCAAAGTCCGCCGACGCGCTCTTTACCGTCGGCCCGCGCGCAAAGTTCATCGCCGAAGCCGCGCGCGGCGCGGGCATGAAGCGCACCGCGATCGTCTCCTTCGATACCGCCGACGATGCCCGAGCGCCGGTGAAGGACTTCATCCGGAAAGGGGACCTGATCCTCGTGAAGGGTTCGCACTCGATGGAACTGAACAAAGTGGTGAAAGATATAAAAGATCAGACGCCGGTCATTTCGCCAGTGTAATTCCTTGCGGGCAAACGGTTTTTTCTTTATAATCCCTTCGGTAAGCGATATGCCATCATCGTCTAGCCTGGTCTAGGACACCGCCCTCTCACGGCGGGAACTCGGGTTCAAATCCCGATGGTGGTACTGCGAAAAATAAAAAGCCTGAAGAGAAAATAATATAAAAAACGCGCCGCATCCAGCAAAAGCTGAAGCGGCGCGTGTCGTCAGTCACGGCAGGCGACGATGTCCGGGATCCGTTCGACCTCGCCGGGGAAATAGATGGCGGTTTCGCCGCATCGCTCACCGAATTCTTCCCGATGCTCAACAAGAAATGCTTCGGTGTCGAGCCCCGGAACCGCAGCGTTGATGACGATGCCCTGGGCATCCAGCCGCCTCTTTCCGAGATCCCTGTTCTCGATCGCGGAGGGGAGTTTGTTTATGTGCGTTACCCGAACAGAGTCACCTTGGCTAATGATTTCCATTTCTCACCTCTGACATTCTTGATAATGTGCGCGCAAGAGCCGAGAGCGATTATATGCTAAAATTGTTTTATGGGCAAATTGCCAAAACTGATCGCCGCCAATTGGAAGGAGCATCCGAAGACGGAGGCCGAGGCGTTCGCGCTTTTTAAAGCGGTTGCGGCAACTCCGCGCCCTCAAGGTGTTACCGTACTGGTGTGCGCGCCGTTTATATATTTGGAGGAACTGGCGAGGATGTTCAAAAAACTTCCAGTAAAAGAGCGTGCGCGCCTTGTTCTCGGCGCGCAGGATGTGTTTTGGGAAGAGGAGGGCGCGTACACGAGCGAGGTCGGCCCCAAGATGCTCCGTTCGCTCGGCGCAAAGTACGTGATCCTTGGCCACTCGGAGCGGCGTAAGTTCGCCAAAGAGACGGATGCGATGATCAACAAAAAGATCGCGCTCGCGGCACGCGACGGACTGAAGGTGATCCTGTGCGTCGGAGAATCGCTCTCCGTGCGCGAGCGGGGCGCGGCGGTGGCGAAGAAGTTTGTCGGCCAGCAACTGGCAAAAGACCTGAAGGGCGTGAAGATAAAGGCCCATGATCTTTACATCGCGTATGAGCCGATCTGGGCGATCGGCACGGGGCGCAGCGACGCGCCCGCGGATGCGCGCGAGATGGCGGTGTTCGTGAAGTCGGTGGTGAAGAAAACCAAGCGCATCGTGCCGAAGTTCCTGTACGGCGGATCGGTGAATGGCGGCAACGCGGCAAGCTATGTACAATTGGATGATGTGGACGGCGCGCTCGTCGGAGGCGCCAGCCTAAAGGCCGCAGAGTTCCAAAAAATAATTAACGCAGCGCGTAAATAACTATATAAAAACATGACAGAAGCAAAGCATTGGTTTTGGGTGCTGCTGGATGCGCTCATCGCGGCGCTCATACTTGTGGTATTGGGGGTGGGATTGCCGGTCCTTGTGCAATGGGGTGCGTCCGTTCCGCCAGCGCGGACAGTGACGGTGACGGCGGAAGGCCAGACGACGGCCACGCCGGACCTTGCGGAGATCACGTTCTCGGTGGTATCCACCGGACAGGATCCGCAATCGCTCACGACCGATAATACAAACAAGATGAATACGGCGATCCAGTTCCTGCAGGCGCAGAACATTGCGTCGAGCGATATCGCGACGACCGGCTACGATCTTGAGCCGGCGTACAACTATGACAACACAAGCCAGCGCAATTACATCACGGGCTACACGCTCACGCAGACAGTGACGGTCAAGATCCACGACCTTTCGAACGTGGCAACGGTGCTCGGCGGCCTTGCGCCGCTCGGCGTGAACCAGGTCGGCGGGGTGGACTTCACCTTCAATGATCCGAATGAATATCTTGCGGTCGCGCGCGCGGACGCAATGAACCAGGCGGAGCAAAAAGCCCAGCAGTTGGCATCGGAGGCGGGCGTGCCGCTCGGCGCGGTGATCAACGTCTCGGAGAACGGGATCATCCCGCAGCCGGTGCCGATGTATGCGATGGCGGCTTCTGCGGGCGGCGTCGCGGTGAATTCCGCGCCGAACATCCAGCCGGGCTCGCAGGACATCACCGACAACGTGACGATAACCTACGCGCTCCGCTAACGGACGATCCACGAGCATGACCAGAAAAGACCTCTGGGCAAGCATCATCATCGGCGCGGCGGTCGGGCTTCTGGTTCAGCCCATTATGGCGAACCTTCTTTCCGGCCGTTCGCTGGGATTTGCAGATCGTGCCGGAGCGTTCGTGTTCTTTATCCTCTTTGCTCCGTTCGCGCTGTGGCTCTGCTGGCTCATCGCGAAGGCGTGGAAAGGGTTCTACCAGTTCGGAAAGTTCGCTGCCGTGGGAACATTGAACAGCTTTGTCGACGTGGGAGTCTTCAATCTTGAGACTTTTTTCTACGGGACATCGCTCATCGGCAACCTGCTCTTCGCGGTCTTCAAGACGGTATCGTTCCTGTGCGCCACGACGAACAGTTTTGCCTGGAACAAATATTGGACGTTCTCCGCGCGGGAAAAGCCCCGGACGGGGGAGGTGGCGTCGTTCTATGGCGTTGCCATCGCCGGGTGGGCGATCAACGTCGGCGTCGCCACGCTCGCAAAAGCGCTTGGCCCCGCAGACTCGAAGGCATGGGTTGACCTCGTCGCGCCGGTATGCGGCATCGCCGCATCGTTCCTGTGGGACTTCTTCGGATACAAATACTTTGTGTTCCGGAAGCGCGAGCCCTTGCAATCTGCGGCCTGATCTGCTATAATGCTCTGGAACGAGGTGCGAATGTGTTTGAGTAATTAATACGGCTTAGGCGCATCCCACACGATTCTGTTTGGCCAGACCGCCCGCAAGGGCGGTTTTGGTTTATTATGCTATACTGATAGAGGAGTGGCTGATTGAGCACTCGTTCAATAACAAACAGAACCGGAGGTCACCACGGCCGCTCCGCCCAGCACTTTAACGAGAGGAGGTTTAGAGTTTTGGGCGGAGCGGTTTTTGTGTGCCCGGATGACGGGCGGTTGCCATCATTGTTATGCCAAAGTTCAAGGAAAACATCTTACTATCGCAGTTCAGTCACTATAAGATCGGCGGCCCGGCACGCTTTTTTTTTGAAGCAAAGACCGAAAAGGACGTACGGTGGGCGGTGCGAGAGGCGCGGGCGCGGAAATTGAAGGTCTTCGTGTTGGCTGGCGGGACCAATCTTTTGATCGGCGACGAAGGCTTTGCGGGTCTTGTGCTGCATCCCGCCATGGGGGCCGTGACAGCGAAAGGTAACACGATCAGGGCTGGAGCGGGCGCATCGATGGCGGATCTTTTGACGCGTGCCACCGCCCGGTCGCTTTCGGGGCTTGAGTGGGCCGGCGGCCTTCCGGGCACGGTTGGCGGCGCCGTCCGCGGCAACGCCGGTTGTTTCGGCGGGGAGATAAAGGACAGCATCGCTTCCGTGCGGAGTTTGGATGTAAGGACCGGAACGATCATCACGCGCGCCGGGCGCGCCTGCGCGTTCGCGTATCGCGACAGCATCTTCAAGAAAAAGAACGGCGCGGAGATCATCCTCTCCGTGACGCTCCGGCTCAAAAAGGGAAATAAAAAGGAGATCGCGCGGGTAATAAAAGAGAGGATCGCGTACCGCAAGAGCCGCCACCCGCTCGACTATCCGAACATCGGGAGCATCTTCAAGAACGTGCCGCTCGCCGTCGTTCACAAAAAGGGGAGCGAGAAGTATAAAAAAGCGCTCCGCGAATCCGCGCTCGCGTTCCGGGGATCGCAATTCTCCGTGAAGGAAGATCCGTTCCCCGTGATCTTCGCGGCGAAGCTGATCTCCGAAACGGGATTGCGCGGCGTGAGCGCGGGTGGCGCGATGATCTCGCCAAAACACACCAACTTCATCGTGAACGTGCTTGCGGCACGCTCGGACGAAGTGAAGGCTTTGATGGTCCTCGCCAAGGCAAAAGTGAAAGGCAAATTCGGCATCGCGCTGGAAGAAGAGGTGCAATTGCTATAATTAACATATGAACATAACCCTTAAAAAAACGCTGGATGTGACCCCGTCGCTTGAGACATATATAGAGGAGAAGCTGACCCCGCTCGCCAAGTTCGTGGAAGCGTTCGATCGGGACGGCGCAGCGGAGCTGCACGTTGAGGTTTCGCGGACGACGAACCATCATCACAAGGGCGATGAGGTGTTCATGGCGGTGGCCGACCTGCGCCTGCCGGGAAAAGTGCTGCGCGGCGAAGCAACGGCATCGAATATCCGCACGGCGATCGACGATGTGCGCGATAAACTGCACATGGAGATAAAAAAATACAAGACGAAACGCGCGGATGTTCCGCGAAGGGAAAAATAGTTCGCATAGCCGCCTGGAAAAGTTATCCACAGAATTCGCCAAAAGCGGAAATTCGTTTTGCTATACTGAAACTATAGTAAATTTTTTCCTAATGGGAAAAAATTATCGGAGTGGTCGCAACCCGATAAACTAAAAATAATTATTGCAATGGCAAAGAAGAAGAAAGCAGCGAAGAAGAAGGCGGCGAAGAAAACAAAGAAGAAGAGCCGCGCATAGTATTCAAAAACGCCCCGGGAATACCGGGGTGTTTTTTCTATTAGAGGAAACCCCGGGCGAGAGCCGTCGTGACGCGGTATACTATGCATATCTCACGCTCGAGCCCGGGGATGAATCAATCCCGGAGCGAAGCGGAGGCCTGTTCCATGCAAACGCGATCCCTCAACCATTC
>DATJLR010000003.1:0-86037 GCA_035509435.1 Minisyncoccota bacterium | reverse complement strand
CGTCGTTTCACCCTCTCTACCCCCACAAAAATCTTCGGCGCAAAAAATCTTCGGCTCGAACCTCTTTCTCTCTAATCGTCTTCTCGTTTCTACCCCCACTAAACCTTACGCTTCGCTCCGCGAAGCGGGCAAAAATTTTGGGGAAAATGAACTTTGTCTAAAACTAGAGCGGGTAACGGGAATCGAACCCGTGTCTCAACCTTGGGAAGGTCGCGTTCTGCCACTGAACCATACCCGCGTCGCGGCGTTGCCGCGCTCTGAACATAAAAACGATACACGACAGCGCCTCGTTTTGCAAAGTATATTACAATTAAAGGAATGGCCACTACGACCGCGCAGCCGCGGCGAACATTCAAAGGCAGGCTGCGGAACAAAATTTTTCTTTTCATGGCGATCGTCGGCATCGTGCCGCTCGTGGCGGCTGCCGTACTTACGTACTACGTCGTCACGAGCTCGCACCGCGACGACGTGGCGAAGCTCGAGGCCGCGACGCTCACGCAGGTCGGCGGTAATATCCAGCTGTTCATCACGGACGATATTTTGACGCAGACGAACGTCGAGATTCCTTACGGCGGCACCATCTTCGCGACATCTTCCATCCCGGCGCAGGAGTATGTGCTTAGTCAGGCGCTCGGGGCGCTGCCGTTTTTGCAGTCAGAAGCCTATGTGAATTTGGCGGGACAGGAGACCGCCGCCGCGGACAGGCAGGATCTCTTCGGCGTGGCGACATCGTCGCTCGCGAACGTGGCGTCGTCGCCCGGCTTCGAGGCCGCAAAGGCGGGGGATTATTATCTTGGCTCCGTCACGTATGCGAGCGGCACGCCGCTCGTCCCGTTCGCGTCGCCGGTCAAGGACGGCAATGGCAACATCATCGGTGCTATCATGGGCGTCGCCGCGCTCACCGATCTGCAGACCATCGTTGCGTCGGCCACGATCGGCCAAGCGGGCTATCTTTATTTGGTGGACAATAACGGCGCAGTGATCGCGGGCAGCGGAAGCGCGGCCGCCGGCGGAGATCTGTCGGACGATATCGGCACGCCGACCGTCTCGCAGCTGCCGATGGTGCAAAAAGTCATCGGCGGGACGAACGCGCTTACTCCGCAGGAGCAGATGCGGTACAAAAATGCGTTCGGGCAGGAGGTCGTCGCGGGTGGGATGCCCCTCGCGGAGGACGGACAGAACTGGGGACTCGTCGCCGAATGGCCGACGTCGGAGGCCGATGCGTTGATCAACGCGTTGCTCCTGCGCGACGCGATCATGCTTTGCGCGGTATTCCTCTTTATCGTCCTGCTTTCCGGCGGCCTTGCGCTCATCATCGTGCGACCCATAGAAAAATTGGAAGAGGGAACCGCGCGCGTGGCGCAGGGAAAGTTCGATGAGGGCGTCAGCATTACGACGGGCGATGAGCTGGAAGAGCTTGGCGATTCGTTCAACGATATGGTGATGGGGCTGAAACAGCTCGAACAGTTGAAGGACGAATTCGTGTTCATCGCGGCGCACGAGTTGCGCACGCCGGTCGCTGCCATGAAGGGATATCTGCAGTTGATATTGGACGGCACGACGGGCGCGATCACGGCAGAGACGCGATCGTTCATCGAGAAGGTGATCGGATCCAACCAGCGGCTCATCCAGCTCGTGAACGATCTGCTCGAAGTGGCGCGCTCGCAGGCGGGGCGGCTCACGATCAAAGTGGCGCCGATCGACATCGCGCCGCCGATCGCGTCCACGCTCGACGAGCTGAAATCGCTCGCGGACGAAAAAGGCGTGACGATGACGTACAACGCAACGCTGCCGCCCGCCGCGGGCGCGGGCGCGCCTCTGCCGCGCGTGATGGCCGATGCCGATCGCGTCAAGGAAGTGGTGGTCAACCTCGTTGGCAACGCGATCAAGTACATGGGCGGCACGGGAACGATCACGGTCACACATGAACTTGGGACGGAACCCGCGCCGGCCACGGGCACGTTCCTCATCACGCACATTGCGGACACGGGCATCGGCATGTCCGCGGAGGCCCAGCAAAAATTGTTCCAGAAATTCTACCGCGTGCAGACCGACAAGACGCGCGACATCACGGGCACCGGCCTCGGCCTTTTCATAGTGAAAGAGATCGTTGAGAAGATGGGCGGCGTGATCGGCGTCACATCGGAGGAGGGCAAGGGAAGTACCTTCAGCTTTGCGTTGCAGGTGGCGGGGGAGGATACGGGAACGGCGCCAGCGGCAGACGCTGCGTAAAAATAAAAAATTTAATAAACAAAAAGACCCGCTTCGCGTGAGCGAGGGGGTCTTGCTGCGTTCCGATCCTCATCGTCTATGACGCTCTAGGAGCGATTCACCGGGCTAAGCCCAATGAACAAAAGGCCAAGCCTTCTTTTGTCAGAGCCCTAAGGGCACTGTCACTATGACGAGAATCTCAAGGTGCTAAAAGGTGCTGGTATGGCGGAATAGCGGTTGCGTTCTATTCGCCGGGGAAATGCACGTACTCGTAGGGCGCCACCGGTAGCTTCTTTCCCGTTGTCGGTGATGCGCCCATAAACTGCGATGCGGCAATCGTAGGAGCAAGCGTGTGAACGGCTGTCGGGGAAGGCGCCTTTCCCGCTTGCTCTGCTGTTCCGTTGGTCAGGTCATACTCGGCGATTTGGAGATTGCCTTTGGCGTCCTCTTGAAGAACATAGGCCACTCCGCCACGGCTTCGTATTCCTGCGCCGAACCTCCAGTCGCATTTCCCTGCACGGATGCAGAGCACTGCGGCGTAATGTCCGACGGTTGCTTTATCGTTCACGTCTCCCGTGTATCCAACAAAAGCGGGATCAGCGACGATCTGGCGTTCGAGGGCCCACGTGATGCCTTTCCCGCTCCCTTTGGCGATCGTGCCGAGCGCGATCCGTGCGGCCAATTTCTTGGCCGCATCGTCTTCACGCGAAGGAGGGGGATTCAGCTGGTCATGCAATGCTTTGATCTTTGCGTTCAGCGCATCGATCGTTTTGCCTTCCGCGGCGATCTTGCGATCATCCGCACTTGCTTTCCGATAGGCCGTCCATGACAGGCCTATCGGAAGCACGACGAGGACGAGGAAGGCGATGATCGCGACTGCGACGGTCGCCGTTCTCGGTGATTTCATCCTATTTCTCCTATCTTCTTGACCCAGACCTTCTTCTTCTGGATCAGCTCTTGGAGCTTTGCGTCCGAAGCCCCGTGTTTGGGATCTTTGATGCCATTCTTCGCGGCCTTCGTGGCGTCCTGAAGGTTGTTCCGGACGTCGTTGGGTGCTTCGAACGGAAGGACAAAGCGAGTTGGACCTTCTCTCTCGATCGGAATACAGATTATCTCTCTGCCTCGTTCGACCTCCACCACCTTTACGATATTCTTCCGTTTTCTGAAAGAAAGAAAAGTGACGGTGAGAGCCATGAGGGCGCCGATGCCCATCATGACGACCGCTACCGTACGCGAGATCGGCTCATTCTTCGGGGCGGGTAAGGCGGTTACGGACGTGATCGTCACTGTGATGACCACTGCCCGCTCGTTGACGTCCTTGTCCTTGTCTCCGACCGGGTAATTGCCGAGAGTCACTTTCGAAGGAAGTTCTGTTACGAGGAATTGGCGAACCGCTGCTGCGCGCTCGTCCCCATAATAGGAGTTCTCTCCGGAGGTGCCTGTGTGATCTGCATAACCAGCGATGGCGATACTGACCTTGTCCTCGGACGAGCTCTTCAGTGCCGATTGAACCGGATCCACCACTTGCGCAATGAGCTTCCGGGACATAGCGGGACCGATCGAATAATCCTTTGCCGCATAGCCCGTGAGCGTGACGGTGTAGGTCGTCTGCGCCTGTGCGCTCGCGGCAAAGGCGATGAGTGTTGCTGCAAGAAGACGGAGTGCGCTCTTCACGATTTCCTCCCGCCCTAAGGGCGTTCATCTGGGCTAAGCCCAAATGGTGGCAGGTAATACGATTGAAGGTAGTGCCGGAGCCGATCTTTTTACGGATCGGCTCCGGCTGGTTATTTTCCGGAGGCCGGTCCCTGGACCACAAGGATAACCCTGCGGTTTTTGGGTTGGTAGTCGCTTGCCGGGAAATCCTTGCTCAGCGAAGCGAACTTGATCTGCGTTTCCGGTACGCCGTCCGCGACAAGAATATCGTGTACGGTCTTTGCGCGATGGCGGGAGAGCACGGCGTTGTAGTCGAAGGACCCCTCGATTGAGGCGTTTCCCTCGGTCAGCACCATGCAGGTCGGGTGGTTTACCAACCAACGCGCCTCGCTTTTCAACTGAGCCCCGTACTTGTCCTTTATCGGGATTTTGTCGGGGGCAATGTCGTACCGGTTGAAGAAGTAGTCGATGGTGAGCTGCGGTATGTTGCATTCATCGACGGGCGGAACCTGTGGTACAGGCACCGGCGTCGGTGGAGAAGCAACGGGCGCAGGCGGAGGAGATGGTGGCGCAGGAGGCGGAGGCGGCGGTGTTGGCGCCGGCTCTTCCTTCTGCGGTTCAGGTGGCGCAGGCGGTGGGGGTGGCTCAAGAGGGCCGCCGTTCATCGCATACGCATACATGACGCTGTGCACTTCTTCCGTCGTCTTGCTCGTGCCATGGGAAAATCCCAGGGCGCCACTGCCTCCGCTACTACCGGAGCCAGGGTTTCCGCTGTAAACAATGCCGAGGCCGAACGTGTTGACCTTGGTGATGTCCACGCCTGCCGGGCAATCGATGACCGCTACTCGTTGTAGTGCAGGGACTGCTTTTTCCAAGGCCAGTATCACCGTTCCGAGAAGTTCCTCGTCGGTGTGGCCATATCTTCCTGGCACTATCACGCTCGCCAGCTCTTCGTCGCCGGCCAGCGTGGTCCCGCGCGGATTGTACCGCATCAGCCCCACCGGACCATCGTATTCTGATGTGGCGGTAGGATCGATGACGGTTACGTGAATCCCGCGAGGAAGCTTTCCTCTTTTCGCCATCGACTTGACGATGGGCTTGGTGAGATTTGGAAGCGAGCCCATGTCATACAGATAACACGGATGGTCTCTCGGCGCGTTTGCCGGAAAGACTCCAGGGATGCCGCCGGGAACCGCCTCAACGAACGGGGTTTTCGCAACGTTCGTTTCGTTCACGATCGATTGCGAGCCTGATGTCGAGTTGGCGCCAGCGTTGCTGCTCGGACCACCGTTGCTTGGGGGAGTGCTGCCGCTGCTGCTCTGGGAAAATCCCGGAACAGCGATGGCGAGCACGATCGCAAGCACGGCGCCACACATTCTTACTTTCATGGATTCCTCCTGGAATCGTGACGAAGGTTAGTGGCCTGTGGGTCCGGCTTTGGCTGTCGAAGAAACGGTTGCCGACGCGTTTGCGATATTGCCGCCGGCGTTCACCGTTCCTGTTGTCGATCCCTTGATCGCCTGCATGCCCGCGGCGCTTCCCGATGGATTTGCTGCCTGGTAGGAAGTGTTGCCGACGACACCGCTGCCCGCAATGGACCCGTTCGGTCCCTGTGCGAGCGCGCCGGAGCCGCCGCTGCCGATCCCCGATACGCTCGAAGAAATGGTTGGCGTCCCGCCGCTGAAATCGCCGCTCGCGTCGGATCTGCCGACGGTCAGGAAATTCGAGCTGGCGTTCTGCGTTCCGTTTCCGGTTGCGTTCGAGAATGACATGCCGGTGGCCGATGCTTTTCCGTTCCCGTTGAGCGGGCTCGTACTGCACTGGTCTCCGTTCACGCTGTCGGCTCCCTGGACGGTTGCCTGCGTTCCGTTCCCCGCGCTTGAATAAGTGGTTGCGCCGGGAAGGCCCACAGATGACCAATCGCCCTGACCTCCAAACAACTTGAAGGAAATGTCCGATTGCTGGCCGATTGTTCCGAGGTGTGTGGTGATGATCGCGCTTCCGTGAGCGGTGCCGCTCGTGGGCGTGAACGTATTGGTGCTTGCGCCTTTTCCCTGAATGGACAGATGGCCGGAGGCCTGGTTCGGGCCGGTGGCGTTGTAGTTGCTCATCCCGCTCGTTCCGTTGTAGCCGCCGTTGTAAACATCCCCATTCGTCCCGTTGGTTCCGACACTGCCGGAGCCGTTTGCGGTCTGCTGCGCCTGCGCGCTGCCGATGCAAAAGGTGAGTGCGATCATCACGGCAAAGGCCGTGACAAAGAAAGAATGCCGCCTGTTCAGCGTCATTTACTCCTCCTATATAAGACTTCATTCAGTTGCCAAAGATCTGCAACCGCCCTTTATATACTATTTTAATGAGCATTTGTCAACATTTTGTCCCGAAAGAGGGCCCTTGCATTATTTTGGGCTTTATGGTATAAATCCTGCAGTTAGCGTTTTCACACGCACCTTGTCAAATACATTTTTTCCGGCTCTTTCACATTTTTTAATAAAGAGTCGCAAAAAATAAATAACATCTTAATAATGAATTCAATGTTTCTCAGTCCTTCGCGGAAAGGACCGAAGGGAGCGGCATACACCGCGCTCGCCGGCCTTGTTCTCGCGGGGGCATTCCTGATCGGAGGCAGCTTGATCGGAGGCGGACCAATGGTCCCCACCGCGCATGCCTGGTTCTGCAACGGGAACAACACTACAAGTTCGCCGTGCGCCACGGTCACGACCATCGTCAATGTCGTGAACACGGGCGGCGGCACCGCAACGCCCTCCGACTTCACCGTGTCGCTCTATGGATCGCTTGATCCGGCGACCACGACGTTCAAGGGTTCTGCGTCCGGAACGATAAAGAACATCGATCCGGAAAATTATCAGGTGACGGCAAGCAATAAGACGAACTATACGGCAACGTATTCGTCCGACTGCTCCGGCACGCTGAACGCGGGCGACTCGAAGACGTGCACGGTTACGGAAACGTACAACTGCCCGTCCACGACCCCGCCGAATGCCGACATCGCGATAGCGAAGACCGCTGACGTGACGTCGACCGAGAGCGGCGGCACGGTGCACTACACCGTGACGGTCACCGACAACGGTCCCGCGACGTCAACCGGCGTCGTCGCGACCGACACCTTGCCTTCGGGAATGACCTTCGTTTCCGCCACCGCGTCCCAGGGCTCGTACTCGAGCTCGACCGGCAGCTGGAACGTCGGCACGCTCTCGAACGGCGAGAGTGTGACCCTTGTGATCACGGCGACCGCCAACACGGTCACTGCGAGCACGACGGTCACGAACACTGCGACCGTCAGTGAATCGGCAAGCGAGACCGATACGAATACGGCGAACGACAGTTCGAGCGTTTCGATCTGTGTCGAGCCCTGTCCGATCATCGTCACTCCGACCGCCGATGTTTCCATCGTGAAAACGGTGGACAACGCCAATCCGGCCGAGGGCGATACGGTAAACTACACCATCACGGTGACCGATCTCGGTCCCGCGACGTCAACCGGCGTCACGGCGACCGACACCCTTCCTTCGGGCGTGACATTCGTGAACGCGACCGCTTCGGTCGGCACGTATGCGAGCTCGACGGGAACCTGGGCGATCGGCGACCTGAGCGCAAGTTCGAGCGCCACGCTCGACATCGCAGCGACCGTGAACTCCGGCACCGCCGGCACCACGATCACGAACACGGGCACCGTGGGCGAATCCGCAAGCACGACGGATAACAACCTTGGCAACAACAGTTCCTCGGTGTCGATCGTCGTCGCGGGCGGCGGCTGCACAAGCAATTGCGGCGGCGGAGGCAGCACGAACGCGGACATCGCTATAACGAAGACCGCGGATGTGACCTCTACCACTGTTGGCGGCACGATCAATTACACGATCACTGCCACCGACCTCGGACCGGCGGCATCGAACGATGTCGTCGCGACCGACACCCTTCCTTCGGGCCTCACGCTCGTGAACGCGACCGCTTCGGTCGGCACGTACGCGACCTCGACGGGAACCTGGACGATCGGCACGTTGTCGAACGGCCAGAACGCGACCCTTACGATCCAGGCGACCGTGAACCCCGGTACCGCAGGTACCACGATCACGAACACCGCCACGATCGGAGAGTCCACCAGCACGATTGACACGAATACCGGCAACAATTCCTCGACCGTATCCATCCCGGTGAGCGGGGGCGGCGGAGGGAACAGTAACGATGACGATATGGCGGTCGTGAAGACGGTTGATAACGCGAATCCGACGGCAGGCACCACGATCAACTTCACCGTCACGGTGACCAATAACGGTCCTGCGACGGGAACGATGATCTACGTGAACGACCAGTTGCCGAACGGTCTGGGATATGTTTCAGCGACGACCTCGCAGGGAACGTATTCCACCGGCGGTGAATGGATCATCGGAACGGTCTCGCCGAACGCGACGGCCACGATGACCATCGCGGCGATGGTTGATGCGAACGCGCCGGCCGGCACGGTGTTCACGAACACCGCGGTCGTTTCCTCGACGCTCGCATCCCTCGTTGACTCGAATCCCGCGAACAACAGTTCCACGGTGACGGTGACAGTCGCTTCCAACGGAGGCGGCGGCTGCACCAGCAACTGCGGAGGCGGCGGAGGTGGAGGCGGTGGAAGCACGCAGGCCAACATCAACATCGTGAAGACGGTTGATAACAGCACTCCGGCAACGGGCGCGACGATCAACTACACGCTCACGGTAAGTGATACCGGCCCTTCTGCTTCGTTCGGAGTAGTGGCGTCGGACACGCTGCCTGCGGGCGTGACCTTTGTCTCGGCATCCTCGTCCGAGGGCTCGTACGATAACGCGTCGGGCATCTGGACGATCGGCTCGATCAACAACGGGCAGAGCGCGACCCTCGTCATTACGGCGACGGTGAACGCGGCAGCGGGAACGGTCATCACGAACACCGGCACCGTTTCCGAGAATCCTGGCCTTATCGATTCCAACCCCGCGGATAACACCTCGAGCGTGACGATCACGGTCGCGGGCGGCGGTGGTGGAGGCGGCGGTGGTGGAGGCGGTGGTGGAAGCGTCCTCGGAGCGAGCACGAGCACCGGACAGGTCCTCGGCGCGAGCTGCGGACTCTATCTCACGCAGTACATCCATCCGATCCGCAAGAACCTTAACGATCCGACGGAAGTGAAGAAGCTGCAGGTCTTCCTTAACCAGAACCTCGGCCTCAACATCCCGATCACCGGCTATTACGGCGACCAGACGATCGCGGCGGTGAACCAGTTCCAGGTGAAGTACCACACTGAGGTGCTCGCCCCCTGGGTATCGCTCGGTCTTCCCACGCAGTTCACGCCGACGAGCTACGTCTATCAGTCGACGCAGCGGTGGATCAACCTCATCATGTGCCCTCCGCTCAACTTGCCGCTTCCGGCATTGCACGTGGACACTGGCGGGGAATAGAAGACGTGGTGACCAGGTGACCTAGTACACCTGGCAGACTAGATGACACGAATACCCGGCATACCTTTTGGGGATATATCCTAAGGATCCCAAGAGCTATGTGCCGGGTATTGTGTTATTTGGAGGTATATGATATAATATTCATACTATGAAGAAGGCCACACAGGCGGTCAAAAACTCTTTCATCCCGCATGAGGGAAACGGCTATATGCCTCATATGCTGCGGCCCCGCATGATCGCGTTCATGGTCATGGTGGTGCTGGTCGCCGAAGCGGCGTTCGTATTCGGGGCGAAATATGTCATCCCTTCCTCAAAACTGTTCGGCATCGTGGAGGCGAACGTGCTTATTGACGAGACCAACCAAAGCCGGACGACGAACGGGCTGCCCGAGCTTCAGGTAAACCCGCTTCTCACGGCCGCGGCGCAGGACAAAGCGAACGATATGGCGACGAAAGGATATTTTGCTCACACGAGCCCGCAGGGACTCACGCCATGGTATTGGTTCGAACAGGTCGGATACAATTTTGATTATGCCGGCGAGAACCTTGCCGTGAACTTTTCCGACTCGCAGGACGTGACGGACGCCTGGATGAACTCACCCGAACATCGCGCGAACATTTTGAGCACCGACTTTACGCAGATCGGCATCGCCACCGCGCAGGGGGTCTATGAAGGGCAGGAGACGACATTTGTAGTGGAGGAGTTCGGTACGCCCGCCGCCGCGCCCGTGGCGTTCGTGAATACTGCGAACGCCGCAACGGCGCCGGTCGTCGTGCCCGCGCCGGTTCCGGCGACATCAACGTCCGCGGCGCAGACCGCTCCTGCGCAGGCCGCTCCGGCAAAAGCGACAACCCCGGCGAAGGCGAAGACGCCCGCGCCCGTGGCATCGGTGCCCGCGGTGGTCGCTATACAGAGCTCTTCCGCGCCGGCAGCGCAGCAGACGTTCGTGGCGGTTGAGGGAGCATCGACGGAGACGGTATCAGCGGCCGCGCCGGTCCCTGCGACAACCCCGATCGTCGTGACGTCCAGCGCGCAACCAGTCGCGGCGCCGGTAGCGGACACCGCTGCCGTTCCTGTCCCGCAGAGCAGTCTCATTCAGCGGCTTTTCTCCAATCCAAAGACCATGGCGGACGACTTCTACTTCTTCGTGATGATCCTTTTCTTCGTCGCGCTCGTGCTGAACATCTTTGTGAACATCCGCCTGCAATATCCGCGGCTCATCGCCGGCGGCCTGCTCGTCATCGTGGTGGCGGGGCTCTGCATCATGCTCAACCAGAACATCGGGTTCCTCCATGTGACGGTGATATAAAGAAGGCCCTCGCAAGTGCGAGGGCTTTTTGGTGGAAAGGGGACGGCTAATCCGTGTGCGGCGCGATCTCATTGTCCGTGCAGAAATCGCGAATGGGGGTCTGTGGGGCGGGTGCCGTGGGCGATTCCGGAACTTCATCCGTTTTGGTGCTCAAGCCGCCGCAGCAGTGGTGGCGTTGGACCACGCCTTCTGTTTTGCGGAGCTGGGCGAGGGTGCTATCAACGTACAGAACCATGGCTTCTCCTTTCACTTTCAAATTTTACTATACTGTATCGCGCTCAATTTGAAAATAGTTGCGGGGTGGTGGCCTTTGCCGTAAGATTCAGACAATAATCGCCGCGTGTGCTGCCGCACGGCGCACGCCATTACCATCATGCCATCCTCCACCACCGAGTTAATAAAGAGCAAGCTGGACATCGTGGATTTTCTGCGCGGGTACCTCACGCTCACGCCCGCAGGAAAGAACTTCAAGGCGCTCTGCCCGTTCCATCACGAGAAGTCGCCGTCGTTCAGCGTGTCGCCGGAGCGGCAGCGGTGGCACTGTTTTGGCTGCGGCGCGGACGGCGACATCTTCGGCTTCGTGATGAAGTACGAGAACATGGAGTTCGGCGAGGCGCTGCGCATGCTTGCGGAAAAAGCCGGCGTGGAACTGCGGCACGAGAATCCCGCCGAGTATCGCTACACCGGCTTGCTCTACGACCTGAACGACCAGGCGAAGAATTTTTATAAGCGCGCGCTCGCCGCCGCGCCGATCGTCAAGCAGTATCTCGCGGAGCGCGGGCTCGCGCCGTCTATTATAGAGGAGTTCGAGCTCGGCTGGGCCGCGAACGAGCCGGAGAATCTTTCCATGCATCTGCTGAACGGCGGCGCCGCGCCGCAGGACCTTCTGCAGGCGGGGCTCTCTATCAAATCGGAGAAGGGGATGATGTTCGACCGGTTCCGCGGCCGCGTGATGTTCCCGATCCACAATCATCTCGGCAAAGTGGTCGGCTTCACCGGACGCATCCTTCCGCAGTTCGACACGTCGAACGATCCGAAGGCAACGTACGTGACGGCAAAGTACGTGAACAGTCCGGAGACGCCGATCTTCCAGAAGTCGCGCCTGCTCTACGGATTTTGGAAGTCGAAGGACGCGATCCGCGAGGCCAAGTCCGCCGTGCTCGTGGAGGGCCAGATGGATTTTTTGATGAGCTATCAGAGCGGCGTGCGCAACGTGATCGCGTCGTCGGGCACGGCCCTCACCGCGGACCACTTGCGCTCGGTGCGGCGCCTGGCCGATGAGGTGATATTGTGCTTCGACTCCGACGCCGCCGGCTCCGACGCCGCCGAACGCGCGATCGACCTCGCCGAAGCGAACGACTTTGCGGTGAAGGTGGCTACATACCGCGGGTTCAAGGATGCCGCCGAGGCGGCAAAAGCGGATCCGGAAAATGTGCGGAAGACCGTGGCCGCCGCGGTCACGGCGCCGGTGTTTTACTTTGAGAAATATTTACCGCCGCTCGCACCCGGCGCTGCGTCGTCCGATCCCGCCGCACTCACCACGCGCGAAGGGCTCGGCAAGCTGCGCACGGTACTCGCCAAACTGCGCCACATCGCAAGTCCGGTGGAGCGCGATCACTGGATGAAAGAGCTCGCCAAGCGCACCGGCGTCGCCGAGAAGACACTAGAGGAAGAGGCGGAGAAAAGCGCCACCGCGCAGTACGGGCCGACACAGCCGTCGGTTGCGGATCGCAACGCCGCGGCGGAGGATGGCTCGGCGCCGAAGCGCCAGGTCTCGCGCCAGGAGCTCATCGTGGAAGACCTCCTCGCGCTCGCGCTCGCGCGCGACGATTTTTCATTTATGGAAGATTGCGAGACGTTTCTTACGCCGCCACAAAAGGAAATATTCGCTCTATTAAAAGGCGGCGCCCGCAAGAGCGACGACGCCGCGCTCGACGCCGTCGTGGGGCTCATCGTCCTGCGCGATCCGACGGCCATGAGCGAATTAAAGGAAGAAGATGTCGCCGCATTAAAAGAAGGCCTCGCGCGCGAATACTATAAAGAGCGCCGCCACATCCTTTCGCTTGCCATAAAGAACGCCGAAGCGCGCGGCAACGACGCAGAGCTTGCCGCGGCGCTCGCGGAACTCGCGAAGCTGCCGGGAGGGGAAGAGTGATCCCTTGCAAAATCGTAAGAAATAGAGGATAATATCGTATATATCTCATGCCTTCGAAAAAGAAGGGCTCTGCAGGTCGGGTCAAAAAAGTGAATAAAAAAAGCCGCATGGCGAACAAGAAAAAGAAAGCTTTAAAACATAAGCCCAAAAAAGCGTTGGCGAAGAAAGGGCGGGGAAAGAAACCGGCAAAGAAGCCGGCTGTTAAGCATGCAAAAAAAGGTGGCGCGGCAAAGAAAGGCGCGTCAAAAAAAGGGAAGCCGGCGAAGCCGCTCACCAAGCTCGAGAAAGCCGTAAAAGGCAACGCGCACGAGATCAACGAGCTGATCGAACGCGGACGCCCGCGCGGCTTTGTGACCGACAACGAGATCCTCTATTATTTCCCCAAGATCGAGGACAACGTGGAATTGCTTGACGAGATCTACGACCGGTTGGAGAAGGCAGGTATCAAGGTGATCGAGACGAGCGCCCTCATCGATTTTTCCAAGGACGAGAAAGCGGACAATTTTGACGACTCCATGGCGTTCGAAGGCGACGTGCCGGACGCCGTGCAGATGTATCTGAAAGAGATCGGCAAGACGCCGCTGCTTTCAAAAGACGAGGAGCGCGATCTCGCGAAGCGATCCGAAAAGGGCGACGAAGAGGCGCGCCAGAAATTGATGAAGGCGAACCTGCGCCTTGTGGTTTCCATCGCAAAACGATACGTGAACCGCACGCCGCATCTTTCCATACTCGATCTCATTCAGGAGGGGAACATTGGATTGTCGCGCGCGGTCGAGAAGTTCGACTATCGGCGCGGCTTCAAGTTCAGCACGTACGCCACCTGGTGGATCCGACAGGCGATCACCCGCGCGCTCGCCGACCAGTCGCGCACGGTGCGCATCCCGGTGCACATGGTGGAGACGATCTCCAAATACACGCAGGTGCGCCGCCAGCTGATCCAGGAGCTCGGGCGCGACCCGCTCGCGGAGGAGATCGCCGCGGAAATGGGCATCGACGTGGATAAAGTGCGCCACATCCAGAAAATTTCGCAGGAAGTGCTTTCCATCGAGACGCCGATCGGCGATGAGGAGGACTCCACGCTCTCGGACTTCATCCCCGACGAGCGCAACGCGACGCCGTCGCAGCTGACTGCGCGCGCGATGCTCCGCGACCTCATCAAAGAGATCATGATCGACCTCACCGAGCGCGAACAGCAGATCCTGAAGATGCGTTTTGGCCTTGATGATGGCATCAGCCACACGCTGGAGGAGGTGGGCAAGGCATTCGGCGTCACGCGCGAGCGCATCCGCCAGATCGAGGCAAAAGCGCTCGAAAAGATCCGCGAGCACGGCAAGGCGGCGGCGCTCGAAGGCTTCGATAGCTTGACATAAGCGCGCGTACAAGGTATATTGCGATCAGTACCACAAGACTTCAGGAATTTTCGGAGGGAAAAGGCCATGAGCGGCAAAAAGGCAGCGACCGTCGGGATCCTCGCGGTGCCTGTCATCGCGGGGATCTATTTGGTCCAGGGAAAGCTCGTGCGGGATGAATTTCGCAGGGCTTTTCGGAAAGATCCCATCAACGATCCACCGGAAGAGGTGGAAGAGAATATTAGATTGGCGCTTTACAAACTGGAGAGCGAGGGGGCAATGTGGGAATTGCGGCTGATGCGCCTGCTCGCCCGGCGATACGGATATTTTCGGGCCAAGACGCCGGCTGCTCCCAGCGAAGAATTTCTTTTTATCGGATGATTCCGACCTCCATGGGGCCGACAGTGCGCACGCGCTGCCGGCCCTTCTTTTATCAATGACACTGGAAAAAAGCCGGACGCAAAGGTAGTATATCCTTACATGGAATTGGCCGAGGTCAGAAAAAAATATCTGGATTTCTTCGCCGCGCGCGGGCACACAGTGATCCCGTCCGCAGCGCTCGTGCCGGAGAACGATCCGACGACGCTCTTCACGAGTTCGGGCATGCAGCCGCTCGTGCCGTATCTGCTCGGCCAGCCGCATCCGGAAGGCCGCCGTCTTGTCGACTCGCAAAAGAGTTTCCGCGCGGACGACATTGACGAGGTGGGCGACAACCGCCACACGACGTTCTTCGAGATGCTCGGCAACTGGTCGCTCGGCGACTATTTTAAAGCCGACCAGCTCAAATGGATCTTTGAATTTTTGACGGACAAGAATGTCGGCGTCGGCCTGGATCCGATGAACCTGTACGTCACGGTCTTTGCCGGCGACTCGGAAATGGAGATCCCCGCGGACGATGAATCGGTAAAGATCTGGACGGAACTGTTCCACTCCAAAGATATTGAGGCGAAGTACGTCGCGCTCGGTTCCGAAGAGAATGCGAGCGCCGTAGGCATGCAGGGCGGCCGGATATTTTCGTATGATGTAAAGAAAAACTGGTGGTCGCGCGCGGGCGTGCCCGCCAAGATGCCCGCGGGCGAGCCGGGCGGCCCAGACTCGGAGGTATTCTATGACTTTGGCGCTACAAATGAGCAGGGCGTCCCGCGGCACGATCCGAAGTTCGGCGCACAGTGCCATCCGAACTGCGACTGCGGCCGGTTCCTCGAGATCGGCAACAGCGTGTTCATGGAATACAAAAAGCGCGAGGACGGCCGTTTTGAAAAGCTATCCCAGCAAAACGTGGACTTCGGCGGCGGCCTGGAGCGCATCACCGCGGCGACGAATGGAGACCCGGATGTGTTTCACATCGACGTGTTCAGGAAGATGGTGGAAGTTGATCCCGCATTCGGGCGGACCGAAGAAGACGTGCGCAAGGTCCGGGTCATTTTGGACCACATGCGCGCGTCCGTATTTTTGATCGGTGACGGCGTGTTGCCGTCCAACAAAGGACAAGGATATGTGCTGCGCCGCTTGCTCCGTCGCACTGCGCTGTTCGGGATGTCGATACGGCCGGAATATGGCTGGGTAACAAAGATGGTCGGCGTTCTGGCCGCTCTATATAAAGACAGCTATCCGAATATTTCCGAGGATGCGGATAGCATCATAAAGACCATCGCCGAAGAGTTCGCAAAGTTCATGGCGGCAGTGGACGAAGGATTAAAAGAATTTAAAAAGCGCGCGGAGGCCGGGATGGTCACGGGTAAAGACGCGTTCGACCTCTATCAAAGCTACGGATTCCCGTGGGAGCTTACGCAGGAGATGGCGACGGAAAAAGGGATCAAGGTCAACGAAGAGGAGTTCGAGCGCGAGTTCACGAAGCATCGCGACCTTTCCCGCACCGCGTCCGCGGGCACGTTCAAGGGCGGCCTCGCCGACACGTCGGAGAAGACGGTGCGGTTGCACACCGCGCACCATCTGTTATTGCGTGCACTCCAGCAGGTGCTCGGCCCGACGGTCAAGCAGAGGGGGAGCAATATCACGAGCGAACGCCTGCGCCTGGATTATCTGCACGACGCGAAGCTGACCGACGAACAGAAAGCGGAAGTGGAGCGCATCGTGAACGAGAAGATCGCGGAGGACCTGCCGGTGCTGCGGAACGAGATGGCGCGCGAGGACGCGGAAAAGCTCGGTGCCGAACACGAGTTCGGACAGAAGTATCCGGAACGCGTGTCGGTGTACTCCATCGGGCCGAAAGGCGCCACGCTCGCGGATCCGCAGTTCGACAAGGCATTTTCCATAGAGTTCTGCGGCGGCCCGCACGTCTCGCACACGGGCGAGATCGGACGCTTCAGGATCGCAAAAGAGGAAGCGGTGGCGGCAGGGATACGGCGCATCCGCGGCGTGATCGAATAAAACCCATTAAATGGACGAAGCAGATATTCTCGCCAAGAAAATTTGGGATTATATGCTTATGCATCAGAAACTTGAGAAGGCTGATGCGATTTTTGTTCTCGGTAGTTATGACCTCCGGGTGGCGTCATATGCAGCGAAGCTTTTTCTTGACGGTTATGCACCACTCATCATTTTCTCCGGTAAAGAGGGTGTTGTATCCAATACTGGGCAGTTGACTTCAGAGCTTTGGGGTGGAAAAACAGAGGCGGAAGCGTTTGCCGATGTGGCTATAAAAGCAGGCGTGCCTAAAGAAAAAATCTTAGTGGAAAATCGATCGACGAATACGGGCGAAAATATATTATTTACCCGAAAGCTTTTGGAAGAAAAGAAGCTTAATATCCAGAAGTTCATTCTTGTTCAAAAGCCGTATATGGAGCGGCGTACATATGCTACTTTTCAAAAAAGATGGCCAGGGAAAGATGCCATCGTCACTTCCCCGCCTATTTCGTATGAGGAATATCCCTATGCGTTGAAGCCAAGGGAAGCGGTCATCAATAGTCTCGTCGGTGATTTCCAGCGCATAAAGATCTATGGAGAAAAAGGATATTCAATTCCGCAAGATATCCCGTCCGAAGTTTGGGATGCGTACGAAAGATTGGTTGTGATGGGGTATGATAAAAATCTGGTTGATCAACAACATTAAATTTCCATTAAAAAGTTTTTGACTTTGTTTTTGTGCGCCGTATGATGGTGGGATGATAGATAACACAAACGATAGTGACCTTCCGGTAACGAAAGGAATGCTGGACAGTGCCATCGGCGGATTGGCGATCATGATAGAGAAAGGTTTTGCGGCGACGGCAAGACAAACCGACCTCCTCGCGTTGGCAAAGCGCGTAGACCGCCTCGAGGCGCGGTTCGATAAATTTGAGAAAAGCGTCAATGCACGCTTCGATGCGGTGTTTGCGGAGCTGAAGGAGATCCGCAAGGAGCTTGATGTCGCTAAGCTCAAAACACAGGGCGATATCGCGAGCCTTGATTTTCGGGTAAGCAAACTGGAAAAGAAGGCGGGACTCCGGTAAAAGCCGTTTTGTTTCTGTGCTAAACTGAGGGTATGAAGAAGCCCACTCTCTTCAAACCCCGCGAGAAATTTTTGGTTCTGGCGATCGGGCCGGCGGGAACCGACGGACTGTTCCTCTCCGTGGACGAGGACCGGAACATCATCTTCGAAAAACTGGCGCGCAATCTGGACCTCAAGAAGTTCTTCGCATCGCCCATGCGGAGCGTGGCGCAGAAATCATGGGAGGGCGCGTATCTTTTCAAATCGCACCGCAAGGTGATCGCCGTCGCTGACTCGTCGCTCGCGACGACGATCCCGATCCCGCTCGACCTCGCGCGCGAGCACGGCACCGAAAAAAGCGAGATCGTCCTGCCGGAACTCGAGAACATGATCGCGCAGGCGATGGGAAAGATCTTCAACCAGTGTCGCGCGGAGGCGGCGGCCCGGCTGCGCATCCACGAGCTCGACACGATCATGGTCGGCGCGAAAGCGCGCAACTTCACAGTGGACGGTAATCTGGTGGTGAACCCCGTCGGGTTCACCGGAAAAAAAATATCGCTCCTGCTCGAGCTCACATTTACCGGGCGAGACCTTTTCCGCGACCTCCGGCAATTTTTCAACGCGCCGGACGATTTCTTTTTTGCCGAGTCGGCACAGGCGCGCCTGGCCTCCCTCGCGCGCGCCCGGAAACTGCCGCTGAACCTTATCGTGGATGAAGGCCCGCGCGGCGCGGCGCTCTTTGTGCTCCAGAAAACAAAGGATGGCCATCCGGTGCTCTATCGCGAGCGCCTGCAATGGAACTTCGGCCTGCTCTTTTTGCGGATCGCCGCCGAGCTCGGCGTATCCGAGGGGGCGGCGAAGGAGATGTACCGCTCGTATCTCGCGGGCGCGATGTCCGAAAGCGTTGCCCGCGCGTTCAAGCGGATCATTGATCCGGTGACGGAACAGTTTTTGAAGGAAGTAGGCAAAGGAAAGCTGAAAGGGCATGTATATATGGACGCGGAGCACGAGCTGCCGTTCGCGTTGCCGTATAAACACGGCGGGGCGTCATTCGACCGTTTTCCGATGGAAGAAATTTTAACGCAGCTGGGTTTTGCGGAGCGACAGGGGAGCTATGGCTCCGATGCGGCGCTCTCACGGCACCTTCTGCCCTTCCTGGAGGCATATTTCGACAAGAGCAATTCGGAGATCAACCGCAAGTTGCGGCGGCGCCTGCATTGGCTGGCGGATTGACGCCGTGCGAAAGAAAACGAATGTGATATACTACTTTATAAAGGCAACTTTATATGAAAAAGATCATCGTAGACAAGAACGAAGGCATTGCGGAGGTCATTGACCGCATCTTGAACGAGCCGGATGACGAGGTATCGATCGTCGTCCCGAAGGGGTCGGCGCTTGGGCGATCCGTCAGCAATTTCCATCTTTTAAAGCGCGAAACCGATTCGGCAGGCCGCACTGTGGTTGTGGAATCCGTGGACGAAGGCATTCTCGCATTTGCGAAAGAGAGCGGGATCGAGGCGAGCCATCCATTGTGGAAGGGAGTCCGGGGCGCCGGAGGATTTTCCGACATTGTTTCGCGCCGCGACAGTGACGGGGTGCCCGAGAGCGATCGTGAGCGCGGCGAGGCGGAAGGGCGCACCAAAAAAGTGGTGCATCTCGCGGTTGGAAAAAAAGGAAAGAAAGCGTCGCAGGCGGCGGATGAGGATATCGATGTCACGGATGACGGCGGAATTGACGATGAGGAGCCGGCGGAAACCTTCGGAGGCGGATCATCGTTCAATGATGACGATGACGATGCCGATAAGGAAAAAACGCGCTCGCTGCGCAGCCGGTTCTTTGACGGCCAGCCGGACCTTGATGATGATGACCGCGGACCCCGCCGTTTTCCAAAGAAGGCTGTCTGGATCACTGTCGGCGTCATCGTGCTCATAGCGCTCGGCGCGTGGGTCGCGAGCGCGTTCTTCGATCACGCGAACATCACGATCAACTTCAAGCAGACGCCGTGGAGCTATTCCAATAATTTCACCGCGAGCAAGAACGCGGTGGGCATCGATCCGACGACGAATATCATTCCCGCCCAGGTGTTCACTACCACGAAGAACCTGACGGAATCATTCCCCGGCTCGTCCGTCCAGCAGGTCTCGCAGAAAGCGCAGGGGACGATCACTATCTATAACGATTACAGCGCCGCGCCACAGGAATTGGTTGCGACGACACGCTTCCTCACGCCTGCCGGCCAGATCTTCCGTATCACGACGAACGTCACGGTGCCCGGCGAGGCGAAGGCCGCCGACGGTACGCTTACGCCGTCGTCGATCAACGCGCCCATCGTGGCGGATCAGGCAGGGCCGGATTACAACATCGGACCGGTCGCGAAGCTGACCATCCCGGGATTCGACAGCGATCCGGGCCGCGAAGCGGGATTCTACGGCACGATCACCGCATCCACGACGGGCGGTTTCATCGGCCAGCGCGCGACGCCTACCGCGGCGGACATCGCTGCGGCGAAAGCGTCGACCACGGCGCTCCTCGATGCCGAACTCACGAGCGGCTTTGCCGGAACGTATCCGAACAACTTCGAGATCCCGGACGGCGCCGCGACCACCACGATCACCACGCTTACCGTAAATACCTCCACCGACGCGAACGGCAACTTTACCGTCTTCGGCGCCGCGACGCTCGAGGCGATCGGGTTCGACCAGTCCGCGCTCGAGAACTATCTGCTCTCGCTCGCGCAGGCAACGGAGGTGAGCTCCACATTCAAGACGATCGATCCCACCTATACCAATGTGGTGCCGAACTTCAAGACGGGCCAGGTGACATTCGCGCTTTCCGCGCAGGGTTCGCTCGAGCCGGCATTCTCCGTGGCGGAGTTTACGACGAGCATCGAAGGCCAGAGCATCGGGAGCGCGCGCAGCACGATCGCGGCATTGCCTCAGCTTCAGGACGGCGAGATCTCCATGTGGCCCTCCTGGATATTCACCATCCCTTCGAACCCGAACAAGATCCACGTGACCGTAAATTAGGGGATGTTTGACAAGTCGGCCGCTCCTCGTATATAATCCTCTCATTGGTTTATGAGCCAGAGCTTGATTTTACGTGATGGAAACTGACGCCGCGAAGGAGGGCAAGGTGTACGAGGCCCTGCCGGGTTTGCTGTTTCGGGTCAAGATCAACGGCTTGGAGACCGAGATCCTCGCGCATCTTGCGGGAAAAATGAAGATGCACAACATCCGGGTCCTGCCCGGCGACCGGGTGCTTGTTGAACTGAGCCCTGACGGCGAAAAAGGCAGGATCGTGCGAAGGTTGTAGTATTTCGGCGCCGCGGGAACGCGGCCACTATATATAAAGATATGAAAGTACGAAGTTCGATAAAGAAGATATGTTCAAGCTGCCAGATCGTAAAGCGAAATGGCAAACTTTTTGTTCGCTGCAAGAATCCCAAACATAAACAGCGCCAGGGCTAATCATCAACGACCACTACCATGCGTATTTTCGGTGTGAACATTCCGGACAATAAGAGGATCGAGACCTCGCTCACCTATCTGTATGGCGTCGGCCCTGCGGTCAGCAAGCGCGCGCTTGCGGCGGCAAAAGTGGGCGTGGATAAGAAGGCAAAGGATCTTACCGCCGACGAAGTGCTCCGCATCCAGAACTTTTTGGAAAAGAGCTATCCGGTGGAAGGCGAATTGCGCCAGCTTATCAAGCGTAACATCGGCCGGCTGAAAGACCTGGGCACGTATCGCGGTTCGCGCCACGCCCGGCGCCTTCCGGCGCGCGGACAGCGCACCCGGACCAACTCCCGCACCGTGCGTGGCAATGTCCGCAAGACCGCGGGTTCCGGCAAGAGAAAAGTTGACCTGAAGTAATCACGACAAAAGACCTAACACTATGGGAAAGAAAACCGTAAAAACTCAGGAGGGTGACGCAGCGGCGAAGGACACCAAAGCCGCGGCGGGGGAAAATGCCGTCACCAAGTCCGCGACCGCGGCGAAGCGCAAGGCAAAGCACGTGCAGGAAGGCAAGGTGTACGTGAATGCCACGTATAACAACACCGTCGTCACCGTCACGGACAATTCCGGCAATGTGCTCGCGTGGGCGAGCGCCGGTTCGCTTGGTTTTGCCGGCCCCAAGAAGGCGACGCCGTTCGCGTCGTCCAAGGTGATCGCGGCGATCACGGAAAAGATCCAGGCGAGCGGCCCCAAGGACATCTCGGTGATCGTAAAAGGGATCGGCTCCGGCCGCGACTCGGCCATCCGTTCGCTCATCAATAACGGCTTCAATATCCTTTCCATCAAAGACGCCACGCCCGTCCCGCACAACGGCCCGCGCCCCGCAAAGACACGCCGCGTATAATGTGTTATCATATCAACTACTGTTAAATCACCATGATAAGAGGAGCTAAAGAGAAAAAAGAGCGGGCATTGGGAGTGCGCCTCGGCCTGAAGGGCGATCGCGCGACCTCGCCGAAGTCCGCGCTCACGCGCAAGCCGTACAAGCCCGGGGCGCACGGGCCGGTTTCGCGCCCCCGCGCGCTTTCCGAGTTCGGCCTCCAGCTTCGCGAGAAGGCGAAGTTCAAGATCGCGTACGGCGTGAACGAGAACAACATGAAGCGTCTCTTTACGATCGCGACGGCCACCAAGGGCGCGACGGGCGCAAAGCTCGTGGAGTTGCTCGAGTCGCGCCTTGACTCCGTCGTGTTCCTGCTTGGCTGGGCCGTTTCCCGCGCCGGCGCACGGCAGCTCGTCGTGCAGGGCCACATCACGGTCAACAAGAAAAAGGTGACATCTCCGGGCTACAGTTTGCGCAAAGGCGATGTGGTCGGCGTGCGCACCGAATCAAAGGCAAAGAAGACCTTCACCGAGCGCGCCGAACTGATCAAAAAATACGAGGCGCCGTCGTGGCTCCGCATGGATCCGGAAAAGCTGGAAGGCGAGCTGCTCTCCGCGCCGACGGACCTCAACCCCCCTTTCGAAATAAACCTCCTGGTCGATTCGTTCTCCAAATAAACCTTAATCATTTTTAACAATTTACCAATGGAATTCGCATATGTAAGCTCCAGTGTTTCCATCAAGACCATCTCCGAAGACGCGCGGGAAGGCGTGTTCGAGATAGAAGGGCTTTACGCGGGTTACGGGCTCACCGTCGGCACCGCGCTTCGCCGCGCGCTGCTCTCGTCCCTGCCGGGCGCGGCCGTCACCGAGATCAAGATAAAGAACGTCCCGCACGAATTTTCCACATTGCCGGGACTCAAAGAGGATATCGTTGAGCTCGCGCTCAATTTCAAGAAGATCTACTTCCGCTCGCACGTTGACGAGCCGCAGGTGCTTGCGCTCAAACTGAAAGGGGAGCGTGAGATTACGGCCGGCGACATCGAGCTCAATTCGGACGTGGAGATCATCAATCCGGAGGTCGTGCTCGGCCATCTGACGGCGAAGGACGCCGAGATCGACATCGAGGTCAAAGTGGAGCGTGGGCTCGGCTACGTACCGGTCGACGCGCGCAAGTCGGAGGGACGCCTTCCGATCGGCACGATCGCGATCGACTCGATCTTTACGCCGGTCATAAAGGTAAACTATACGATCGAGGACATGCGCGTGGGCGACCGCACTGACTACAACCGGCTTCGCCTGGAGATCACGACGAACGGCACGGTCAGCCCGTCGTCGGCGCTGCACAAGGCGGCAAAGATCCTTCAGGATCACTTCGAGAAGGTGGGCGGCGTGGAGGTAAAGGAATTCGATGCGCCCCAAAACTCAAAGACGGAGGGCGGCACGAAGAAGAAAGCGGCCGCAAAAAAGAAGGAGAAATAATCCGGCAGCATTTAACGAACCATGAACCACGCGCATCGGGGAAGAAAATTTGGACGGCTCAAAGGCGAACGCATCTCGTTCGTGCGTAATTTGGGCAACGACCTGATCCGCGCGGGAAAGATAGAGACGACGGAAGCGCGCGCGAAGGAGATCCGCCCCAAGGTGGAGCGCCTGGTGAGCTTCGCCAAGAAGCCGACCGTGGCCAACCGCCGGCTTGTGGCGAGCCGCGTCGGCAACGAGAAGATCGTCAAGAAGCTTTTCAGCGAGTACGGCCCCAAGTACGCGGAGCGGAGCGGGGGCTATCTGCGCATCACAAAGCTCAGCCGCGCACGCAAGCGCGACGGCACGAGCATGGCCCGCATTGAATTTGTTTAACATATCGTTTATACTCCCTGCTTACCGGTAATCAGCAACAAGCCATGGACTATCATATAGATGCCAAAAACAAAGTACTAGGTCGTCTGGCCTCCGAAATTTCCCTCATCCTGCAGGGCAAGAAGTCGGCGACCTTCGAGACCAATCGCGTGAGCGACGACAAAGTGTACGTGTCGAACTACGACTCCATCATCGTTACGGGCAAGAAGGCCACGGACAAGGTCTACTACAAGCACACCGGCTACGTCGGCCATCTTAAAGAGAAGTCGTTCGAGCAGCACATGGAGAAGGATCCGCGCTTCGTGCTCCGCCACGCGGTGCGCAAGATGCTTCCGCGCAACTTCCTCACGCAGAAGCGCATCAAGAATTTGATATTCGTAGAGCCGGAAGGCCTGCCGAAGAACGCGGGCAAGCGCGTCCGTCCGGTAAAAGCCGTTAAAGCAAAGTAACACCAAAGCGAAATAGCATCATGGCAACAACCACTCCTCATACCACAAAGCATTCTTCGTCCTCGCACCGCTACACGGAGGCGGTCGGCCGCCGCAAGACGGCGATCGCGCGCGTGCGCATCACGCCGGGCGGCACCGGCAAGATGACGGTGAACGGCAAGACGCCCAAGGATTACTTTACGCTCCCGCGCCTCGTTGCGGACGCGCGCTCTCCGCTCGATCAGCTCAAGCTCGACACGTACGACGTGTCCGTGAACGTGACGGGCGGCGGCATCCACGCGCAGGCTGGCGCCGTGCGCCTCGGCATCTCCCGTGCGATCATCGCCAAGGAACCGGACTGGAAGCCCCGCCTCCGCACCATGGGCTACCTCACCCGCGACTCCCGCATGGTGGAGCGCAAGAAGTATGGCTTGAACAAGGCCAGGCGGGCCCCGCAGTGGGCGAAGCGCTAGGCTGACACCGCACAAAACAGCTCTGAAAGGGGCTGTTTTTATTCAATAAAGGTCGAAGTAATTTATTTTAAAACAATGACTGACGTTGATTATATCCAATTCCTTAAAAGGACGTTACCTCAGTTTGAAAGCGATGTATGGAAGAATCTCGAGAAGCGCTTAAAGGAAATTGAGTTCTTAGTTGAAGAGCGTGATAGGCTAGTAGGGAAGGTTGATGTTCTCGAGCAGAAAGTGAGGAATCTAGAGGCAAAATGTAGAGAATAAACAATGAGCCCCGAGGAGTCGGGGCTTTTTGATTGGAAAGTTATATAATGAGAGTGAACAAATGGCCACTACATTCTCAGCTATAAATCTAAAAAGACAAGTGATTACTGCGTTAAGGCAGCAGGGCTATACTGTAAAAAAAGATGGCTCATTCGCGCTCAAAGAAAACGACCTTGAAGCAAGGAGGAAGGCGCATGAACTCGCGAAGCTTGAAAGAGTAGTTGCCCACAAGGATTTTATTATTGGAAGCCTTGACCTCATCAAGCCACACCTTATAGATGGAGCCGAATCAGACGCTTGAGGTATCAGGCTTGGTCCAGTCGGTGAACGAAGGCATCCTCAATGACCCGTATGTTGTGATTGTTCCAAACATGAACACGGCATTTAGCGGTATCCAGTGCCATTTTGACCAGAGTCGCAACTGGAACAACAACAAAAAGATGCACAAGGCGGCGAAGGTCAAAAAGGAGCTCGTCGTGATCAAGGGCGCTACGCACACCTTCTGGGAAGAGGGGAGGCAAGAAGAGCTCTATGCGGCGACGGTAAGGTGGTTTAAGAAGTTCCAATAGATGAACATCTACCTTATCCGCCACGGACAGACGACCAGTTTTCCGTCATCAGAATGGATGGAGTAGAACTAAGGAAATAGATTAAAAAACCATTAAAAGCAATTTGAAACAATTTGTGAATTGGGATAGTATACTAATATTGCTATGGGATCTTATATCGAAAATTTCAAAGAAAACGCCGCCGGGAAATATACCTTCCGGTTATTTGACGAACCCACTTTTTTAAAAGGATTTACCAGCCTCTTTGATTTTAGGGAAATCATTGATCTGTATCATACTGACAAGACCACGAAAGAGGCCGATCTCAATTCTTTAAAATCTGATTGGAAAGCGGTTGGCGATGATCTAAGATCAGCTATCACAGAAAATGCCCCCGCCGCTCACGCCCGCGCCTAGCACGCCTCCGGATGCCCATCCAGCTGGCGCTCCGGCGATCCGACGCCCTCGGGAGCGCATAATCGAAGAGAGCTTTGAGGGTCCGTTGCCCCATCCCGCATCCTTGATCGTTTTGGCCGGATTCGGGTGCGCTGTTTATCTTGCACTGAATGGGCAGCCAGTAGCGGCTGGCATTTTCACTTTAGGCCCGTTAGCGACCATCGCAGGAATATTCATTTATCAAAGGAATAATCCGAATTCTGCCGATAAAAAGAAGGAAGAATGAAAAAGATCATCGTCGCCTCAAAAAATCCCGTCAAGCTGAACGCTGCCCTTGAGGGATTTCGCAAGATATTTCCCTCCGAACAATTTGAGGTGGAAGGCGTCGCCGCGGCGTCGGGAGTGGGCGACCAGCCCATGAGCGATGCCGAGGCGTATCAGGGCGCCTGGAATCGCGTGGAAAATGTTTCAAAGGGAACGCCCGCGGATTTTTGGGTGGGGATCGAGGGCGGCGTGGAGGAAAAGGGTTCGGAAATGGAGGTCTTCGCGTGGGTGGTGGTCAGATCGAAGGATGGCAGGTACGGGAAGGGGAGGACCGGCACGTTCTTTTTGCCGAAACAGATCGCGGAGCTTGTCAAGCAGGGCAAAGAGCTCGCGGAGGCGGACGACATCGTGTTCAAGAGGAGCAAATCCGGACACGGCAATGGCGCGATCGGCATTTTGACGGATGATGTGATCGATAGGACAAAATATTATATAGAGGCGGTGATATTTTCCCTGATCCCATTTAAAAACGAGGGTTTATATTAAGAAGCAGTGCTCCCCATATTTGCCCGGATTATAAAAAAGTGCTATCGTATGCCCAGTTCCATTTTAGGAGGATAGGATATGCTGGTGGTCAAAGCGTGGTGTTTGCCCAAGCTCAACGAGCCGCAACTGAACTCGGTCCACAAGAAGCTCGTCGAGGCCGCAGCGTCCATTTCCACATTTGGGGTGACAGGCGAAAACGACATGGGGCGCGTTCCTTCCCGGACCGCGCCCTTTCCTTTTACCCCGGCCTGTACTATAAAGATTCCAGCGGAGGCGTTATGGCAATGGCGTTTCTCATGACTTTGATGCCCCACGCCGTCCTTCACGCGGAGCCGGATTATTCCCTGACTTCGGCCCAGCTGGTGGCGGTGCGGTGGATCCTTGTTTTTTGCGGATTGTATCTTGCTGTTCTCCTTGTGTTGGGTATCCGGCAATTTCGGAAGATCGGGAAATAAGCCGGCGGCCGTTTGAGTGCAAGGCGCATCCACGTGGTGCGCCTTTTTCTTTCTCGGTGCTATCGATCCATCCCTGACATCTTTGCGAGCCTCGGCCTCGTGTGGCGGTTATATGACGAGGAAAAATTTCTTGCGCAAAATTTGGCCGGCTACAAAGAATATTGCGCGAAGGTGCGGTGGCACCTGGTGCCGGGAGTGTTTTAGCGATCGCATACTGTCGTCGGGCGCCCTTCACGCATGCCGTGGGCGGCGTTACAATAAGATCACATGTTCCAACAACTTAATACATTTTTAATATCCTACGGTGTGCCGCAGGGAGTGGCGGTCACCGGGATCATTCTTGGCGTGGCGGACATTCTGCTTGGGGTGGTCATCATTCCGTGGATCGTTTCTCTTATTTTGCGCTGGGCATTCCCAAGGAAAGAGCGCGAAGGAGCCATGTTCTGGTGGAAGAAGCATATCTGGCCGGTCCGGTTCCTTATATTAGGCATCCTATTCCAGCTTGCGCGCCCGTTTCCGGGCGTAAGCGCAGGTGTTGCGTCCGGCATAAGCCAGGCGCTCGACATCTGGTTCATCGTAGGCATTGCGTGGCTCGCGCTCGCGGCGACGGCGGCAATGAAGGATGTCGCGCTGCATCGCTACGACATCTCGATCGCCGATAATCTCCGCGCGCGGCACGTGCTGACGCAGGTCCGCATGATCCAGCGGGTGGTGTCGGTCGCTATCCTTTTTTTCGCCGTCGCGGCAGCGCTCATGACGTTCGAGGCGGTGCGGCAGTTCGGCTTTTCACTGCTTGCGTCGGCGGGCATCGTGGGCGTCGTGCTCGGATTTGCCGCGCAAACGTCGCTTGGCAATATTTTCGCGGGATTGCAGGTGGCCTTCGCCCAACCCATCCGGCTTGACGATGTGGTGGTCGTCGAAGGGGACTGGGGGAGGATCGAGGAGATCATGCTCACGTATGTAGTGGTCAAGATCTGGGACGAGCGGCGGCTGGTGCTTCCAATAAGCTATTTCATCAATACGCCGTTCGAGAACTGGACGCGCACGAGCGCGCAGCTGCTTGGCACGGTATTCATCTACACGGACTACACCGTCCCGGTCGATCCGCTGCGTGAGGAACTGAAGCGGATCGTGAACGGGTCGCCGCTCTGGGATCATCGTGTCCAGCTTATCCAGGTGACCGACGCGACCGACCGGACGGTGGAACTGCGCGCGCTCGTAAGCGCCGCGTCATCCTCGGCGGCATGGGACCTGCGGTGCGCGGTGCGCGAGGGCCTGATCACGTTCCTGCAGGCGCACTATCCGGAGAGCCTGCCGCGGACGCGGGTGGAGATGGCGCCCGATAAGAAGATCGGCAAAAAAATGAGGGCGAAGGATGCGAAGGGGAGCGATATGATATGATTATAATAACAAAACAATGAAGAAGCTTCTCCTTCTTGTCTTCGCGGGTGCGGGCATCATGTTTTTTTCCATTTCTGTCCATGCGCAGACAGCGGGGGTGACGATCCCTTCCGTTCCGCAAAACTTTGTCGCGACGACCACCGGGATCTCGGAGGTCACTCTCACCTGGGACGCTTCCGTGGAAAGCTCGGGGGAGATCGCGGGATACACGGTCTACCGTAACAGCCGGGAAGTTGCGACCACGACGGGAAATTCATACGTCGACTCCGGCCTTGCTCCGGGCCTTTATACCTATAGCGTCGGTGCGTATGACATAAACGGGATTTTGTCGCCGGGCGAAACCGCTTCTCAGGCGGTCCTCATATATTCCACCGTTCCTCCGCCGTCAGCCCCGACCGGCCTCGCGGCAACAGGGACCTTGTACACGAATAGCTATAGCGTGCCGGCATCGGTCACGATTTCCTGGAACCCTTCGGCCGGCGTTTTCGGCGTGGCCGGATATGTCGTCCAGCGGAACGGGACACCGGTCAATTCGACCTCGTCGTTATACACCGCCAATGCAATGACCGACAGCTTATTGCCGGGGAATTATAGCTATACCGTGACGGCCTACGATGAAGCATTCGACGCGTCACCGATATCGGCTACGCTTGATATCACGGTCGGCCTGTATATGACCCCTCCTTCCGTGCCCGCGGGCATATCGGTGGCCCAAACGGCGCCGGATGGAATAACGCTTTCGTGGGCACGCTCGACGGATGGCGTCGGTGTGGCGGGATACGATATCTATCAAGATGGAACGCAGATCGCGACGGTAAGCAGTTCGCCGTACGTGGAATCCGGACTCGCGACCGGCACGCCGTATGTTTACCAGATGGACGCGTATGACAACGCGGGAAATATTTCCGCCTTGTCATCGGGATCGCCTGCGATAACGCTGCAGGATGATTATGCCCCGAGCGTTTCGGTGCCGGTGCCGGTGCCGACGCCGACATTGGCGACCGCGCCGAACGCCACATCTGTTCCGCTTACCGCCTTGAGCACTCTTTTCACGCAATCGCTGTACGACGGATTGCGAAGCGATCAGGTGCAGGCACTGCAATCGGTGCTTGCGGCGCAGGGATACCTTTCGCCACAATATGAGACGGGATTCTTCGGGAGCCTTACGCTTGCCGCTGTCCAGCAATTTCAATGCACAGAGGATATCGTCTGCACCGGCGGGGCTGGGTGGGGCCTTGTAGGGCCGAAAACGAGGAACGTCCTTAATAGCTTGGAGGGAAATACTACTTCAACCGTCTCCGCGGGAGCTTCTACGCCAGATTTAGCCGCCGAAATCCAGGCCTTGGAAGCGCAAGTTGCGGCTCTGGAGAAACAGCTTTAACGAAATCGCATCGTGATACGTATATGCGAGTGTTCATGCCGTGAGACGAGTGCTTAGCGGATCACGCCGGTCTTTCCGGTCCTCTAGGCACCCGTCTTGCAACTGAACGGATCGCTCTGCAGACAGGTAGGTCCCTGATTTCCGGGAAGTACGGGAGAAGGGAAAGGAATGGAGATGGGAATGCGAATCGCTTTTGTTGTGCCGCCGGATGTCCCTCTTGCCATAACCGGCGGAGAGCATGCGGACGGTATCGGCACTGTTGTGTCATCAATAATGAGCACTCTCGCAAGAAAAGGGCATGACGTGCACCTTTTTGCGTCAGGGGACTCAAAGGTGAGCCATGGCACGACGTTGCACTCCACTGTCCCCGTGGCCCTTCGTGAACGACCTTTTCGGCCCTATCCGAACTGGCCGTTCGTCACCGACAAAACCCGGGCATGCATCGCCCGGTGCACGGTCCAGAGATGCGCAGCAGGACACTTCGACATCATCCATGCGCATGATGCATGGATCATACGCGAAGGGGGGTGGCGTCTCGATAACCTCGTGACGACGCTCCACACGTGCCTCTATCCACTGACAGTGTCCACGCCGGATCGGGCCATATGCCTGAAATATCCGGATGCACCCATCGTTACGGTAAGCAGATCCCAGCAACGGGCGCTTCCGTGGCGACGATGGTTCGGCTATGTGCACAACGGCATCGGCGTCCGGCAATTCACGTTCCGTCGGAAGCCGGATCCCGACGCATACGCATTTTGTATCGGGCGAATGACCCCGACCAAAGGGGTCTCGGTTGCCATCAAAACGGTGCTCGCGTTGGCACAGCGAGGATACATCCTGAAGCTGAAGATCGCCGGTGGCGTATCGCTCGGCTCCCAGGAATATTTTGACACAATGGTAAAGCCGTTTCTCGAGGAATATCCCGACCTTATCGAATACGTGGGAGAGGTCGGGCATGCCCAAAAGAACCGTCTTTACGGAGGCGCCCGTTTTACGATATGTCCCTTAGGAGTGGAAGCGGGCGGCACCGAGTGGTTCGAGCCATTCGGGAACGTCCTCGTGGAATCCCTTTCGTGCGGAACGCCGGTCATCGTGGGCAATAAGGCCTCGGGACCGGAGATCGTGCGGAACGGGGTTACTGGACGGGTGGTGGACCCGTCCGGAAACGAGGCAATGCTCGTGTCCCGGTTTGCGGATGCCGCAGAAGACGTTTTGCGGTCTCCGGAAATGAGAATAATGGCCCGAAGCGATGCGGAGAGGCGCTTTACCGTCGAACGAATGGTGAGCGAGTACGAATCCGTCTATGAACAGATCCTTGAAAGGACATTTGAACGAATGCCTGTTATGGAACAGCTTTCGGCCCGGTAACCCCGGATCGCTCTTTGTATACCCGGCCCCGCAGGCAAGACTTGTGGGGCCCTATTTTTTGTGGGAGCATCATATTTGGCCATGAATACAGAAGAACTTAACAATTTTCATACGCGTGGCGTTGCTACCATCCGGGATCTTGAAACCGCGGATGGCATTTTGGCGTCCTCAAGAAAGGAACTTTTCGGATTCATATTTGGGAGAGATTCGTGCATCACCGCGCTCATACTTCTTGACGCAGACGAAGAGGCCGGCACGCAGCAGTTCTTTCCGCTCGCGCGGAAGATCCTTCTGGGCCTCTCGCGCCTGCAGGGAAAGGCGGTGAACATCGAGAGCGGCGAAGAGCCGGGAAAGATAATTCACGATTATCGGGAGCACGGGCACGAGCTGCTGACGGTGGAGCTCCAGCCGCCCTGGTATGTCTATCCTGACGGCACCATGAGGAACTTCGATTCATTGGACAGCACCCCGCTTTATCTGATGCTCGCCGCGCGCTACTTCCGCGCGAGCAGGGACAACGAGGGTTTCGCGGCGTTTGAAGGTTCCGTTCGAAGCGCCCTTCGCTGGCTGCTGGATTACGGGGACAAGAATCGCGATGGCTTCTTTGATTATCAGATCTCCCCGGAGCGGAAGCACGGCGGCCTGCCGGTGCAGAACTGGATGGACCATCCCGAAACGCTGTTCCATGAGGATGGTTCCCCGGTGCCGCTTCCGGTCGCGCCGCTTGAGGTACAGGCGTACGGATATGCCGCGCTCAGCGCATGGGCGGAGATATTGGAAGGCCGCGACCCCGAGTTTTCCCGCGTGCTTGCCCAGCGCGCCAGCGCGTTGAAGGCGCTCTTTAATGAGCGTTTTCCCGCAAAAGCGGCGAACGGAGAATTTTTTCTCGCGAGCGCCATAGACGGATCGGGCAGGCCGATCGTGGCAGTGCGTTCATCCATGGGGCATGTGTTATGGGCGGCGCAAAAAAACAAAGATGGCGTGCGGGACTGCATTCTGGACGGCCGTTCCGTTTCGCCGGTAGTGAAGCGCCTGATGCGTCCCGACCTTTTTGAAAAAAATGCCGGCATCCGCACTCTTTCCACCGCCTCAACGCATTTTTCTTCGTATGCCTATCATAATGGCTGCATCTGGCCGCACGACACGAGCATCGTCGCGGAGGGATTCGATCATTTTGGATATCATACAGAAGCAACCGAAGTGCGCAGGGCGCTCTTTAAGGCGTTCGAGCACTTTAAAACGCCGATAGAGCTTTTCGTGTACGACAACGGGTACAGGGAATTTCACCCTCCCTACCGTGACCCGGCATGCAGGGAACAGGCCTGGAGCGCGGCGGCGATGGTCGCCGATTCGTTTGCGCTCATGCGGCATCGGGCAGGCCGGCTTTATTGATGGCCGTGCGCTTGTTATAATGGAGGGGCTGGTTTGGTAGTAATTCACAAATAAACTAACGTTATATACATCATGGACCAACCACTCGGACAAATTTACCTCGAACAGCTCGACGCCGAAGCAGAGCCCACGCGCAAGTGCCTGGAGCGGATCACGGACGACGTGCTGGATTACAAGCCCACGGGAAAATCCATGTCGTTCAAAAGTTTGGCGATCACGGTCTCGGAGATCCCTAAATGGATATCGTCCGTCGCCACAGGGGATCACATCGATTTTGCGACCTATGAACGCTACAAGATGAATTCCGCCGCCGACCTGCCCAAGCACTTCGATGAATGCCTCGCCGCCGCGCGCAAAGCTCTGGAAAAGATATCGGACGAAAAGCTGATGAAAGAGTTTTCCCTGCGGATGAACGGCAAGGTACTTATCACCGACACCAAGAAAAATACCATCGACTCCACCATACGCCACCTTGTCCACCATCGCGGCCAGATGACCGTGTACATGCGGGAAAAGAACATTCCGATCCCCAAGATCTACGGCCCGTCGGGGGACGACGCGAGCTGGTAGCGCCGGGGGAAAGCAATAGAAGCCATCAGTCAGACGGCTTCGCCCGTCAGTTCGAAAAGCTTACCGCGCTTCCCGCGAAGGCTTGACAAATTGGCAAAAAAGATATAAAAGAACAGCAGCAGTACACACCCTTTTTGATCTCCAGGGGAGGATCTGTGATTTCCAGAAATATCTTTCACTGCATCAGCGCGGCCCTGATCATCGTCGGTATTGGGGCCTCTCCTGCCGCGTACGGGCAGACCAACAGCATCGGTTTTTTTAGCGGAGGCCAGTATGTCAAACCGGCTCCGGGATTCTTTCCGGATCAAAACCTGCACATCATACAGCGGCTTGACAGCACGGGTCCCAGTCGCGCGGCGGAATATTGCCATGAGATCTGGGGCGCGGCCGGATGCCTGATGTACATTCGCACGCCGACGGAGTCGAAGCTTATCGAACCCACCGGAGTGACCAAGTGGTCCGTGACCGACACCGACTTCAACCTGAAGCTGAAAGTCCCTTTGCGAACGAGGTACCTCGGATCGCGGATAGGACTTCTTCCCTATCTGGCGCTTGGCGAGGGAGCGATCTGGCTGAACGGCGGCACGACATCCAAGCAGGATCCGCGCAAGAGAGGATCGGGGCTGAACGGCCAGGAAGATATCCTTGCCGGCACCGGCTTTGACTGGAAGTGGTCGAACGCAGTGGGGATCCGGGTCGATGTGACGGTCGCGGGGCTTGAACAGACCCGCTTCAGTGATATTACCTATCGCTCGAGCCCTACCGACAAGATCGAGATCGTCACGGGACTCGTTCATTATTGGGGATATTCCAAAAAGGCAAAGAGAAGGTAGGCGGGATGGTCGTTAAGGGACGTTCCTTTGTGGAGCGCCCCTTTTTTATATAATAGTAATATGAACAACCGACCAATACATTTTGAGGTGCAGGCGGACGACGCGGAGCGGGCGAAGAAGTTCTATGAGAGCGTGCTTGGCTGGGATATAGAACGAGCGACGATGCCCGGGGTCGGTATGGATTGGTTCTCCCGAGCGACCGACACCGAAGGCAACACGTTCGGCCTGCTCCAGGCCACCGACTGGCAGCCGAAGTAGAGAAGAATAAATCGCGGCTTTTATGATAGAATAAGACCGTGGCGTAAGCGGCGTTTTTCAAATCTTGGATCAGTGACCCCGATCCGCAAGACCACGCCCGGCACACACAACCTTTGGGGTATCCAAAGGTCGAACAAAAAACCAAGTTATAAAAGCTATGGAAGAAGAAAAGAAAGAAGACAGGATCGGCGAGCATACCCAAAAATACTGGGAGGATATGTGGACCCAGAAGGCGTTGCGGTCACGGCCCAACTGGTACACGTGGGATTCGCCTGTCGGGTTGGGACTTGCATGGACGCTCCTCATTGTTCCGCTCGGCATATTTTTGTGGTTGCTGCATCTCGCGAACCTCATCCACTAGAGGACCGTGCTGCCACTGAAATAAAAATCCCCGCGCGCGCGGGGATTTTTATTTCAGATCTATTTCTTATCCTTACCGTCTTTGAATTCCGCGCAACCGCAGTTGCACGAACCGTCGGCGTTCTCGTGCGGATGGCCGCACGCCATACAGGTTTTTTCTGCCATGGAAAGGAGTGCATTATTACCTGCCTCGACCTTTCGCCCATATAGTACGGATAGGGAATAGGATATATTTCATTGCCAATTTAGAACATCTGTGTTCTTTTTATTAAAAAAACTGTGCATAATCAGGCGGGAAATCCGGCCTATTGCGCTATTGACAGAGCCGACGCCGTTTTCGTACTATGAACGTATCACAGCGAGTGCCGGAAGTCGGCGCAACTAGTCGCTATTGATAAAACGGCCAAAGGTCAGGGCTTGTCAATAGAAAAAATTAAAATAATATGAAAAAATTCCTATCCGTTGGGATGGTCGGTTCGGTTTTGCTTTTTGTGTCGGTGGCAGTTATAAACGTTGCGCATGCGGACACGGTCGGTCCCATCACGTTCAGCACGTCGACGTATTCACTGGGGAGCGTCAATGGCCAGAATGGATGGAGCGCGACCGGCCCGTACGACGAGGCAATCGTCAACACGAGCGATTTCGGATCGCCTGCGGGATTTGGCCAGCAGGCGCTCAGGGTATCGGACGCGGTCACGAGCGGTTCTTTCGGTGATTGGATATTTGCGTCGCCACTGACCGATTCTGTCGGCGAAACGAGCTCCACGAACGGAGCGTTCTCGCCGGGCACCAAACAGAATCATTTTGAGATGCAGTTCGATATCGCGGTGGCAAGCAGCACGCCGCAGCCCGGCCTTGAGGTCTCGGTGGCGCCGGATCGCGGCGACGGTTCGCGCATGAGCTATCTCCGCTTTGAGGATAGCGCGAGCGGCATTAATGTGTTCTTCGATGATGTGGAGGGGACGACCAATCCCGCGACTTTTGTGGAGACGCAGATCGCGACCAATCTGGATCGCACGGTCCCGCACACCATCAAGCTGACGTTCGACGCCGTGGATGGGGTGTCCAACGACATCGTGAAAGTTTACATCGACGGAACCCTCGTTCACACCGGCACGAGCTGGGAGAATTATTATTGGTACGACAGTGAGGCGTCGGCGGAGCAGAGTCCGCGCATCGTGAAGACGATGATCATCCAGGCGCGCGGTGCGGCGCATCCGGCGGACGCGGGATACGGATTCCTCTTTGATAACATCAGCCTTACTTCGTCGGAGGTGATCCCTGACACGATAGCTCCGGTGGTGACCGTTACGCCGGCTCCCGGCAGCACGTTGAGCGGGACAACGACGTTCACGATCAACGTGACCGATAACAATCCGCTCGATCCAACCAAGAACAAAAATGTATGGGTATACCTCTATAACAACGGGGGAGCGCAGAAGAGCAAGGGCGCAAACGTAGATCTTTCGAACGGTACGGGAACATTCACCGTCGATACGACCCTGCTCGATAATGGCAGTTCCACCCTTGATGTCGGCAAGGTCTTTGACGCGGCCGGCAATCCTTCCGGGTCGGGCGATAATTACTTCAAGAACTATGATATAGAGAATGTCCCTCCGTCGCCTTCGGTGCCGACATTGATCAGTCCGGTGAACGGCGATATTGAGCCGACGAACGATTTCTATTTCACGTGGAACCCGTCCACGGAAACCCCGACGAGCACGATCACGTATGAGTTCCATTCGTCTATGAATCCGGCGGAGACGGACGGTGTTCTTACGACCGGCCTTTGGGATTCGGGAACGCTTACCACGTCTTCCATCCATTCCACCGGCGCGCCGGATGGTACATGGTACTGGCAGGTCCGTGCCATAGACGCGAGCGGCACCATGAGCGCGTGGAGCCCGGTCTGGGCCATGACGATCGATACGGCACCGACGCCGGCGCTCACGACGTGCCCGGCCGGAACCTTCCCCTCGCTCGTGGAAACAGATACGGTTGATTCGGCATCGGACGTTCCGACCGTCGGCACGAACAGCCTGGCGAACGGACAGCAATACCTCCTTGTCGCGTCCGGCACATGGGACAACGGCGGTTTCAACTTTGTGGATCCGGCGTACGCGAGCGTGGATAGCTGGACGACATACATGCAGGGATACAACATCGCTCCATATCTTTTGGGATCGAACGAGTTCAAGCTCCAGCTGGACGGCCAGTTCGTCAATTGGGGATCATATCAGCCGTCGCATGCATATTCCTATCTCTACACTGGAACCGGAAATCCGATCAACCTCCTGGTGTTCGACGGCGACGCCACCGCGGCATCGCCCGCGCCGGACGCGTCGTTCTACGGCGACAATACCGGAACGCTGTCGGTTGACGTGTACGCGTGCGGCGCGCCCGTGTACGTGACGACCGATGCGCCGACCGGCATCACGATGTCCGACGCGATGCTGAACGGCACGAACGATGATTATGACGCGGCCGGCCATTCGTTCTGGGTGTCGACGTCCACGTTCAGCACCTCGACGCCGGTGATCCCCGTCGGCGTATATTCCACGCCTGACCTCGGCGCGATCGCTTCCGGCACGCCGTTCTCCGCATCGCTCTCGTCGCTCACGACCGACGCGGTCGTGCACGGCCAGGTCGCCGGCACGATGCCCGCGATCCAACCCGGCGTCACCTATTACTACGTGGCATGGTCTGATGTTGATGGGACGTGGTATCCGGGTGCGATGCAGTCATTCACCACCGCTTTGCCTACGTACGTGACGACCGATCCAGCCACGAACGTCGGCCAGTTCGGCGCGACGGTGAACGGTACGAACGGTTCGACCACTGCAGAGAACACTTCGTTCTGGTGGGGGACGACCCCGGCGGGTCCGTTCGATGCCGGCCAGAACGCCACCGAATTCCCGGCGACCGGCTGGTCGCATGACAGCGGCCTCGGCGCCGCAGGGGCCGGCGGCGCGTTCAGCGAATCGCTGAGCAATCTCGCTCCGGATACCACATACTACTTCGTGGCATGGTCCGAGATCGGCGGTGAGTGGTATCCGGGCGCGGTTGAATCGTTCACCACGCTGTGCCTCAACACCGACGACACGTTGAGCGCGCTCGGCGTCTCCGCGGGAGCGCTTGACCCGTCATTCGATCCGGGTACGACCGCGTACGACGTCATTCTTCCGTTCAACACGAACACGGTTCCCACGGTAACGGCGACAACGACGGATCCGAACGCGACCGAGGTGATCACGCAGGCCACGAGCACGACGGGAACCGCGACGGTGGCGGTAACGGCGCAGGACAGCTCAACGACCCAGGATTACACGGTGACATTCTCGCTTGCTCCGGCGACCACGAGCTTCCTCAACGTGGTGGTCAACGTGGATAACTCCGCAAGCGGCACCGCAACCTCGTCCGACTTTACCGTGAACGTGCTCGCGACGCATCCGAGCCCGACGTCGACATTCCCGGGCAGCGCGTCCGGCACGACGCTCACGATCGATCCGAACACGCCGTACTACGTGAACGTCTCCGGGCCGTCGCATTATAACGAAACGACCAATGGGCAGTGCGACAGCGTGGACGGCGTGATGGCGGGAGATATAGGGAACTGCGTGGTCACGGAAACGTACCATGCCGATGGCAACAGCTTCTTCTCCTCGCCGTTCATCGTGATAGTGGGGAGCGGTCCCTTCGGCGGCCATGGAGGGGAGGTGCTGGGCGCAAGCACGACGGGGCAAGATGCCCTTGAACAGGAGATCGCCGCGTTGCAGCAGCAATTGCTTCTCCTGCTCGAGCAGTACTTAGGGACACTGCAGGGACACGGATCGCATTAGATCCTGTAATATCCGCGCGGGCAGGGGTGGGCGACGAAGACGGCCTCGTCATCCGCCCCTGCCCGTTTTTTTTGCTTTAAAAAACGGCTGGCGGGTGTATTATAGTAATATGAGCAAAACATCGTGGATCATATTGGCGATCGTGATAGTGCTGCTCGGCGCGGCGATCTGGTATTACTACGCAATGACGGGCGCCGGTCCGGCCGGCAATGCTTCGCCGTCAGCTCCCGTCGCGGGAGCAGGACAGCGGTGCGGGGGCAACATAGTGAACGCCCCTGTCTGCGCTACCGGCTATCAGTGTGAACCGAATCCGAGTTCCACCGCCCCGTTCGGGGACGTGGGAGGGGTCTGCGTGGCGGTGCAGGTGCAAGGAAGTTATTAATAGATATATAGACTGCTGTAACGGCATCAGCGCCGCGAGCGTATGATATTGCGATACTCGATGAAAGGTCGAATCTGTTCATCGGTCGGTCATTAAATTAACATAAAACTATTTAGCATGGACAAAAAAGTTTTCGGCGTTTTTGTGGTCGGCACGACGCTCCTTTTGGGTGCGAATGCCTATGCGTTGGGTGTGACGGGCAATGTCACCGGTGATGTGAATGCCGCGCTTGGCGGCACGGCGACGGCGACCGCCCAGACGGACGTGCAGGCAAGCGGCACGGCGACGGCAGGCAGCGCTGGATTGCAGGTGAACGCGGGGTTGCAGGCAGAAGTGCAATCCGGCACCATCGCGACATCTTCGGATGATGCGGTCGTGCAGTTGCAGGGCAATACGCTCGGACTCATCCAGACGAACGATGACCTGTCGGCGTACAACTCCCTGGTCATCCAGGCGCGCCCGGCGGTAAAGAACATCAATGTACAGAGTGACGGCAGCATGGACGTCACGTATGCCCAGCCCGCGAAGTTCCTCGGCCTCTTCCAGACATCCATTGCGGGAAACGTGAACGTTGACGCGCAGGGGAACGTAAAGGTAAGCACGCCGTGGTATGGCTTCCTGTACGCGAAGGATACGACGCCGGTACAGGCAGCGGTGGCAGCGGCGATCCAGCAGTCAGGCGCGGCGCTCGGCACACAGGCCGACGCGAGCGTGACGGCAAGCACTCAGGCACAGCTTCAGGATAAGGCAATGCTCGTGAACGCGATCACTGCCGCGATCCAGACGGAGGCCCAGGCATCCGCAACGACCAGCGTGTCGGTGCAATAGGCTGTCGGCAATAAAAACAGCCCTCGCTTCGGGGGCTGTTTTTGATATCATGATGATATGAAAAATCTTACAATGAAGATCTATGGCGATGTGCAGGGCGTCGGGTTCCGCGACGCCGCGTATTGGACGGCACGCGCGATGCATATTGCGGGATTCGTGATGAACGAGCCCGAGGGGACGGTGTATATAGAGGCGGAGGGCGAGGAGGATGACCTCAAAAAATTCCTGGTGTGGTGCCAAAAGGGACCCGTCACGGCAAAGGTGAATCGCGTGGAAGCCGTGTGGTCCGCATCGCGCGGAACGTTCACGGGGTTCCGGATCGCGTGACGGATGCGCATTGCGATGCATCAAAAAGCCCCGCGCGCGCGGGGCTTTTTGATGCTGTCTGTTTCTTTACGCCTTCCTACCCCCTAAAGCGCCCCATAGCGAGAAGATGATGATGAGGACGCCTACGATCGCTATCCACGTCGTGCTTGCCGCAGAGTATGCTATGACGATCAGCACGATACCGAGAATGAAGTTTACCCAGTCTTGCCACATGGAATGTAACGATATTAATTTACGTTGCCGACCTTTTTTAAGCGTAACAAAGGATAATACGGCCAAGGGGACTGTTTTATTCCACCCCTTCTGCAACCTTTTATAAAGGAAAAGCGTATTGTTCTGTGGCACCATAGGCATGGGGTGATGGTCGAATCGGCCCGGCATATGCAGAAGGATAAATGCGGAAATTAAAGAAAAATAAAAAAATGACGAAAGAAAAATATGTTCCCATAGCGACCGCGGTGGCGCTCGCGGCCAGCATGCTGATCGCGCTTCCGGTGTTTGCCCAGACGGGCGGGGGAGCGGCGCAGGGCCAGTTCCGCGGCGGAATGCGGGGCGGGATGCCGCCAGGGGTCTTCGGCGATGTGACGGCGGTGAATGGCGATACGCTGAGCGTGACCGCTATGCTGCGTCCGTTCAAGAGCGCCCCGGGCGCGCCGTCGGGCGCGACCTCCACCGTCTTTACGGTCGATGCGACCAACGCGACGGTCTATAAAGGCAGCGCGACAACGACCGTTCCGGTCTCGAGCATCGCGATAGGAGATAAAGTGATGGTGCAGGGCACGGTGAGCGGCACCGACGTGGCGGCAACCGTGATCCGCGACGGAGTGATGGGTCCCGCGGCCGGCGGCCCGGGCATGTGGGGCGGCAAAGGCGGCCCCGGACATCCGACCTCCACGCCCCCGGTTTCGCCCATCCAGGGCAACGGTGAGCCGGTCGTCGGCGGTAGCATTGCCCAGATCAACGGCGACACGCTGACCGTGACGAACGCGAGCAATGTCACGTACACGATCGATGTCACGAATGCCACGATCGTAAAGAACGGCACGACAACGGCGGCCACCGATCTTGCCATCGGCGACAATGTTGTGGTGCAGGGCACGGTCAACGGCACGTCCATAACGGCATCGTCCATCCTTGACCAGGGCGCAAAGCCGTCGAACGGTTCCTCGACAGGCAGCTCGACCGTAAAAGGCGGCTTCGGAGGCGGCTTCGGCGGATTCTTCGGAATGATCGGAGGATTCTTTGCCCACCTCTTCGGCTTCTAAGGCGCAAAAGAAAACAACCCTTCCTGATATAGGAGGGGTTGTTTTCTTTTATTGAGTTACGGAGATTTTGAGAGTAAGCTTTTGTCATGCCGATCACGGATGCTTTTGAGGAACGATATGGGGCGCTGAACGACGAACAGCGCCGCGCGGTGGACACACTTGATGGCCCGGTAATGGTGATCGCGGGACCGGGGACGGGAAAGACGGAGGTGCTTGCGATGCGCATTGCGAATATTTTGCGGCGCTCCGCCGCGGCACCGGAGAAGATCCTCGCGCTCACCTTCACCGAGTCCGGTGCCGTCTCCATGCGCCGACGCCTGGTGGAGCTTGCGGGCGCGGAGGCCTATCGCGTGGAGATCTCCACGTTCCACGGCTTTGCGAACCGCATCATCCGCGACTATCCGGACTATTTTCCGACGATCGTGGGCGCGACGAGCATCACCGAGATAGAGCAGGTGGACATCCTGCGGCGGCTGATCGACACGCTGCCCGGCTTGCGGGACATGCGTCCGTTCGGTGACCGCTACTATTATCTGCGCGCGATCCTCGGCGCGATCAATGAGCTGAAGCGCCAGGGCGTGTCGCCCGGGACGTTCGCCGCGATCGCCGCGGACGCGAAGCGCGACCTGTATGCCGATCCGGACCTTGTGAACCGGTCCGGCAAATATGAAGGGAAGATAAAAACAAAATATGTGAGCGCGGCGAAGCACGCCGAGCGCAACCTCGAGCTCGCGGAAGTGTACGCGGCGTATCAGAAAGCGCTCGTTGCGGCCAAACAGTACGACTACAGCGATATGATCATGTACGTCGCGCTCGCGCTCGAAGCGAGCGATGAACTGCTCCGTGTTTTGCAGGGCTCATACGAATATTTTTTGGTGGACGAACATCAGGATACGAATGACGCGCAGAACCGGATCGTGGAACTTGTGGCAGGCGCCGCGCCGCGCCCGAACCTTTTCGTCGTCGGCGACGAGAAGCAGGCGATATTCCGTTTTCAGGGCGCGTCGCTCGAGAACTTCCACTACTTCCGCGATCGCTACAAAGATGTTGTGCTTATCACATTACGCAACAATTACCGATCCACGCAAGCGATCCTCGACGCGGCGCAAGGCGTGTCGCCGCGCGATGCCGCGCTCGTGGCGCACGCACGGCATGCGGCGCGCGCGGGGCGCAAGGAAAGTCCCGCGCATCTCGCCGCGCTCGCGTCACCCGACGTGGAATATTATTTCATCGCACAAAAAATAAAAGAGCTGATCGCAACCGCGTCGGACGTGGATGACCGGACCCCGGCGGAGGAGGTCGCGGTGCTCTATCGCGACAATCGCGACGTCGTGCCGCTCGCGCGAATGCTTGAAAAGGAAAAGGTGCCGTTCAGCATCGAGTCGGATCAGGACGTGTTGGGGGATGAAGAAATAAAAAAACTGGTGCGGATCCTGCGGGCGGTCCAGCGGTTCGGCAATGACGTGGCGCTCGCGGAGGCGCTGCACGTGGATTTTCTGGGCATCGCGCCGATCGATGTCTATAAGCTGACGGCCTATGCCGCCCGTGAGCACAGGCGGCTCTATGAGGTGGTGCGGTCGCCGGCCCTGCTTGAGGCGGCAGGCATGGATAATGGCTCAAAAATGGCCTATGGGCGGCTTTTTGAGGGGCTTTCGGCCTGGTCTCGGGCGGCAAAAAACCGCGGCGCGGCGGAGGCTTTTGAAAAGATCGTCTACGAGTCGGGATTCCTGACAACGGCGCTGAACCATCCGTCCGCGACGGAAAAACTGGCAAAGCTCCACGCGCTTTTTGACATCTTGAAATCGTTCGTTGAACGCCAGAAAAATTACACGCTGGACGATTTTTTCCGCTATCTGGACCTGATGGAAGAGCATGGCCTTGCGATCCGCAGCGCCGACACCGTGCGCTTGCCCGGCCGTGTGCGGCTCATGACCGCGCACCGCGCGAAGGGACTGGAGTTCGACGTGGTCTTCATCATGAACGCCGTGGACGGCAAGTGGGGATCGCGCCGCCGCCGCGAAGCGATCAAGCTGCCGACACGAATATATAGAGCGATGGCGGAAGGCGCGGCGACGGGCGCTGCCGCGGATGCTGATGGTGCGAATGATGACGATGCGAGCGCGATCGATGACGCGGACGAACGCAACGTCTTCTATGTCGCCCTCACGCGCGCGCGAAAGGAACTGTTCGTGACGCTTGCAAAGGCGGATCGTGACGGCAAGGAGCAGCTGCCGACGCAGTTCATCGCGGAGCTCAAGGAAAATATCCTGGCGCCGCTCGATGTCGCGCCGTACGAGAAGGATTTTGCCGCGCGGCGCGAGGAGATCGAGTTCGCGCCAGCGCCCGCGCGGGTGCCCGAGCTCAAAGACAAAGAATTTTTGAACGAACTTTTCCGCGCGCAAGGCATTTCCGTGACGGCGCTCAACAATTACCTTGAATGCCCATGGATATATTTCTACCGCAACCTTGTGCGCATCCCGGAAGCACCGAACAAAAATCTGTCGTTCGGCAACGCGGTGCACGCCGCGCTCAAAAGTTATTTTGACGCGTTGAGCGGCGGCGCTGACGGCGCGCCGGGCGTGGATCGCGGAAAGGAATATCTTGTCCGCCGTTTTGAGGAAGCCCTCGCGCACGAGCCGATAAAAGAGAGCGAGTACGAGGAGGCGCTCGAAAAGGGCCGGCGTGCACTGCCGCTTTTCTATGACGAGTATCACGCGACGTGGTCGCCGCGGGCGCTTGCCGAGGCGCGCATTGACGGCATCACGCTCGAGGACGGCACGCCGATCAACGGCAAGCTGGACCGCGTGGAATTTTTGGACGGCGAGCGGGTGCGGGTCGTGGACTACAAGACCGGCAAGCCCAAGACGCGCAACGAGATCGAGGGGCTCACCAAATCGAGCGACGGCAATTACAAGCGCCAGCTCGTGTTCTATAAACTGCTGCTCGACAAGGAGGGGAAGCGCGACATGCGCGACGGCATCATCCAGTTCGTGGAACCGGACGACCGCGGCAAGATGCATCGCGAGGAGTTCGCGATCGCGCCCGGCGAGGTGAAAGTGCTTGAAAAACTTGTGATGGACGTCGCGCGCGAGATACTGGACCTCTCGTTCTGGAACAAGGGCTGCCATGATCCGGATTGCCGGTACTGCGAGCTACGGAAAGGGATAGGGTCCATGCTATAATGATCATTCAGATCGGTCGATAAAAAATAAATCTAATCTATATATAAGCAACATGAAACAGGTGACATGCCCTTCGATGGGCGGCCCGGCAACGTGCACGACGGTGTTCACCGGCACTGCGCCGGAGGAAGTGGTGGCGGAGGCGATGAAGCACGTCGAAGCGGCGCATCCCGACCTTGCGGCGCAGGTGAAGGCGATGAAGCCGGAAGAGACCACGAAGTGGTTCGAAGATTTTAAGGCCAAGTTCGCGGCGTTGCCGGACGAAAAGGAGTTGCCTGCGGCGTAGAATGAAAGAAAAAAAGCCCCAACGGAACTGTTAGGGCTTTTTTTAACCCTATTATTTATTGAGAAACGATGGGCGGCAGGCTCTCGGCAAAATTCTGAACCATGGTGTGCAGCGTCTGTGCGTCGGAGCTGGATGATATATTATCATCGGCATGTGTCGGATCAAGTTGGAATATATATTCCACCCCATCATTAAGGATATAGTAATTAAGATCATAGCCACCCGCAGGTGTTTGCGTTACCGCCCTTAGTACGAGCCTCCCATTGATCGCACTCCACAGCCGCGTGGATGTAGGACTTCCCAGCTCTTCCAGGGAAGAGGAGAGGACATCAGCAATCCATTGCTCATCGGTTCTTCCAAAGGGATCTTGCGCGTTAACAACTATCATGGTCGCCGCATCGTCCGCTGATGCCATTGGCTTATTTCCGAAGGTAATGTTATTGACGGGGCCGTTAGTGCCCGCAGGAAGATGATCTTTTCCCCACAAATACCAGCCTGAAGGTGTTTGAATTTCGGGGAGAGCCATCGTTGAGGTGCGGGATTGAACGGGGCTAAAGTGATATCGCCACAGGAAAATGCATCCGATGGCAACGATTGTGACCGTGACCATGCAAGCAAAAGCGATATATTTTCTGTTTAATAATTTTTTCATAAGATGAGCATAGCATATTAACATTAAAAAAAGATTAAAAAATGGAGGGGTTGTTTTACCCCTCCAGAACTTGGTTTTTAGTAGCCGGGCACCTTCCATATCCTGAAATATCCCTGCAGGTTGGCGATGGGGAAATTGTGCCGTGTGATCACTTCCGGGTAACTTACGCCCGAAAGATAATCAGGGAAGTAATCCGAATCGACGACGTCAACGCTTGTCACGGAACCGCCATTCGTATAGACCTGTACCACAATGGCGATATGATTGACATAGCCAGCGACGTTGTACCTCAGGATCACGTCCCCGATCTGGACCTGTTGCATATTGGAGTTTCCAGCAGCCCACATATTGGATAGGCTCGGGAAACTTCCGGTGTAGACTCCCGAGCGATAGACGACAAGGTTCGCAAAATAAGTGCATTGACCGCCGCGGCCATAGGCAACCTCAGGGATAATCGGGCTATAGCCATAGCCGCCAGGATTGGAATAGAAACTCGCGACGGGATGGCCGGTGAGATTTGGGCACACGTCGCCAGCTGCGGCAAAATCTGACGGATAGCATGTCCAGCTGCCGTTTTGGTAATAGTTGTACCAATTTTTGACGACATTGTAGGAGCTGTAATTGCTGTTGAGCCAGTTCCAGTTGCCGACATAATTACCGTTGATGGTTTGGGTGGAGGTTCCATTGGCGGATGTGCTTAAGGCATAGAATGCCTGATGCACAACATTTTGCCGTGCCTGTCCGATTGCTGTGGACGCGAAGATGGTGAGGGTCAGGAGCTCGAGACCCACGGTTGCGAATTGCATTTTTGATAGCTTCACAAAAACCCCTTTCAGTTTTTAAACAACTGACGGGACTATAACAAATAAGCGATTAAAACTATTTTAAAAGTGGAAAAACGGCCGTTATTGGCACATAATAGACGAAAGACTGCCAAGGATGCTTTAATAGGTGGTATGAACGAGCGCCATCGGAACTCTTGTGGGTGGCCCCGAAAGATTTCAAACAAGAAAATTATTTTAAAGGAGGATGGCTGAAGGGCGTTCAGGAATATTTAGCACTCAAAAATAAATGATATGAAAAAAGGAATTCCACCGAACGCAAAACGGATGTTCAAAGGGCAGGTGTTCGAGGTGTGGCAATGGGAACAGAAAGTGTTCGATGGGACGACCGAGATATACGAGAAGATCAGCCGGCCGGACAGCGCGGATGTGATCGCGGTCGTGGGAGATAAAATTTTGATCGAGGAACAGGAGCAACCACATCGGGCGCCGTTTGTTTCTATTCCGGGCGGCCGATGTAATGAAGGAGAGGAAGCGTCGACGGGAGCCAAACGTGAGCTTTTGGAAGAGACCGGATACGTTTCGGATGATTGGACCATGTTCAGGGAGCGGAAGCCATTCAATTCTCTTGAATGGACCGTTTATACTTTCATCGCACGTGACTGTAAGCATATCCAGGACCCGCATCTTGATGCGGGTGAGAGGATCACTATAAAGCCCGTTTCGTTCGATGAATTTCTGGAACTTTCCCAACGGCCGGATTTTCGCGATAAAGAGCTGGCATTATATTTATTGCGCACGCAATTCGACCCTGAATTCAAAAAGGAGCTGAAAGAGAAGATCTTCGGCCACAAATAATATGGCCGCATCTTCCTCTTGCATCTATTGCACATTGCCGGACATTCCGGCGCGCACGGTCAAGCGCAACGAGCTTGCGATCGCGTTCCTGACGAACATCCCGATCACGCCCGGGCACACGCTTGTGATCCCGGCGCGGCACGTGGCGACGTTCGATGAACTGAAGGACGACGAGCGCCGCGCGATCTTTGCGCTCGCGGCGGAGGTGAAGGCCGCGCTCTGGAAAGCGTTCGGCGCCACGGGCTTCAATCATGCCTGGAACGAAGGCGCCGTGGCCGGGCAATCCATCCCGCACTTCCATCTGCACATCGTGCCGCGCACGGCAGGGGACGAGGGCATCACCGAATACGAGCCGCGCAAGTTCCTGTACCGGCCCGGCTCGCGCGAGACGACGCCGGAAGCGGAGCTCGATGCGGTGGCAAAGGAGATCGCCGCAGCGATGTAAACGCGCGGATTGCGATTGACTCCATTCCTGCCCGGATGTATATTGTTGGCAGATTTGCAGCTGCGAAAAGAAGAGGAGGCTTTACATGATCGAAAAGGTAATCAGGACGAGCGTTGAAGGGTGTGACGCGAATGGTGTGAGCGCCGAAAAAGTGGTCCAAAAATTCGGCGACTTCACAGGGCCGCGAGCGCTTGTCGAGGGCATGGACTGCTTTCTTCAGTTGCTCGCCATGGGCAAGCATTGCAAGCTTTTGGTCTGTCTGGAGGGCGGCCACGAAATGACCTTCGCTCGCGTCGTCAGCCGCGAGGAAAGCCAGGGGATCTTCGTGGCCGCAATATGGCCGATGAAATAGGCCGGGAAGGGTTACAGTGGATCAAGGGGCGTCACTAAAACGGTGGCGCCCTTTCTTATTTACGGTATCATTAACCCATGCGCATCGGCATTGATTTTGACGAGGTGGTGGCGGACTCTGGGGCCACGATCATGATCGAGGACCACATGACCAACGCGACGGTCTGCGCCGAGGCCGGCATCAAGGTGTTCCTTTTTGATCAGCCATGGAACCAGGGCGAGCTTCCGCCGGGGATCGAGCGCGTGCATTCATGGGACGAGATCGTAAAGAAGCTTTCAGCATAAAATTCATCGTAATAAAGAAAGAGGCCCCGACATTGCGCCGGGGCCTCGCGAGTTTTGCGGAAGACGGCGATCGTTCGCCATCACGTCACCTGAAGTCGCTGAAGCTGCTTGGTTTCCACCAGGTCATCGAGGCGCTCCATGAGGAACCATGCCGCCAGGTTCCGTTCACGAAGAAGCTTTCGGTTGAGAAAAAAGCGTCCAAAGGAAACGCTGAAATACAACAGAGCCGCATTGGCCGTGTGAAATGATTTGTGGGTGGCCGCTGCGACCTCGGCGCGAATGTCCGGGGTTGTGGTCCATACGATCTGTGCCAAGAGGCAATACACCTCTCGCGCAAAAGAATCGAACGAATAGTACGGACGGAGCCACACTTCGGCCTCATTCAAACTGTATTTGGGTGAAAAAGCGTAGACCTGCTCCCACTCATGGTCTCCCCAGTTGGAGAACCGGGCGTCGATCATGGGCCGGAGATCCGCGATGCGGTCGAACCGTTCATTTACGATGATGGCGGTGATCGGAGGAAGCAGTTCCCTCCAATGCGGGGTCAGCAGATCGAACGCGTCGGTGGCCTGTTTAGCGATCACCGGATCAGCCTCAGGGTTTTGAATTGTGAATGTCATAGAGAGTGCCCTCTCCTTTCCACCGGATAGGATAGGCCATCGGAAGGGTGTGGTCAAGGGAAATGGGCATGACAGAAATACCATCAACGTCGGCCCACGCCGTGGACCAATCCGTCCTGATGGAGATCTGGCTTTCGTGGGCACACTACATCGAGACGGAAGTGGCCTGACCAAAGGGCGCATTCCTCCGGGAGTGCGCCTTTTCTTTTTATGAGGCGATGAAGGACCAGCGCCAGGAATGGGCTCGTTGTCTTTTGACGAAATTGGAATTTAAATGTACAATTTCGTCAGCAGTAAATCCTCTTATGAAGGATAAAGGAGCAAAAGTGAAAAAAGCAGATGTAATATTCCGGTTAGGGATGCATGCCGCTTCCACCAACGCAAGCGAGAAAGGTGAGGCATTATTTGCCCTGTTCTTTAGCAGATGGCTCCAGGGTCTTACCATACTCGCCGACGAAAAGAACGAATTTTACGACCTCACCCTCCACCTGCCGCAGCTTATCCTGGACGCGTACGAAGTGGTGCGGACAAGCGAAGACCCCGCAGTTGTATGGTTCCGGAAACTTTACGAGAAAGAGCGGGACGAACAAATGATCAATCTCGTGGAGCTTGGAGCGGGAGATATCGTCTATCAGATTGTCGGAGTTCATCTGCTCAAGAATGTGATCAGGGCCATTGTCCAAGACGATCATCTGGACGCAAAGATGGACGTCTACTTCAATGCCCAGCGTCACGCGCTGCACCTGCAGTTCGACAAATTCCTTCGTCTCGTCTATCAGCGGGGACTTTTCACTCTCATCCGGGCAGAGCCCGATCGGGAAATGGAAGGGAAATTCGGGGCGACGGTGCTTCGGGTGGGGATCTTTGCGGGAAGCACGATATTCACCTTTGCCCGTCCCAAGAAGCGGGGTGACGAGGTGAATGTCAGGTTCATGACCTCGGACAATGATTGTCTTGCGCTCGGAGCCGGGATCGAATCCACCCATGCAAGCCTTTCCACGGGCCTCGCCATGATCGAAGACGTCATCCGCTACTGGCCGAAGAAGGAAAAAGACCAGAAGGCGATATTCAAAGGAGCGAACGTTGCTCCTCTCGCCGTGCAGGCGGTGCGCGCACGGATCGAAGCCGACATGGTCATCTAGCTTGGCACAAAGTGAAAAACATGGCGCATTCCTCCGGGGATGCGCCTTTTCTTTTTTATAAGGTGCTACAATGTTTTCATGACCGCCGATCGCTTCAAGCTTATCGCCTCCGTCTACGTGCTTTTCGTGAAGGACGGAAAGATCCTGATGCTCCGCCGCGCAAACACCGGCTACGAGGATGGCAATTACAGCCTGGTGGCCGGTCACGCCGATGGCGGCGAGGCGCTCACGGCGGCCACCGCGCGGGAGGCGATGGAGGAGTCGGGCGTCACGATCGGGGCTGCGGACCTGCGGCTCAAGGTTGTGATGCACCGCCGCGCCGACGACGAGCGGCTGGACTTCTTCTTTGAGCCCGCGGCGTGGAGCGGCGAGCGGCCAACATGGAGCCCGGCAAGTGCGACGACCTGCGCTGGTTCCCGCTCGACGCCTTGCCCGCAAACACCATTCCCTATATCCGCGAGGCGATCCGTTGCTACCGCGAAGGCGTGGGGTACAGCGAGTGGGGATGGGGGGATTCGTTAAAAAAGGATTAAAAATTTTTTGACAGTTCTAGTGCATAAGATACTATGTGGATATCCTCATCGACATGGGGATATCAAGTAGATTCACCTCTCGGGGCTATATGCTAAACTTAGAGTATGATTTACGCCGAATCGGACCTCGTAATTCCCGCCCTTAAGATCATCGAGCGCCATCCGGAAGGCGTTCCGACCGAGTATCTTATCAAGGAATTAACTGACACACTGAAGCCCGAAGGGGAAGATGCTGAAATACTCAGCGGCCGCACCGATACAAAGTTCAGCCAAAAAGTGCGCAACCTAAAATCGCACGATACCTTAGAGAAGAAGAATCTTGCGATATATAAGGACAAACTTTTCTTCATTACGGACGAGGGTAGAAGATATTTGAATGCTGGTTATGAAGAAGTTGTTGAAGCGCTTCAGGAGCAGGGCTTCAGTGAAGAGATAAGAGAGCAAGAATTCAAAGATGACTACAAAGACATCATCGTTGAAGAAGGATTTCTCTCGACAAAAAATGTTGCGTTCAGAGAGCGGTCGCGAAAACTGATCCAGCTTGCCAGGGCGCACTTTAAGAAGGGCGGAAAAATTCCTTGCATAGCGTGCGAGTTCGATTTCTTGAAATTCTACGGCGAACGCGGCCGCGATTATATCGAGATTCATCACACGCATCCTATTCATCAGCATGAAGCGTCCGGAGAAAAGATGGCGGCGGATGAAGCGTTGAAGAAAGTCGTTCCTCTGTGTTCAAACTGCCATCGGATGGTTCATCGACAGCGCAATAACATTTTAAAAATTTCACAACTAAAGAAAATTATAGAAAATGCAAAAACAGCACATTGATTTGAACCTCTTGCGACCTTCCAATCGGGAGATATCCACACCTAATACACAGGCATTGATCAAGTGGCCTGGCGGAAAAAAACGGGAATTCTCTTTTATTAAGCATCACATTCCTGCGTTTGATCGCTATATTGAGCCGTTCTTTGGTGGTGGTGCGATATTTTTTGAGTTACAACCAGAAAGAGCCGCCATCAACGATATTGCCGTAGAGCTGATGGATTTTTACCGCTTCGTAGGTGGGAAATATAATACAAAAGAATTTTCTAAGGAAATCTATGAGTATGTCTTCAATTGGGAGAAAATTCCGAATTACATCCTTCTTTTCCAGAGGCAGTTCATCTCTTTGTACGCCCGTTATGCTGCCGATTCTATTAGCAAAAACGATCTGCGTCGCCTTACGGAAGATTACATACACGGACAAATTCAGGCATTCAATGGGCTGTTCAGGGCGGACTTTTGTATAGACAGGAATAATCTTGAAAAGCGCATCATTGACAATCTCATTGATAAGATCACACGTGTCAAAAAGCTTGAGTTCAGTAGCGGCAGGATCTCAATTGAGGATCTTCATAAGAACATTGAGACTGCATTTCGCAGTGGATTTTATATGCATTTTAGGGATGTTATGAATGAAAAAAGGGGAATGAACCATATCAGCCGCGCAAAAGCCATCGCAAACTATTATTTCATCCGAGAGTTTTGCTATGGATCCATGTTCCGATTTAACGCCAACGGAGAATTTAATATCCCATATGGAGGGATAGGGTACAACACTAAAAATTTTAGAAAGAAAGTCGACCGGCTCTTTTCTTTGGAGGCCCATAATCTCTTGGCAGGAGCGGTAATTTACAACGAGGATTTTGAAACATTTCTCAATAAACTGAAGCTTTCTTCAAAAGATTTTATTTTCCTCGACCCTCCATACGATACCGATTTCAGTGATTACGAAAAGAAAAGCTTTGATCGTGATGACCAATTTCGGCTTGCGCGTTATTTATATACCACTAAGGCCAAATTTATTTTGGTGATAAAAAGGACGTCGTTCATCTACGGCTTATACAAAGGCAAGCAGAATATAAACATCTCTTCGTTCGATAAGAAATACACTTACAATATGAAAGGTAGGAATGATAGGGCCGTGCAGCATCTTATTGTTAAGAATTTTTAGAGATTGAGTCGTTGCCTATCTGGTCTTGCTTTAGAAAGGTATATCTTCCGGCTTTATTTCATCTTCAACCAACCAGCCATTATCAGCTTTGAGGTTGTATTTACCGAGATAGTGATTTTTAATCTCTTCCGGATTTTGGTCTAAAATATAATTTTCTGGCAAGGAAAGTATAACCACTTCAGCAATTGAAGAATTTTTTAAGGCAATTAATCTATATAGGCTAGGCGTTCTAACTGGTATAGTGCTTCTGTCTGTATGTCGAATATTACTAATCTGATTACTTAGTTCCTTAGCATTTTTAACGGTTTCACTAAGGAGAATTGCCAACGCTTGGGCATTCTTTTTATCCGTCCATTTATATGCAATATCGCTACATAATTGTTCAGAATATTTTTTTGTTTCTTTTTGCTTTGGAGCACTAAAGAGTATCTGTACAATATCCGCAGCAATACGGGCTAGCATCTCATAATTTGGTTTACTACCTCTCGATGCTTCAGTAAAGTATTCCTCTAATTTGACTTGGAGGTTCTTATCTTTAATTAAGGGCACGAGAGATTTCAGCCCAGTTTCATCCTTCTTAAAAATTATGAAATTGTGAATTATAAATTGATCTCCCTCTTCCTTGAAGATGTTTTGTAACCTCTCAATTAATTCTTTACGGTTTATTTCTTTACAAAAAATGATTAATAGTTCTATAAGGTCTAGAAGTTGATTATCATCGGGGTTCGCATTGAAATCCATAGTTTTACAGTAAACCAAGGACGTTAAATCATAACCCAACTCCCGAGAACTTAAATCTCGTAGGGTAAGAGAATGCAAATAAATCTTATTCTCTTTTTCATTATCAACCAAAAGAAAGGCTTCAATATAATCTTTACTTGAAGTTATGAACTTTAACTCCTGTTCCAGACGCTTTCTAAGTGTATCGGAAAGAATAACGTCATTGCGAGGCCCTTTTGCCGAGTATCTTTTCGAGAAGAGTTCCATTTTAGTACGTCCCTCAATCTTATATATTCTTTCGAATTCGTCAATCTTGTGTATTTTATGATGTGGCGTAAACTTTTTGCATGGATAATAAGAACATGGAGCTATATCTATCTGAAGATCAAGATCTTCTAGGGGAAATTGAGACCATAGGGCCTCCAAGTAGTGGTATGGTCGAGGAACAGAAAATGCATAAATTAACGATCCTTCAAATTAAGGCCGCTTTGAGGAATCGAAAAACGGCTCACGAACTCGATAAATCGACCAGAAAATATTCGTTGGTTTTAATCGCCTTCGCGCTGGTGCAAGTAATCATTGGTATATATCAATTTTTGTTTGAAGTTGAATTCTCTTCGCATTGGGCGGTTGGAATCTTGTATGTCGTAGCGGTTCTTGTATTAGGGGTCTTCATCTTTCGAGAACTAGCAAAGGACATTGAAAAATTTTAGAACATGCTCCAATCCACCGCTTTGGCCATCCTTAAGACGGGCGAGAACGTGTTCCTGACCGGCGCGCCCGGGGCGGGGAAGACGTACCTGCTGAACGAGTACATCCGGTTCCTTGAGGACCACGAGGTGGAGGTGGCCGTGACGGCCTACACCGGCATCGCCGCATCGCACCTTTCCGGGCGCACGCTCCATTCGTGGGCGGGGCTGACGCGCGGGCCGATCCCCGACGAGAAGCAGGAGCGCGACCGCGTGCGCGCGAACGAGTACCTGACCGACCGCATCCGCCGCGCACGGGTGCTTATTATAGACGAGATCTCCATGCTGCATCCCGAGCAGTTCGATCGCGTGGACCTGATCTGCCGCACCGCGCGGAATTCCAGCGAGCCATTCGGCGGATTGCAGATCGTGTGCTGCGGTGACTTCTTCCAGATTCCACCAGTGAACGGCGAGTCCGAGAAGTTTGTGATCGATTCCGCCGCGTGGAAGAATGCGCAGATGCGCGTGTGCTATTTGACGGAGCAGCATCGCCAGGTGGGCGGAAGCGCTGCGGGTAGGGGCAGCAGCAGTGGCGATGACCTGCTCGAGATCCTGGACGCCATCCGCGCGGGCGAAGTGACGCCGGACATCACGGCAAAGCTGAACGCCCGCATTGGCGCCACGGTCGCCGCGCCGATCGGCATCGCGCGGCTCTACACGCATCGCGAGAACGTGGACGAGATCAACGCCGCGGAACTGCGTAAGCTTGCAACGCCGGACGTGATCTACGAAGCGTACACGAACGGCCCCGCGGTGCTGGTGGACAAGCTCAAGAAGGACAACGACGTGCCGGACAAGCTGACGCTCAAGATCGGCGCGCGCGTGATGTTCACCAAAAACAACATGGGCGTTGGATATGTGAACGGCACGCTCGGCGAAGTCGTGGACTTTGAGATGGGCGGCGACGGCGATTCTGCCAGCGCGAGCGGTGCGGCAGCGAGCGCCATCGAGGCGAATCCCGTCATTATGACTTTCGACAAGAAGCGCATCACGCTTGGCCGCTTCCAGTGGCGCGTGGGAGACAGCGACGGCGGCCGCGGCAAGGACGGCAAGAGCCGCGACCGCATGGCGAGCGTCTCGCAGCTGCCGCTCAAGCTCGCGTGGGCGATCACGATCCACAAAAGCCAGGGGATGACGCTCGATGCCGCCGTGATCGATCTTGGCCGCGCGTTCGACCGCGGGATGGGTTACGTGGCGCTCTCCCGCGTGCGCGAGCTGCGCAACATTTCGCTCATCGGTTTCAACGCGCTTGCCCTGCAAGTGTCGCCGCGCGTTCGGGCGCTCGACGCCGGCTTCCGCGCCGATTCCGCGCGCACCGAGCAGTATCTGGCGAGCTTTGGCGAAGACGAGCTCCGCGCCGCGCAGGGCGACTTCATCCGTCGCGCAGGTGAGGAATCGGGCGGCGCGGGCGGCGTCGCACCCGGCGCTCTCGGCGGCCATAACACCGCAGGCACAGTATTCGACGACCTACGCATTGACTATACCGACATCGACGAGATGCCCGTGGCGGATTTTTAACTGAAAGATTTAATCCCAGATAGGGTATTATGTAAGCAGTCCGAAAAGGTCGCCGAAATATAAACCAATGATATGGCACAAGACGACGAAGACATAGAGGCGAAGGATGACAGCCTGGAGAGCGATATCGACGCGGAGGACATCGAAAAGAACACCGATGATTCGCCGACGGACGACAACGGCGACGCGCAGGAATAGGCACAAGGCGACCTGTGGATAAAAAGGCGGCACAGGATGTGGTTTCCTGTGCCGCCTTTTGCGGAGCATTTCTGTCCGTTACTTGGCAGCGCTGCCGCCCGGCCCGCTCTGGCTCCAGAGCGACTCGAACATGACTTCCATGGTGTGATGGATGTCCTCATCTTCTATTAAAATGCCCACCGGGCGTTTTTTGTTGAGCGAGATGATCGCCACCTTGTTGGCGTAGATGAAATTGCAATTGTTGATGGCGATGGAAGAAGGGAGAAATTGCGTGACGCGCAGCTCTTCGCCGTCGCGCGCTTTGAGCGCCATCGCGGTCTTAGATTTTGGCGTGAGCAGGCGGATGCGCAGATACTGCCGGTAGCGCGTCTCTATGAAATCCTCCATATATGCGCGGCCGAGCAGGTTGATCCATTCGTCCCACGAAAGGATCGCGGAGATGTGATGCTTGGATTCCAGAATGTCGTTCATGATCTGCTTGATCTCGTCGGCGCCGCCGTAGGTGCGCACGGTCGGCTTCACGCCAGTGTCGTGGCGGAGCGATTGCAGCTCGGGGAGCACGAGCTTGAGCGCGGCCTCGCGCTCTTTGATGGTGATCATCATGCGCTCGGGGTTCTCCGCCGCCCAGATCTTGCGCTTGCGGTGGATGTACGCGTTCATCAATCCCTTCTTGTTGAGCGATCTGATGAGCAGGTTGACGGTGGTGCGCGGGAGCCTCGCCTTTGCGGCGATGTCCGTGGCGGTGCTGCCGCCGAGCTCGAGCGCGGCAAGATAGACCGCCGCCTCCTGTGGGCTGTATCCGAGCTGTTCGATGACCGCTTTTATATGCATGGCGTTTGTTCATTCCGAGTATAGCACATTTTGCGAAATAGATGACAAAAATGTTGTCATATTTTTACCCTCGTTCATTAAGTAAAAATAAAGGATTTTCCGATATGCCTGCGTCTTCTGACAACGCCCGTGCGGTTATGCACAGGGCGGTGTGCTATGCGGTTCCGCCCTTCGGCAGAAGAATGGAAGTATTATGACAAAAAATAACAGCTTTGCGGAAGTGCGGAAGCGGGATGGGCGGATCGTGCCGTGGGACCAGGACCGGATCACGAGCGCGATCGCGCGGGCGATGGCGGCAACAAAGGAGGGGTCGGGCGAGAGCGCGCAAAAGGTGTCGGAGCAGGTAGTGGTGTCTCTCATGAAGAAATATCCGGCTGGGCATGTGCCGACGATCGAAGAGATCCAGGACGTGGTGGAGACCCAGCTCATTTTGATGGATTTCCAAAAGACGGCGAAGGCATATATTTTATACCGCAACGAACGCGCCCAGCTGCGCGAGAACAAAAAGGAGATCCCCGACTACGTCCGCAAGCTGGCGGCGGCGAGCAAGCATTATTTCCGGAATCAGCTTGCGGAATTCGTCTATTATCGCACTTATGCCAATTGGATCCCGGAGGAAGGGCGGCGCGAGACGTGGATCGAGACGGTGGAGCGGTACGTTTCGTTCATGAAGGAGAATCTTGGCGACAAATTGACGGAGGCGGAGTATGCGGAGGTCCAGGACGCGATCCTGCATCAGGAGGCGATGCCGTCCATGCGGCTTCTGCAGTTTGCGGGGAAGGCGGCACGCGCCACGAACGTTTGCGCGTACAACTGCTCGTTCATCGCGCCGCAGAAACTGGAGGATTTTGCGGAGATCATGTATGTGTCCATGTGCGGCACGGGCGTGGGATTTTCCGTTGAGAGCCAGAACGTGCAGAAGCTGCCGCAGATCAAGCGCCAGACGGGAAAGAAACTGAAGACGCATGTGGTGGGCGACAGCAAGGAGGGATGGGCGGACGCGCTCACCCTCGGCCTTCGCACGTGGTACGACGGCAAGGACATAGAGTTCGACCTCTCGCAGCTGCGCCCGGCCGGCGCGCGCCTGGCGACAATGGGCGGCAAGAGCTCCGGCCCCGAGCCGCTGCGCTCGCTCCTTGCGTTCGCCCGCGCGAAGATCCTGAACAAGCAGGGGCGGCGGTTGGCGAACATCGATGTGCATGACATCTGCTGCAAGATCGGGGAGGTGGTGGTGGCGGGCGGCGTGCGCCGCAGCGCGATGATCTCGCTCTCCGACCTGGACGATACGGAGATGCGCGCCGCAAAGACCGGCCAGTTCTATTTTGCCGACCCGCAGCGTTCGATGGCGAACAACTCGGCCGTCTATGCGCGCAAGCCCGATGCGGAACAGTTCATGGACGAATGGCTCGCGCTCGCCAAAAGCCACACCGGCGAGCGGGGGATATTCAATCGCGGCAGCCTGGTCTACCAGATCCCCACGCGGCGCAAGCGCGTGCTTGGCCAGAAGATAATGAAGGTGGGCACCAATCCGTGCGGGGAGATCCTGCTCCAGCCGAAACAGTTCTGCAATCTTTCGGAAGTGGTCGCTCGCGCGGATGACACCGAAGAGACGCTGATGAAAAAGATCCGCATTGCGGCGATCCTCGGCACGTACCAGTCAATGCTGACGAACTTCCCGTATCTTTCAAAAGAATGGAAGCGCAATTGCGAGAAGGAGCGGCTGCTCGGTGTTTCGATCACGGGGCAGTGGGATTGTCCCGCGGTGCGCAACGAAGCGGTGCTCTCGGCGCTCCGCGAGCGCGCGCTCGAAGTGAACAAAGAATATGCAAAGCGGTTCGGCGTCGCGCCGTCCACATCGGTGACCTGCGTGAAGCCGTCGGGCACCGTGTCGCAGACGGTGGATGCGGCGTCGGGCCTCCACGCACGGCACGCGCAATATTATATTCGCCGCGTGCGCATCTCGGCGACGGACGCGCTCTTCCATATGATGAAGGACCAGAAGGTGCCGTACTTTCCGGAAGTGGGGCAGTCGGTTTCGTCGGCGTCCACGTACGTGTTCGAGTTTCCCGTGAAGGCGCCGGAAGGCGCGGTGCTCAAGGATGATCTCTCGGCGATCGACCAGCTTGAGTATTGGCGCAAGGTAAAGGTGATCTTTACGGAGCACAACCCATCGGTGACGGTGTCGATCGGCGACAACGAATGGATCGCGGTGGCGAACTGGCTCTACGAGCACTGGGACATGCTGGGCGGCCTTTCGTTCCTGCCGCGCGAGAACCATGCATATATGCTCGCGCCCTACGAGGAGATCACGAAGGAGCGGTATGAGGAGATGGTGGCCGCGCTCCCGCCGATCGATTTCTCGCAGATCTTGCTTTACGAGAAGGAGGATTCCACCGACGTCAAAAAGGAGCTCGCGTGCGCGAGCGGCGTGTGCGAGATCGATGACGCCGTCGCGGAAGGGTCGGCGGTGGATCCGGCGGCGGTAACGCACTGATCCCGATGTATGAAAAGATCCTAAAGCCGATCCTCTTTCACTTTGACCCCGAGCGCGTGCACGACTTTTTTACGCCGTTCGGCGAATGTTTGGGGAGCAATTTCTTCACGCGGCGGATCGTGGCGCTCGCGTGCGATTACCGGCATCCGTCGCTCGAGACCACCGTGGCGGGGATCCGCTTCAAAAACCCGATCGGGCTCGGCGCCGGATTCGACAAGGACATGCGCCTGACAAAGATCATGCCCGCGGTGGGATTCGGCTTTATGGAGGTGGGCGCGATCACGCGCTTTCCGTACGCGGGCAACGACGGCCTGCGCCTCGCGCGGCTGCCCGACGACAAGGCGCTCATCGTCTATTACGGGCTGAAGAACAACGGCGCGGAGGTGGCGGCGCAAAAGCTGAAGACGCTCACATTCCATTTTCCGGTCGGATTGAACATCGCAAAGACGAACCGCGCGGACATAAAAGGGGAGGCGTCCATCGCGGATTATGTGGCGACCTACCGGATGCTCGTGCGGCGATTTGCGTACGTGACGATCAACATCTCGTGCCCGAACGCGCAGGACGGATGCACGTTCCAGGACCCTGTGATGCTCAACGCGCTGCTCCACGCGCTCGCAAAAGAAGAGAAGCCGCGCCCGGTGTTCCTCAAGATCTCCGCCCATCTTCTGCGCGACGAGGTGGACGCGATCCTCGCGGTCGCGGGCAAATATCATTTTATCGACGGCTTCGTGGTGGCGAACCTGGCGAAGGATCGCAGCATGCTGCGATTGCGCTCATCGCCGGAGGCACTGGATGTCATACCGGCAGGCGGCATATCCGGCGCGCCGATGCGGCGGCTGTCCACCGATATGATCCGCCATATCTACCGCGTGACGGAGGGCAAATACATCTTGATCGGGCTTGGCGGCGTGTTCACCGCGGAGGACGCGTACGAGAAGATCAGGGCGGGCGCATCGCTCGTTCAGATGGTGACCGGCCTCGTCTACGGCGGACCAACGGCGGTCAGGCGCATCAACCGCGGACTCGTGAAATTATTGGCGCGCGACGGCTACGCGACGATCGCCGCCGCGGTGGGAAAGGGCGTGGAAATGGCATGATACACTTATAACAAATACCATGACGATGAAGATCAAGAACTTCGACGAACTTGCAGTGACGGATGCGCGCCGCACGCTCCTTGCGATCGCCGAAGCGGGGTATGAAACGATCGACACGGAAGGGGTGCTCAGCAATAAGTTGTCTCTTGAAGGGGATACGCTTCTTGTCGGAGGAGAGGCAATAGATCTTCGCGCTGTGGGGAAGGTGATCTTTATTGCGATCGGAAAATGCGCCGCGGAGGCCGGCGCATTTGCGGAGCGCGTTCTTGGCGCCCGGATTGCGGACGGCGTCGTGGTTGACGTAAAGGTCTGCCCCGAACTTCCGCACTTGCGGACATTCTGCGGGACGCATCCGCTCCCATCGGACGACAATAAGCAGGCCGCCCAGGCGATCGTCGCCGTGCTCGCCGGCCTTACCAAGGCCGACCTCGTCATATTCGTCGTTTCCGGCGGGGGATCCACGCTGCTGTTCCTTCCCGAGGATCCCGCAAGCAACGAGGAGATCCCCATCATGGAAACGCTCATTGGCGCCGGCGCGACCATTCAGGAGATCAATGTGATCCGAAAGCACCTTTCCCACGCGCGCGGCGGCAACCTGGCGAAGGCCGCATATCCCGCGCGCGTGGTGTCGCTTATTTTTTCGGATGTGGTGGGCGACGATCTTTCGTCGATCGCTTCCGGGCCGACCGTGAAGGACACTACCACGATGGATGACGCCGCGCGCGTCCTTGAGAAGTATCGCGTGCTTGAGACGTGCAATATCGAGCAGTGCGGCCTGATGGAGACGCCGAAGGAAGATATCTACTTCGAACGTGTTTCGAACGTCCTTGTGGTCTCGAGCCGGCATGCTCTTGACGCGATGGCGGTCTCGGCGGCGGGGCTTGGCTTCAAGGCAGAGATCCGTACGAGCGAGCTTACCGGAGAGGCCGACGATGTGGGCAAGATGATCGCGGATGCGGTCCATGCCGCCCGCCCGCGTTCGGTGCTTCTTTGGGCGGGGGAGACGACCGTAAAGGTCCATAGCACCGCTGCCCGGGGAGGGAGAAATCTGCAGCTGTGCGCTTCTGCGCTCCGATTTATAGAGGATAACGAGGAGATCCTGTCATTTGCCTCGGATGGCCGCGATCATGGGCCGTTCGCCGGCGCCATTTGCGATATAATGACAAAAAATGCCGCACTCGCAGCGGGCATAGATCCGGAGACGTTCCGCGTTGCCGACAACACGTATGCGCTGTTTGAAAAGATAGGAAACTATGTGATGACCGGCGACACCGGGTCGAACGTGTCGGATCTCATGATAGGATTAAAAATGTGAATTTTAAAATTAAAAAATAATGAAAAAATATATATTGAAGTTCGAGCAGGTCGGGATCAAAGACGTCGGGATGGTGGGAGGAAAGAATGCGTCGCTCGGCGAGATGATCCGCACGCTCGGCGCGAAAGGTGTGCCCGTGCCGTCAGGATTCACCGTCACGGCTGACGCCTACTATTATTTCTTACAAAGCACCGGCCTCGACAGGTTCATTAAAGAAACATTAAAAGGCCTCAACACCAAGAATTTAAAGGAGCTTGAGCGCCGCGGCAAACTGATCCGCGAAAAGATCGTTGCGACCGAGTTCCCGAAGGACCTGAACGATGACATCGTGGCGGCCTACCGCAATTATATAGAGAAGCGCTACGGCAGGAATGCGGACGTGGCGGTGCGGTCGTCCGCGACCGCGGAGGATCTGCCGGGTGCGAGCTTTGCCGGCGAGCAGGAGAGCTACCTTGGCATTCGCGGCGCGCACGAGGTTGCCGTCGCGGTCCGCGCGACCATGGCATCGCTCTTTACCGACCGCGCGATCTCGTACCGCGCGGACCGCGGCTTCGATCACCTGAAGATCGCGCTCTCCGCCGGCGTGCAGAAGATGGTGCGTTCCGACAAGGCGTGCTCGGGCGTCATGTTCTCGGTGGACACCGAATCCGGCTTCAAGGACATCGTGATCATCAACGGCTCGTGGGGTCTCGGCGAGATGATCGTGAAGGGAGAGGTGACGCCGGACGAGTTCATCGTGTGGAAGAACGGCTTAAAGGCGAAAACAAAGAAGCCGATCATCGAAAAGAAGCTGGGCGTGAAGCTGCGCAAGATGATTTACCACCCGCGCACCGGAAGCGGCGTGGCGAGCATCCAGCAGACAAAGATCGTGGCGACATCTCCAGCCGAGCGCGACGGGTTCGTGCTGACCGATAAAGAGGTGGCACAGCTCGCCACGTGGGGGACTATCATAGAGAAGCATTACACCGACCACTACAAGAAGTGGACGCCGATGGATATGGAGTGGGCCAAGGATGGCGAGACGGGCGAGATCTACATCGTACAGGCGCGCCCCGAGACCATCCAGGCCGGCCGCGACTTTTCCAAGCTCAAGGAATACATTCCGCAGGAAAAGAAGACGCCGTTCCTCACGGGCGCGTCCGTCGGTTCCAAGATCGCGACGGGCAAGGCGCACGTCATCCTCGAGGCCAAGCACATCAACGACTTCAAGCGTGGAGAGATCCTCGTGACGACGATGACCGATCCCGATTGGGAGCCGATCATGAAGATGGCAGCGGCGATCGTCACGGATAAGGGCGGCCGCACGTCGCACGCGGCGATCGTGAGCCGCGAGCTTGGCATTCCCGCGGTCGTGGGAACGGAGCGCGCGACGAAGCTCATCAAGACGGGCGACGTCATCACGGTGGACACGACGGGCAGCGGCGGGAACATCTCGCACGGTGCCATGAAGTTCAAAGTGGTGGAGCACGACCTCAAAAAAGTGCCGAAGCCGAAGACGAAAGTGATGGTGAACGTGGCGGTCTCGGACAGCGCGTTCGAGGTGTCGTTCCTGCCGAACCAGGGCGTGGGACTCGCGCGTGAGGAGTTCATCATCGCGTCAAAGATGGGATTGCACCCGATGGCGCTGCTCAACCTTAAGGACCAGAAGCCCGCAGTGCGCGCGGCGATCGAGGAGAAGATGCGCGGCTGGAAGGACCCGAAGCAGTATTATATAGACAACCTGGCGTTCGGCATCGCGAAGATCGGCGCGGCGTTCTGGCCGAACCACGTGATCGTGCGCTTCAGCGACTTCAAGACGAACGAGTATCGCACCTTGCTTGGCGGCGAGGCGTATGAGCCTCGTGAGGAGAACCCGATGATCGGTTGGCGTGGCGCGTCGCGCTATTACGACCCCAAGTTCAAGCCGGCGTTCATGCTGGAGGCGGCCGCGATCAAAATGGTGCGCGAGGAGATGGGCCTCACGAACGTGATCCCGATGGTGCCATTCTGCCGCACGGTGGACGAAGGCGTGAAGGTGCAGGAGACGATGGCAGAAGCTGGGCTCGTTACGAATTACATGGCAAAGCGCGGCGGCCGGGTGGCTGTGGCAGCAAAGAAATTCAAGACCGTGACGCCGATCTACGTGATGTGCGAGATTCCGTCAAACGTGCTGCTCGCAGACAAGTTCCTGGACATCTTTGACGGCTTTTCGATCGGCTCGAACGACCTCACTCAGCTCACGCTCGGCCTGGACCGCGACTCGGGCATCGTCACAAAGATCGCGAACGAGAACAACGAGGCGGTAAAGATCCTGATCGCGGATGTCATCGCAAAATGCCGCGCGCGCAAAAAATATATCGGCATCTGCGGCCAGGCGCCGTCCGACTATCCGGACTTCGCGCAGTTCCTCGTGACGCGCGGCATTGAGAGCATCTCGCTGAACCCCGACACCGTCGTCGCGACGACGATCGCGATCGCAAAGGAAGAGGCAAAGATGAAAGGGAAGCGGCGTGGGAAATAATATTGCCCCTCAAAAAGAAGATTAAAAAATCATTAAATCTTATTTGACTGTGGATATGCAGCAGTTACGATAAGAATGCCCCTGCTTGGCAAACGCAAACATCCGCCATTTGGCGGGTGTTTGCGTTTGGAATAGTCATGATTGTTTCTAGTTCGTTCTAGCGTGAGTCGGTCGTCTATTGCTAAAACGATACTTTTGTTTGATAATTTTAGTACAAAAATATGAGTGGAGGGAAATGGTTTGTTGTAGGTGTCTTGGTTGTAGCCCTAACCATAGGAGCCTATTTATTGGGGCAAAATTTAAACAATCAAGAGCAATTAACAAATACTTCCGCGAACAACTCAATTCAACAACTCACCCAGACGTCATCGGCAGTTCAAATTCAGCCCCAGGTTCAAAACGCAACCGTTCAACCATCTTATGATTATCCCCACAATTACACGCCTATGACTTTTTCACCTGCCGCCGAGAGTCAACGAAATTCTTTTGTTAATGGTTGTACATCTTCTGGGGGAACATGGGGCAAATGTAATTGTGATTTCGATTACCTCATAGAAAATTATGGCGTGGTATGGCTTATAGACGCTAACGCCTACATCAATGTTAATGGTGCTGCTTCTCCTCAATACAGGGTTATAGCACAACAGGCGGCTCAATCTTGTTCGGAGTGGAGTAATTAGTAAAAGTAACGCATCAATGCACCATCATCTTTTAATTCATCAGAGCCCTATATTTCTAAACTGGATTGGAATCTTACTGCCACTTTTATCCGTCATTGTCGCCGGTCTATCGGCCTATTATGCATTCAAGGCGCTAAGACAAAATAGAGAAGGCCAGATCCCTATATTAGTTCCTATTATCACTGATGTTTCAAATCCCCAAGTATTAAACTTTGGTCTTGAAAATGCTGGAAATGGGCTAGCTAAGAATATTAGAGTGGAAATCAAACCAATAGGCAGAATTTTGAATCTTAGCTTTGATATATTGCCTAAAAAATACTCAGACAGCTTTCAATTTTTAGAAAGCTCGGCGACGATCCCTTTCTCAGAAGGGAATAACCCTCTTTTTAATAATGGAGAACTTTATATAACCTATCAAGATATTTGGGGCAAAAAATATTGGATGAAAGCAATCTTTAAGCCAGATGTAATGCCGGGGAGACGTTCGCAGGGTAATATTGATAAGCAGTTTGCGGGTATATCTTACGGACCCATCTAAGCTCAGCATCTTAATAAAAACCTTTGGATGAGGCCGCGGCTTTCCACGAGAAAATAGCATCTGGTAGTGCTATAATACCCCTATGGCACACAAAGCGACCTTCTTTAACTGCGGGCGGTGGGGCGACGAGGCGAAGTCGTACCTGGAGGGAAGCGCGAAACTGAAGGCGGCGGATGTGGCGGTGGATTTTGTGGATGCGGCGTTGAGCAAGGACAGGATCCCCCAGGGCGATGCGGGCGGCTTTGACATCGCGGGCGTGTTCATGGACTCGCCGGTGGACGCGGCGACGATCGCGGCGCTGCCCGAGCTCAAGTTCATCGCGACGCTTTCCACGGGCTTTGATCATATCGACCTCGCCGCGGCCGCCGCGCGCGGGATCCCGGTGTCGTCCGTACCCGCGTACGGCGAGAACACCGTCGCCGAATTCGCGTTCGCGCTGATCCTCGCGCTCTCGCGCAAGATCATCAAGGCCAACGCGCGCGTGCGCGTGGAAGGAAAGTTCACGACGGACGGCCTGACCGGATTTGACCTTGCGGGGAAAACGATCGGCGTCGTCGGCACCGGCCGCATCGGCAAGCACGCGATCCGCATGGCGAAAGGGTTCGGGATGAACATCGTCGCGTACGATGTGTATCACGATGATGCGTTCGCGAAGGAGATGGGCTTCCCATACCTCTCGCTCGAGGATCTGCTCAAGAAGAGCGACGTCATTACGATCCACGCGCCGTATCTTCCGTCAACGCATCACCTCATCAACATGGACAATGCGCGGCTCATCAAGCGCGGCGCGATCCTCGTGAACACCGCGCGCGGCGCGATCGTGGAGACGAAGGCGGTGGTGGAGGCGTTGAAGGATGGCACGCTCGCGGGCGCCGGGCTCGACGTGCTGGAAGAAGAGGCAGCGATGAAGGCGGGGGATATGTCGCTCGACGCGGACCTTATCCAGCTGCCGAACGTCATCGTGACGCCGCACAACGCGTTCAACACGCGCGAGGCGTTCCTGCGCATCCTTGATACGACGATCGATAATATTGTGGCGTTCGTGAACGGCGCGCCGATCAATCTGGTGAAACCGGCATGAAAATAAGCTCCGTCAAAGCATATCCCATCCTCGATTCCCGCGGGCAGTGGACCGTGCAGGCGGCGCTCACGCTGCAGAACGGCGCGCGCGCCGTGGCGTCGGTGCCGCAGGGAAAGAGCACGGGCGCGACGGAAGCGCGCGCATTGCCCATCGCCGCGGCAGTGCGGAACGTGAACACCACGATCGCGACGCGCATCATCCACAAAGATTTTTTGGACCAGGCCGCGGTGGACGAGTTCCTGGTGCGCCTGGACGGCACGAAGACGAAGTCGCATCTTGGCGCGAACGCGATGCTTGCGGTATCGATCGCGTTCCTGCGCGCGAACGCGCTTTCACGCAAAGTGTGGCTGTGGCGCCACATCCGCGACGTGTACGGCATCTGGGTGGATCCGATAGCAAAGACGCTGCGCCCGCGCCTCTTTATGAACGTCGTGAACGGCGGCCTGCATGCCGGCAACAACCTGCATTTTCAGGAATATTTAATAATTCCGCGGGCGCGGACGATCAGCGACTCAATCGGTATCGGCACGCGCGTCTACCACGCGCTCGGCGCGGCGCTTGTGCGCGCGAAGGGGAGCGATGCGGCAAATCTGGGCGACGAAGGCGGCTTTGCGCCGAACTTCAAGAGCGACCTCGAGCCGTTCCAGCTGATCCGCGCCGCCGCGCGAAAAATAAAACTTGATAAAAAGATCGACCTTGGCATGGATGCCGCGGCGACTGACATCAAAGGGCTGTCGCGCCAGCAGCTCGGCAATGCGTACAAAAAATTGATCAAAGAATTTTCGCCGCTCTATATTGAAGATCCGTTCCCGGAGAACGATTTCAAGAATTTTGCAGCGATCACCGCGGCGAACAATGGCGCACGCGGCGATGGCAAGCTCTGGATCGCGGGCGACGATCTGACGACGACGAACACCGACCGGATGGAAATGGCGCGAGCGAAGGGTAGCGTGAACGCCGTCATCATAAAGCCGAACCAGATAGGGACGGTCACCGAAGCGCTGAACGCGGTGCGCCTGGCGCGCGCATACCGCTGGGCGGTCGTCGTATCGCACCGCAGCGGGGAGACGAACGACGACTTCATAGCGGACTTCGCTTATGGCGTTGCCGCAGACGGCTTCAAGCTCGGCGCTCCCGCGCGGGGCGAGCGCATCGCAAAATATAACCGGCTGTTGGCGATCGAAGTGGAGGCCGGAAAATAAAAGTGTCGCCCTGTTTCGCTCCGGCGTCGGAATGCCCACTCGCTCAACAGGGCGACACTTTTATTTTCCGGAGTGTTTTGAAGAGCCGATGTGGATGAACGAGTCGAGGCCAAGATACTTGCCGGCGTTCGCGAAGATGAGGATGAGCAGGCAGATGACGACGATCACCTCATCATTGATGAATTGCGCGGCGCTGAACGCGGAAAAGCTGACGGTGGGAAGGTAGCTTAGAAGCACAAGCACGATGCCCGCAACGGATGCGATGCGCGTGAGAAGGCCGACGATCAGGCAGATGCCGATGATCAGGAATGCCCACTGCGCCACCGGCTGTATCCAGCCGCCCTGCGCCGCGGGCGCCGCAAGCCAGGAATAGATGTTGCCGAATGATTGCGCACGGATGGCCATTCCGAGCGTAGGGCTGAAAAGAGTGCCAAATCCGAGGTAAAAAAGGTCGATCCCGAGCGCGAGGCGGAGCAGAAATATGATGACGCGCAGGGAGTGGGAAAGTTTCATAAGAGCGGGGTAGCTATAGATGTATTATAATATATCTATGGGATATTGTTATGGGGATTGAGAACCACCAAAAACATTCGCTTGGCAAGCGCGCATTCCTCCTGTTTCTGTCGAAGCGGATAAAGCTCGCGATTTTTTTCTTTGTCCTGACCATCGCCGCCTGGTACAGCGAGCGGTGGGTGCCACCCGATTACCTACCGTTCGTTCAGTATGCAGTGGATCTCCTCGCGCTCTTTAGCGTGCTCTATCTTTTGGTGGTGCTTTTGTGGACCTGGATGGAGTATCGTTTTTATACGTATACCTTTACCGACGAGGCCTTTGTGATGACCTACGGATATGTCATGCGCACCGAGCTCGCGGCGCTTTATCACCAGATCCAGAACGTGAGCATCCAGCGCGGACCGCTTGATCGAATCGCCGGCGTGAGCCAGGTGGTCATCTTTATGAACGGGTCGGAGCGCGATGCGGCGCATAATAAGATCATTCTGCCGGCGGTAGGGAAGACGAAGGCGCGGCTCGTGCAGAAGGAACTCCTTATGCGCGCGCGCCGTCATGTGATGGGCGATAATTATCCGGAAGCAGTGCGGGAGGAGGGCCGTCGTGGCAACTATTGAGGGAAGTCGAATCGGATCAGTTCCTGCGCCGGATCGATGATATAAAGAGAGTTTTCCTGCGCGTCATACGACGCGTCGGTGCCGTCCGAAATGGTCGTAAGGTTCTTGAGCGCCGTGTCGGCAAGGTCAAGGAACGAAACGTGGTTCTGATATTCCACAAAAAGGTGCGCGTCATCTTTGTACCACGCGAGACCCTGCACATTCGCGGTCTCCGGAAGGGTAAAGCGATAATAGCTGGGCTGCCCGCTCACGAACGAGAATATTTCCAAGCTATCGTATTCGAGCGCCGCCACCGCATTGCCGTCCGCCGCGGGGTAGAACTGCTTTACGTCATCCGCGAGCACCGAGAGATGTTCGGCCGACACGTTATAAAGGTACAGCGCGTTGGTGTTCTCGAGCACGCCGAGCGCGTTGTTCCGGACCCAGGCGAGCTGCTTGACGGCGCCGGGCACCGTGAGCGAGCTGTCCACGGTGTTGCCGGAGAATTTATCATAGACCACGATGCGCGAAGACCCCGTTGTACCCGTGGAGGGAGAAGGCGCCGAGAAAAGCGCCCACGCCATAACGGACGGCGAGACGGCGATGGGGGTTTCGATCGTCTCGCCGGCCGGCGCCGTCGTGACCGTCGTTGCGCGGAGGGTTCCGGCATCGATCCGCACGATCCTCGCCGCGGTCTGCGCGAAGACTGCCGTGTCGTCATATGGATCGATGAATAGGTTGGTCGTCGCCGTCAGCCGGATGCCCGCGCCGGCGAGCGCCGCGGAAAGGGGAGTGCTGGTGTTGTTCGTAAAGTTATAGAGCGAGTATGATGCTGCGCCGGTCTTGGCGTTCACGGATCGGATGACGGCGGTCTTGAGGTCGGTGCTGTGGCTTATGATCGTGCCATGCCCGATCGTTTTGCCGAGCCACGTGATCGCACCGCCGCTTTCCGTCACTACGCCGCCGTCCGCCTGGAAGTAATCGCTTACCGGACTGCTCGTTGTGATCGCGGTGGATGATGCGGGAACAAGCACGGCATACTTCATTTCCGTGACAAGTGTGGGCGTGACGGGCACGGCCTCGATCCATGCGTCATAGCCTGGCGCCGAGAGTTTGAGCGTATAGGTCTTCGGGAGGAGTCCGGAGATGAACGTCCCGCTGCTCAGGAACGCCGACTGGTTCTGGATCGGCTTGCCGCCCAGCGTGATCGTCGCGCTTGAGGGATACGAGCGCACGTAAACCCCGCCGGCCTTTTCGGCCTGCAGCGTAGAAAGGTCAAGGCGCCAGCCCTCCGCGTAGAGCACGACGGCCGCGCCGATCACCACGAACAAAAGGATGAACACATAGAATATGCGCCTCCGCGTTTGGAGTTTCATAGCCCTTGGATTCTAGTCCAATTTGGCCTTCTTTTCCAGTTTTCTGACGCGGATTATGCACTTGATATCTTTCAGCGGAGGGGTGGTATAATGGAAATAGATCCCGCACAGATTTCGGATCAAACAATATTAAGAGGGAGAGCGATTATCTCTGCCGCCCGTGGGCCGCAGTTGAGCTCACCCACCTGGCTGTTACGCCAGAAATCTGACGGGATTCAACAAAAACACCCTGCATTGGCTTTTTCTCAAACGGGAAGCCAGCGCAGGGTGTTTTTGTTTGGCACGAGCGTATTGCTGGATAGCTCCTGCTTTAAAATGTGGCTGCGGCTTCATCGTGCCTCCTCAGCGTACGCGAGGTACGCTTTCGTCGGCACTCTTCGCCTCGCCGACATTTTTAAACACTCGGGTTTTGTAAAAAGAAAAAACGGCCGGGCGCTGGTTTGCGCGAGGCCGTTTTAAGTTGTGTATCTGGCTGGCTTTACCGGAGGTACGACGCAAAGGGGTTGGTGTGCCCCAGGGCCGTCATGATGTTCGCCGCCGTGAAATGGCGATGGTCTTCCTTCTTCTCTTTGCGAGCGAGGGCCGCGAGGCACGAGAGCAGTGTTTTGCCGCTGATCGGGTCCCGGTGCATTGAGAGCATCCGGTTCACGCTCTCTTTCCCGTCGGCCGCCATCATGGTCGCGCAGACCCGCATGAAAAGACCGAAGGTCTTGAGGCGGGCCAGCTGTTTGGCCTTCCGGTCGTCCACGCCGTCGGCGTGGATTCCCATGTGGTACAGAGCGATCAGGACCGCCGGATCTTCCCGGACGACGTCCACCACCCGGTCGATCTGGGCCTGGTTCAGCTGGACATCGGGATCCGAGAGGCGCCGCGCGAGGGTGTCTTCGTCCTCATCGTCGTAGCCAAGTTCCATCGAAGCCTGCAGTCCTGCCAGTTCGTCAAGAGAAACGGCAGGCCGGCTGAAGGGGTCATTGGCGGTGAGGAATTCCTGATCGAATACGGTGTCCTCGTTCTCCGGAATGAGGCAGGCTTTGCGCCCGCGCTCGCCCCCGGTAACGAAGGTTCCGCCGAAAGTTCTGGCAAGGTCCATCGTGGTCCGGCAGGGCCTCAGGTACCGCGTACGCCCCGGCGTCATGGAGCTGTGCTTGAGGGTGGAATTCTTTGGGGAGGGGATATTTTCATTTCCCCGCACGACAAAAAGCGACTGCACGCGAGCCTGCATCATGGTTTTGCCCTCCTTGGGCTGAACTAAACTGAACTGCAGATTGATAAAGCCCTTACGTGATAAATGGCTGGGTATATTATATGATGACTATATATATTTGTCAAGTTATGTTCTAGTAGGTCCTATTTTACAAAGGTTTTATCTGATCGATCTTCGCCGCAAGGATGAAGTCGTTTTCGGAGAGGCCGCCCATTGCGTGGGTGGTCAGGTCGAAACGGACCTTGTTGTAAAAGATATAAATGTCGGGATGGTGGCCTTCGGCTTGCGCGACGTCCGCCACGGCATTCACGAATTTCATCGCTTGCACGAAATCCTTGAACGTGAATTCGCGCGAGAGCTTCTTTTCGTCGCCGGACACGTTCCACTCAGGCACTTGTGCGGAATATTTTTGCACATACTCGTGGTCGAGCGGCGGCATGCCGCCTTCGCAGGGGACGCAATGGCCTTTGGAGAGATTATCGATGATCATAGTGGGCGTGTTAAATTATTTTAAAAGCTCGACGGGTGGACGTGAAAGATATTGCCGACGACGGTGCCGAGAAGGAATGTGGCAAGCGCGGTCGCGAGCATCAGGCCGACCGTTTCGCCGAACTCGCGCCAGAATTTGCGGTCGAAGACGATGGCGCCGTAGAACGTGAACCCCGCCACGAGCACGATGCCCACCGACGTGGAAATGATGAAGGCGGGGACCATCACGCGGATCAAGAAGTAGGGGAGCGCAAGGAGGATGACGGAACAGAAGTACGAAGCCCACGTGATGAAGCCGGAGAGGAGTGCGGATTTTTCCGGGTCCTGCTTGGCCTGCAGGTATCCTGCCGAGCCCATCGAGATCGCGGCGGCGAATCCGACGATCACGCCCGCGACGCCCGCGATGAGCGTGGAGCCGGTGACGCCCAGGAATCCGGCATGGACCCCCGTGATCTCCACGATCGCGTCCGCGAGGCCGAGCACGATGAATCCCATATAGCTCACGCGCTTCTCTTTGAGCTGGGCGATCAGCGCCCGCTCGTGCGAGCGTTCATCCTCGATGATCTCGGCAAACCGCTGCTTGCGGTCCGCAGGGATCGATCCCATGATGCTCTCATATTTTTGCACCGCATCGTTCTCGTGCGTCTCAAGAAGCTTGGTGATGAACGTCACGCCGAACAGGGTGCGCATGATCCATATCCACGAGACGGTGCGCCACCGGGCGCGGATGCGCGCCCCCTCGGCTTCCGGCAGGAGCGATTTCCAGAACTCGTAATGCGTTTTTTCCTGTGCCGAAAGCCGTTCAAGCGCCGCACGGTTGGCCGGGTTCCGCTCCATGAGCGCGAGCCGGTGATAGATGATGTTCTCCGTGAGCTCGTTCTGCGCGTTCAGAATGAATTCCTGTTCCATATCCTCCATTATACCGCATTAAAACAAAAGCAGCCCTTCGCCGAACGGTCATTTGCCTGGAGGCGAAGGGCTGCTTTTGTTTTCTTGTCGGGCTGCCGGAAATCGGATCCGGGCCTCATCCACCCCATGGACGTGCGCTACCACTACGCCACAGCCCGCTTAATATATTTTTAATGTATGAATTCTATAATGGATCCATGAAAATAGCAAAAAAAAGAAATGGAATGCGGTACCCTTCTTCAATCCGGGAAAAAGCACGAGAATTACGATCGGGAGGAAGCACTCACCGCGAAATAGCCAGAGAATTAAACGTTAGCGTGAGTACGGTAAATATTTGGGTCCAAGGAATAGTGTTGTCATTACAGCAACATATCGAAATTCAAAAAAGGCGGCATCAGCACGAGTGGACTGACGAAGAAAAAGAGCGAGCGAGGCGCAAACTAAAGGAGTTTTGGTCTCCTATAAGATATACACGCCAAGACCTCCTTGAAAAAATTAAGGAATTTCATCGCAAGAATGGGCGCATACCTCTCAAGCGCGAATTTAATTCCTTTAAGGTTTTCAAAAGGGAGTTTGGCGGCTGGAATCAGGCGATCATTGCCGCGGGATTCGACGCAAATCCTGTTCAATTTGCAAGGAAGTTCATTGCGGACGATGGCCATCCATGTGATTCATTTACAGAGAAGGTTATCGATGATTGGCTTCTGAAAAAGCATATTATGCACGAGCGGCACTGGCGCTATGGCGATACTAAGATGACCGCAGATTTCTTTATCCAGCCAAATATCGTCGTAGAATTTTTTGGGTTGGCGGGCGTACAAAATAAATACGACGGCAGGCTTGAGAAAAAGCGAAGATTTTGCGCGGAAAGAAACCTTCGGCTTATCGAAATTTATCCAAAAGATATCTATCCGACAAGTACGCTTGATCGGAAAAATTTTCGCTGATTTTTTTACGCTGCCTCCTTGTCGTCCACCCGCAACCAGCGGTCAGTTTCCTCAAGGCATCGCTGGATCTCTACTTTGGGATACTTGGATCGCCAGATTTGATCTCCCATTCCTTCGATCAATCCCGAAAGGTGTTCGGCTGCCTTTTGACGATCTTCAAAGGGGAGTCCGACGATGAACTCAGTGACCATCCCTTTATAGTTGTCGGGAAGTTTTTGAATAAGGATGCGTGCCCAAGCCATTTTATCCTGAGGAACCTTCGTCTCGGATGACGAGACATACTTTCCCAGCTGGCTTTTTAAATGACCAGATTTTGGCAATTCCGGAGGAAGGTTCTCTTGGGGGCGAAATGTTTCCGGTGATGCCATGGGAGGATTATATTATTTTGCCTCGGCCATCGCTACGGGCGCTTTTGCCTTCAGCGCCTTGCGCGGGGCTTTGTGGATCGTGCGCAGGCAGGTGGTGCACACAAGCATGCGCTTGCCGTCCACCGTGGCGTACTGCAAGTTGGGGTACTTGCGGGACCAGTTGACGGGGTTATAGTGGCCGCGCAAAAGTTTGCGCGCGCCCTGCATCTGTGAAGTTTTTCCGCATCGTGCGCATTTCCTCATGGGAGTAGTGATTGGCTTTGTTCACCCTATTATAGGCGAAAGGGGCGATTTATGCAAGCGAACCGGCGCTTGGCGTTTATTCCAGGCGAACCTTGAGCTTGCGGGTCTTCTTCTTGTTCGCTTTGGGCAGCGTGACCGTGAGGATGCCGTTCTTGAACTTTACCGTCGCGGCCTCCGGATCCACTTCCTGGGGGAGTATGATGGAGCGGCCGAACTTGCCCCAGTAGCATTCCTGATAGAGATAATCCTCGTCGCGCACCGTCTTCTCGCGCTTGCGCGAGCCGCGGATGGAGATCGAGTCGGTCGTCACGTCCACGTCAATATCGTCCGGCGCCACGCCTGCGATCGCGGATTCCACCACGATGTCGTTCGGCGTCTGGTAGACGTCCACGGTCAGCTGGCCTTCCGGCTCGCCGTCGTTCCACAGCTCGCCCTCGCGCTCGTCTTTGGTGCGGATCATTTTGGGCTGGAGCGCGGGCGCGGACGCGCGCGAAGCGATCGCCCCGTTCGATGCCTTCACGAGCTCCACATCGTACTCGCCGTCCGCTTCCGTCTTGGCGCCCGAGAGGTCCTCAAAGAACTTCTCATCCTCGCTGTTCATGATCATGTGATTAGGTTTATATGCCGCGCTTTTATCATTTCAAAATCGTTCAGCACGAAGAAGCCGACCACCAACAAGAATATCACGGAATAGACGGCGCCTCCATAGGTAAGTATAAGGTAATTGAAGAAAGCATGCAAAACGGCGGCGACGGGGAGGCCGATCGCCAAGTAGCGCCACACCTTGCCCCTTACGAGGCCCACCGCCCAGTAGTAGCCGACGATGCCGGAGGTAAGCGTGTGGAGGAGCGTCGCGCCCACGAACCGCATCGAAAGGGTTTCGAACACCGTGGGGAGAAAGGCCACTTGCGGCGTGAGGCCGGCGATCGCGCCGATGTTCTCGAGCGTCGCGAACCCGAGCGCCGCGACCACCATGTAGATCATCGCGTCCACCGGCTCCACAAAATCCGGGTTGCGGGTGAGCGCAAAGTGCGCGGCGCCGAACTTCATCACTTCTTCGATCGCGGCGAGCCCGAGGAGCGACAGGATGGAAAGGTTCGCGATGCCGATCGATGTCGCCCAATTGCTGAAGATGTTCTCGATCGCCACCGTGAAGAACCCGAACGCCATGCCGGCGACGAACGTGAAGACGATGAGCCGCTTCGGCTCCGCGTGGTCGGATTCACCCAGATAAAAAACGAGCCACGCGAAGCCGGGGAGCAGTCCGCAGACGAGCGCGACGACGAGCAGGGTCATGGTTTTATTTTACCACTTTTCCACCATCAACATTTTACCCGGGCGGAAGGTTTGCCAGATCTCCTCGGTCACGAACGGCATGAACGGGTGAAGCATGGCAATCGATTCCAAAAACACGCGTTCAAGGAGCGCATACGACCTCATCTTTTCCTCGGGTGTGCCGTCATGCAGCTTTCCCTTTTCTTGTTCTACGATCACGTCCGCTATGGTATGCCATACATAGTGATACAATTTTTCTCCGGCGAGGTGGAATTCAAAATTTTCAATATGCGCGGTGACTTCTTTATAGATGACATTCAGTTCCACGATCTCCTTTTGAGAATCCATATCCGGATATGACGGGCTTGCTCCGGGCTGCCATCCCTCCGGCCTGTTGATATCTATGAACCGCGCGACGTTCCAGAGCTTGGTGGCAAAGTTGCGGTAGCCGCGGATGCGGTCCTCCGAAAGCGCGAGCGACGTGCCCGGCGTATTGCCGATGACGAGCGCGATGCGCAATGCGTCGGTGCCGTATTTTTTTGTGAGCTCGAGCGGGTCGATCACGTTGCCCTTTGATTTGGACATCTTGCGTCCCTTTGCGTCGAGCACGAGGCCGTGGAGATAGACCTTGCGGAAGGGGACGTCGCCCGTGGCATAAAGGCCGAGCATGATCATGCGCGTCACCCAGAAGAAGATGATCTCGCCGGCGGTTTCCATGACGTCGGTGGGATAGTATGTCTTGAAGTCCTTGCCGTCCGGATAGCCGAGCGTGGCGAACGGCCATTGCCCGGAGGAGAACCATGTGTCGAACGTGTCGGGATCCTGCCGCACCGCCCCGCCGCACGCCGGGCATTTGGCCACGGTGTTATCGATGTCCACCACGCCTTCGCCGCAGGCGTCGCAGATCTTTGCCGGAATGGGGATGCCCCACGCGATCTGGCGCGAGATGTTCCAGTCGATGATGTTCTCGAGCCAGTGGAGGCAGATCTTTTTATAGTGCTCCGGCGTGAACGCGATCTCGCCCTTTTCGATCGCCTTGATCGCGCGCTCCGCGAGCGGTTTCATCCTGACGAACCACTGGTCTTTGATCTGCGGCTCGATCACGGTGCCGCACTTGTAGCACGTGCGGACGACGTGCTTGTAGTGCTCGTCGGTCTTTACGAGGAGCCCTTTCTCGCGCAGCTTCTCCACGATCTTCGGCCGCGCCTCCGCGATCTTCATGCCCGCGAACTCGCCCGCGACGGGAAGCAGCTTGCCGCGCTCGTCGATCACCTGTACTTTCGGCAAGTTGTGCCGCTCGGCGATCGCAAAGTCGGTGGCGTCGTGCCACGGCGTGATCGTCATCGCGCCGGTGCCGAAATTCATGTCGATCACGTCGTCCTTGATGACGGTTGCCGTGACGGGCCCGTTGATCCATTCGAGATCTATCGTCTGCCCGTCCTTGTAATGCGCGTAGCGCTTGTCGTCGGGATGGACAACGACGTATTTGTCGCCGAACTTCGTCTCCGGCCGCGCGGTCGCGATCACGAAGGGGCCGTATTGCAGATAATAGAGCGGGTCGACGCGCTCCACGTCCTCGATCTCAAGGTCCGAGAACGATGTCTGGTGTTTGGGGCACCAGCTCACGATGCGTTTGCCGCGATAGAGGAGCCCGTCATCCGAAAGGCGCTTGAAGGTGCCGTACACGGTCTTCACGATCTCCGGATCGAGCGTGAACTTCTCTCGCGACCAGTCGCACGACGCCCCAAGCGAGCGCAGCCCCATTTCCGTGTTGCCCTTGTTCTCCTGGGTGAATTCCCAGATCTCCTTGTAGAGCTCCTCGCGCGTCATATCGAAGCGCGAGCGCCCCTCTTTTTCCAGCTTGCGCTCGTAGACCACCTGCGTTTCGAATCCGGCATGATCCGTCCCCGGAAGCCATAGTGTCTTGCGGCCGCGCATGCGCGCGTAGCGCGTCATGATGTCCTCGATCGTGACGAACATCGCGTGTCCCGCGTGGAGCGCACCGTTCGCGTTCGGCGGCGGCATTATTATAGTGAAGGGCTCGGCGTCCTTTGCCGTCACGCCTTTCTCCACGCAGACGTCGGGATCGAACAATCCCGAATCCTCCCACTTTTTATATATGCGCGGCTCGGCCTCGAGATGATCGTAGCGGGACTCCATAATGTTTGGATTATACGGTATAATGGGTAAAAGAAAAGGTCGTCGCTATTTATCTCATCAAACAAAGCAAAGTCATGGCTGAAGAAAAGAACGGGAAGATCGTGCAGGTGGGAAATACCACATGCGCGTGTGGGCCGGGATGCACCTGCGGGTGCGGGCATTACTATGCCCACCGCATTTTCTGGTGGGTCCTCGGGATCATCGTACTTGGCATCGTGTTCTGCGTCGGTGTGAAGGCGGGCGAGTTCCGCGACGAGCTGCGCGGCATGTTCGGCGGCTATTACGGACGCGGGTATCCGATGATGCAGTATCACGGCGGATACGGCGGAGGGACGAATTTGGTCTCGCCTGCGGTCCCGGAGAATCCGACGGGCGTCGTCACGAGCACTCCGGAAGGCCCCATGATACCGGCAACCCAATAAAATAAAAATCCGGCACTTGCCTCAGTGAAGATGATAGTTCGGCAAGTACCGGATTTTTTATTTCTCGTGTAGACTGATTTTATGATCGAGTTTTCGATTTTGAAGAAGTCAAAAAAGAGCGCGGCGCGGCTTGGCGTCTTGAAGACGTCGCACGGCGAGGTCGCGACGCCAGCGATCGTGCCGGTGGCGACGCTCGGAGCGGTGAAGGCCCTGCGCAGCGATGAGATCGCGGCCACCGGCACGCAGATCCTCATTTCAAACACGTATCACCTGCACTTGCAGCCGGGCGAAAAAGTGGTCAAAGCCGCGGGCGGCATCAACAAGTTCATGAACTGGCAAGGGCCGACGATGACGGACTCCGGCGGTTTCCAGGTGTTCTCGCTCGGCTTCGGGCGCGACCTCGGCGTGGGGAAGAATTCCATCAAGTATTATCCGGGAAAATTGGAGAAGGCGATCGAAAAGGGCCATCAGCCGAACCACGTCACAATGACGGAAGAAGGCGTGCATTTCCGCTCGCCGCTCACGGGAGAGGAGCTGTTCCTAGGGCCGGAGGAATCGATCGCGATCCAGCAAAAGCTTGGCGCGGACATCATGTTCGCGTTCGACGAGTGCCCGCCGCCCGGCGCCACGCACGACTATATGAAGCGGTCGCTCGCGCGGACGCATCGCTGGGCAAAGCGTTCTCTCGCGGCGCGGACGTCGCGCCAGGCGTTGTACGGCATCGTGCAGGGCGCCGACTTTGAGGACCTGCGAAAGGAGGGCGCGCGCACGATCTCGCGTATGGACGGCTTTGACGGGTTCGGCATCGGCGGCGACATCGGCGAATCAAAAGACGAGTCGCGCAAAATTCTGCAATGGGTGATCCCGCTCCTCGACGCCAAGCGGCCGCGGCACCTGCTCGGCATCGGGCATCCGGAGGACATCGAGTTGATCATAAAAGGCGGAGTGGACACGTTCGACTGCACCGTGCCGACGCACTACGCGCGCCGCGGCATCGCGTTCGTGAGCAAGGGCCGCGTGGATTTCAACAAGGCATCGCTTCTTAAAGAGAAGGGCCCGATCGATCCCACGTGCGTGTGCATGGTCTGCCAGAAATATCAGCGCGCGTACATCGCGCACCTGGCGCGCGCGAACGAGATCACGGGCGGCGCGCTGCTCACGTTCCATAACCTGTTCTTCTTCAACGCATACGTTGACAAGGTGCGGCAAAAGATTGCAAAAGGGGAGTTGTAATATTCCTGGGGACGGTGCGTAGTACTTGTTAGGTCGAGCGGAAGGATCAAAGGTCGCAATCCTAACAAACTCATACAAATCATACCTAGGTTATGATCGTCTCCAAACGTAAGACATACACTCACCAGGCACTCCTGAAAGATTTGTCTGAAATCAAAGCAGTGCTGGATGTTGAATCCCAGCTCATCAAGGAATTGGTGCGCATGGCGATACAGCGCCAGTCAGCCGGCTTTGAGACATTCGCTTAGCGCTGAACGAACACCAAACAACGCATGGTTATACAATAAAGGCCCGTTTCCCGAGTGGGGAGCGGGCCTTTTGATTTGGGGTTATAATTTAATTAAATTCTTAGTGTTCACGCGCCCCCATGTCCAAGTACTATAACCCCCAGCGCACACGGAATGTCTTCGACCCGTCATCGCGCGAGCCGTTCGTGGTGAGCCGCAGCGGCATCGATCTTTTTGTGCAATGCCAGCGGTGTTTCTATATCGATAAGCGGCTCGGCACCCCGCGGCCGCCGGGATTCCCGTTCAGCCTGAACAGCGCCGTGGACGCCTTGCTCAAAAAGGAGTTCGACATCCATCGCGCCGCGGGGAGCATCCATCCGTTAATGAAGGAATATAATATCGACGCGATCCCGTACGCGCACAAGGAGCTTGATGCGTGGCGCGACTCGCTCCGCCGCGGGATCCAGTTTTTGCACGAGCCGACGAACTTGCTGATCCGCGGCGGCGTGGACGACGTGTGGGTGGCGCCGACCGGGGAGCTGCACATCGTGGATTATAAGGCGACGTCAAAGACGGAGGAGGTGTCGCTCGACGCCGAGTGGCAGGACGGCTACAAGCGGCAGATGGAGATCTACCAATGGCTGTTCCGCAAGAACGGCTTTGCCGTGTCGCCGATCGGTTACTTTGTGTACTGCAACGGCGATGCGGACGCCGCCGCGTTCGACGCGCGCCTGGAGTTCGACATCAAAGTGATCCCGTACGTGGGCAACACGGATTGGGTGGAACCGACGATCGTGAACATGCACAAGTGCCTGATGGATGAAGCGATCCCGCCCGCGAGCGATGACTGCGATTACTGCGCGTACTATAATAAGCGGGCGCAGCACGAGAAGGCGAAAAAATAATGATTATTCGCTAAAGTCATATCTATTTGGATAATTTTTATGGAACACCCACTTGTAATCGTGAAGAATAAATTTGATGGGATTGATTATCGAATTACAGTTCTTCCCACCGAGAGAGAAACATCACTTCCTTTAGAATTTTATCTTAAAAGCGAAGAATTGGAGGAGTTTTCAGAACTTGCAGATGATCTAATGCTTGAATTCAAAAATCTTACATTTGAGGCAGCGCTTTTTAAAAGTGCCCATGATATAAAACCATTATTTGCTTTTGAATATGATGAAATTTATGGCCATAAGACAGCCGAACGAGAATTTGATAATTTGATGATGAATATTGTCAGTAATGAAAAAATCGAAGACCTGATGGATTTTAAAAATAATACTATTGTTACACCTTATACAAAATATGGACTTAGGGCAATTAAAATTGATTTGCCTGTGCCGCTATATTTGGGAACTTTACGTACGATTTTTCTGACTAAAAACTTTTAATTTTATAGGGAATCCATCGTCCATGAATTTTACCGAAGATAAAGTTTTTACCATCGCCGAATACATCGAGATCCTCAATGTATTCTTCAAGGCGCAGTCGGCGCGGATCGTGGGGGAGATATGCGAGCTGAAGCGCGCGGCGAGCGGCCACGTGTACTTCAGCATCAAAGATAAAGAGAAGCCCGGCACGCTGGACGCGATCATCTGGGCGCGCAACTATCAGCTGTGCGGCATCGCGCTCGAGGTGGGGATGGAGGTCATTTTGAACGGACATCCGAATGTCTATCCGAACAGCGGCCGGCTGTCGTTCGTTGCGGACACGGTTGAGCTTGTGGGCGAAGGCGCGCTCAAGAAAGCGTACGATGAGCTGCGCCGCAAGCTGGAAGCGGAAGGCGCGTTCGCGCCGGAGCGCAAGCGGCCGCTGCCGGAGTATCCTCAGCGCATCGGCGTCATCACGTCGCTCAAGGGCGCGGTGATCCATGATTTCGAGAACAATCTGGGCAAGTTCGGGTTCGCCGTGAATGTGATCGATTCGCGCGTGGAGGGAGCCCAGGCGGCGCGGCCGCTCCTCGCCGCGATCAACGCGATGCGCGAAATAGTGGAGGACGAGGGCTCGCGCGGAACGGGAATCGAGGCGCTCGTGATCATACGCGGCGGCGGCTCGCTCGAGTCGCTCCAGGCGTTCAACAACGAGGCGCTCGTGCGCGCCGTCATGGACTTTCCGGTACCCGTGATCGCGGGCATCGGCCACGACCAGGATGTGCCGCTCATGGCCCTCGCCGCGGATCACATGGTCTCCACGCCGACCGCCGCCGCGCACCTGCTCAGCCGCTCGTGGGAAGAGGCGTACGCAAAAGTGCGCGAGTTCGCGGGATTGCTCAACCGGTTTCCGCTCGAGCTCCAGCGCGTGGAGAGCGCGCTCACGAACACCTGGGACGGGCTGTGCAATATGTTCGAGCGGTCGCTCGAGAGCGCGAAGGCCACCGTCGCGCTCGGCGCACAGGCCGTCAAACACAACGATCCGGCGCGGCAGCTCTCGCTCGGCTATTCTATCGCGCGAAGGAATGGTAAAGTAGTACGGAGCACGGCGGGACTTTCGCCCGGCGACGCGCTCGCGCTCACGGTCGCGGACGGCACGATAGATTCATCAATAACAAACATCCATCATGGCAAAGACAGCGAAACAAAAAAAAGACCAGGCGCAGCAGGGCGGCAGCGGCCAGCCGGCAAACCTAAAGCAATATCTGGAGGACATCAAGCGGATCTCGGATTGGTTTGAGGAGCAGGAGGAGATCGATCTTGAAGAGGCGCTTGTGAAGATCCGCGAGGCGGGAGAGCTTATCAAGTTGAGCAAAGACCGGCTTGTTGAAGTGGAGAACGAGTTCAAGGAGATAAAGATAAAGATAGAAGAGGAGTAGTTTGATTTTTTTACAAAGCGAATCTATAGTACCGGAAGAAAGGAAGGGAAAAGATATGGAGTCTGCCACGATGGTTTTTGTCGAGGCATTGCGTTCGCTCGTTGTAAAAGTGATGACTGAGAGCCCCGAAGTGGCGGACTTGCTCAAGCAAGCGAGAGCTGCGGGCCATGAAATTCTCGTAACAGATGTGGTCGTTTCCATACGCGGCGAGATCTCCGAGATCGGTCTTCCGGAAACTGCCTCGTTTAGAGAAGGGCTACCTCCTGAGCCCCCGCCTCGTCCTCGTGTCAGAAATCATTAAGTTTCTATTAAACAAAAGCCCCGGCAAGAGCCGGGGTCGCTTTTTGCAGATCTATTTTGCATCCTTCTCCCGTGCTGTTTTCAGCGCATCGCCCCACCAGGTGAGCTGGTCGAGCATCTGATCGGCCTGGGCATCGGCAGAGGAAAGGTCTGTCGTGCCGTCAGCATTTTTGGGGAGCAGCCACGGCGTGATGATCATCGCCGCCGCGCGCACAGTGGCCGCATGGATCTCGGGGAAGACCTGACGGAGCTGTTCGATCGCGCGTGCTCCGCCGACCGTGCCATATCCCACGAATCCCACCACCTTCTTTTGCCATTCCTGATTCACATAATCGATCGCGTTCTTGAGCGCTGCCGACGTGCCGTGATTGTACTCCGGCGTGACGACGATGAACGCGTCCGCTTCCGCGATCTTCGCGGTCCATTTCGTGACGACCGGATTCGCATACGGCGCCTTCTTGGAACTTGGCGTCTCCGGCTCGTCAAAGAAGGGGAGCGGATAGTCGCGCAGGTCCAAAAGTTCCGCATCCAATCCTTTCGCTTTCGCTTTTTCCAATATCCACTTTGCCGGCTGTTCGCCGAACCGTCCCTGCCGCGTGCTGCCGAGTATGATCTTTGTTTTTAACATGGTTTTAATGATTGTTTATGATTTATTTTTCTTTTGTTTCTGCATGTCGCTGACCAGGCTTTGCAGGAGTTTGAGCGTATATTCGGTGTTCACCGCGTAGAACACCTCTTTGCCGCGCCGCTCGTCGATCACGAGGTCGCACGCCTTGAGCGTCTTGAGATGCTGTGAAACCGCCGGCTGGGAGAGTTTTACGATGCGCGTGAGCTCGTTCACCGTCTTCCGCCCCTTGATCAGGGCTTCGATGATCCGGTACCGCGCCGCATTCCCGACGCCTTTGCCGAACTTGTTTATTTCCTTGCAGAGGTCAGACATATCTAGATATTAGCATATGCTTATACGTTGTCAAGGCCACCCTATACGAGCCTTCTATGATATAATCATTCCATGCCCGAGAAGACCTGCACCCATCGCGGCGAGATCCGGGACGTCCATCCGAAGGACATCACGGTGTGCGAGGATTGCATAAAGACGGGGGACACATGGGTGAACTTGCGCATGTGCCTCACGTGCGGCCATGTGGGATGCTGCGACAGCTCCAAGAACCGGCATGCCACGAAGCATTTCCGCGCGACCGGCCACCCGATCATGAAGTCGGTGACGCCCGAGGAGAACTTCATGTGGTGCTACGTGGACGAAGTGTATCTGTATGACTGAACAATAACTATTTTTATGAAAAAAACATTGACGATAGTGGCAGTGATCGCGGGCCTCGCGTGCATCGCGCTCGCCATCTATTATTGGATGACGCCTGCGGACATGCTGCCCGTGTTCGTGCCGGGCTATGACGCCGCCATGACGACGCCGCATATCAAGCACGGCATCGCGGCGCTCGTCGTCGGGTTCGCATTGCTCATCTACGCCTGGTTTGCGAGTGCGAAGAAGGTTTCATAAAAATTTAATATTATTTGCGCGAAGATGGCGCTCACGATCCCAAAAGAGGTTCCCGAAAAGGGATTTTATTATCACTACAAGCACGACCCGGACGGCGCGCTGAACAATTACGCGTACGAAGTGATCGGCGTGGGCCATCACACGGAGGACTATCTGCCGCTTGAGGATGTGCTGATGGTGGTCTATCGGCCGCTCTATGAGGGCGCAGTGTACAAGGCGGGGAAATTGTTCGACCTGCGGCCGCTCAAAATGTTTTTGGAATATATCACAAAGGAGGGGAAGACCTATCCGCGATTCAAAAAGATCAGCGACGAGGAGGTGATCGCTGAGCTCAAAAAGATCCGTGCGGAGATGTATGGGGGCTAGGGTGCGCGTCCGGCGCGCTCCCGCTAGCGGAAGATCGCGATGCTGATGAGCCCGACCGCGATGCAGTAGATCGCAAAGGGCGTGAGCGTGTTCGTTTTGAAATAGCGCGTGAGGAACTTGACGGCGAACCATGCGGCAAGCGCGGCGGCGATGGCGCCGGCAAGCGAGACCTCTATAAGCGCGCTGTTGCCCGACGTGAGAAGCGGCGGGACCTCAAGCAGCGCCGCCGCGCCGATGATCGGCGTGGCGAGCAGGAAGGAATAGCGCAGGGAGTCCTCGTGCGAAAGGCCGACCATGAGCGAGCCGGCGAGCGTGGAACCGGTGCGCGAAAAGCCGGGAAGCAGGGCGAGCACCTGGAGCAATCCCACTTTTGTGGCCTGCCAGAACGTGAGACGGTGCGCGATGCGCCGGTCGTTGTTCTCGGTACTCTCGACGGCCGATGGCGCGGCCTCGTGCCCGGCGCGCTTGCGCAGCCGCTCCGCAACAAGTAGGAGGACGCCGTTCAGCGCGAGGAATATCGATGCCGACGCGGGCGTGAGGAGCCATCCCGTGATCTGGTCTTTAAGGAGAAGGCCGATGATGCCGGCAGGGATCGTGCTCACGACGAGCAGCCACCCAAGCTTTGCGTCCGGATCGGCGTCGCTTATCTCGCGCGCCGCGAGCGAACGGAAAATGCCTTTTACGATCCGCACCCAGTCCTTGAAGTAGATCACAAAAAGGACGATCGCGGTCGCGAGGTGCGTTGCCACGAGGAATTCCAGAAATGTTTCGGAATTTTGGTCTATATGCCAACCGAGCAGTCCGGGCAGGAGCACGGTATGGCCCAAGCTTGAGATAGGGAAGAGCTCGCTGATCCCCTGCGCGAGCCCGAGGATGATGCCTTGAAAAAGTGAGAGCATGAGATATTAAATTTCCATGTCGCCGCGTGCCTCTATTTTATAACGCTTTTTTCTGAGATATGCCATGTAGCCGGCGATGCCAATCATCGCGCCGTTATCCAGGTTGTACTTGAAGTCCGGCACGAGGAACGCGCAGCCGATCTTTTTTGCCTCGCGCGCCAGGCGCGCGCGGAGCGCCTTGTTCGCGGCGACGCCGCCGGAGAGCAATATCGCGCGCGCGCCTGCTTCCCGCGCGGCGCGGATCGTCTTTTTTGTGAGCACGTCGAGCGCCGCTTCCTGGAACGACGCCGCAACGTCTTTCTTTGAGGCGTTCTTATGGTCGCGCATATAATAGAGCACAGAGGTCTTCAATCCCGAAAAGCTGAAGTCATAGTTCTTTTCCGCGAGCATCGGGCGAGGGAACGCGATCGCGTGCGGATCGCCGCGGCGGGCGAGGGACTCCACCTGCGGGCCGCCGGGATAGGGAAGTCCGAGCAGGCGCGCGACCTTGTCGAACGCCTCGCCTGCGGCGTCGTCGCGCGTCTCGCCGAGCCGTTTCCAGCGCGAGAACGAATCGAGCTTGAGCAAGATGGTGTGGCCGCCGCTCACTCTGAGCGCCACGGCGGGGAATGCCACTTTCTTCTTTGACGACAATAAAAAACTATAGAGATGGCCCTCTAAGTGATTCGCGCCGATGAGCGGCACGCGGTATTCGCGCGCGAGCTCACGAGCGAACGTGATGCCTGTCCAGAGCGCGGGCTCAAGACCAGGGCCGACCGTCACCGTGATCATGTCGAACGCGGCCGCCGGGTGCTTCGCGCGGAGCTG